>JAAAOI010000191.1 GCA_009908945.1 Bacteroidota bacterium
CGAACTCGAAGGTGTCCATAAACTTCGTATCGAAGGCGCCGGCGCGGAAGCGGTCGTTGCGGAGGAGCTGCAGGTGGAAGGGGATGGTGGTGTCAATGCCTTCCACGACGAACTCATCCAGCGCACGGATCCCCCGCCGGATAGCATGGTCGCGGGTGCGGCCGTGCACGATCAGCTTGGCCACCATCGAGTCGTAGTGCGGCGGAATCACGTACCCTGCATAGGCGTGCGTATCGACGCGCACACCGGGCCCCCCCGGCGGGTGAAAGGCCGTGATGGTACCGGGCGAGGGGCTGAACTTGCGGAACGGGTTTTCGGCATTGACCCGAAACTCGATGGCATGGCCCCGGATCTCGTCGTCGGTGATGGAGGAGCGCTGGATGTTCTCGCCCATCGCCACGCGAATCTGATACTCGATAAGGTCGGAATTGGTGACTTCCTCCGTCACCGGATGCTCCACCTGAATGCGCGTGTTCATCTCCATGAAGTAGAACTTGCGGTCGGCGTCGACCAGGAACTCGACGGTACCAGCCCCTTCGTAGTTCACCGCCTCCCCCGCCTGCACGGCCGCCTGGCCCATCTTGGCGCGCAGCGCCGACGTCATGATGGGCGAGGGCGATTCTTCGAGTAGCTTCTGGTGGCGGCGCTGGATGGAGCACTCGCGCTCGCCAAAGTGGATCACTTTTCCTTTGCCATCGCCCAGGACCTGGATCTCGACGTGCCGGGGGCTGTCGACAAACTTTTCGAGGTATACACCTGGGTTACCAAACCCAGACTCCGCTTCATTTCGGGCGGCCCGAAACAGGTTAGGGAACTGGTCGGCTTCGTGGCACAGGCGCATGCCGCGCCCGCCGCCGCCCGCCGATGCCTTAATCATCACAGGGAAGCCGATCGCCTTCGCCTCAGCCAGGGCCTCCTCCATATCGTTGATCTCGCCTTCGGAGCCCGGCACCACCGGTACGTCCGCCGCTCGCATGGTGGCCTTCGCCAGCGCCTTGTCGCCCATCCGGCTGATGGTGTCGGGCGAGGCGCCGATGAACTTCATATCGTGATCGGCGCAAATGGCGCTAAATTCTGCGTTTTCAGCCAGAAATCCGTAGCCCGGATGGATGGCATCGGCCCCGGTGACCTCGGCAGCAGCAATGATACGGTCGGGGCGCAAATAACTGTCGCGCGAGGCCGGCGGGCCAATGCACACCGCCTCATCGGCAAAGCGGACGTGCAGGGAGTCGCGGTCTACCGTGGAATAGACGACAGCCGTTTTGAGGCCCATCTCATGGCAGGCCCTGATGACGCGGAGCGCAATTTCTCCCCGGTTGGCGATAAGGACTTTTTTGATCACGGGAGCAGGCAGGTGTTGGCGAGGCAGAAAGGGCGGAGGTCTGGGGTAGGCTACGTCGGATCGACGACAAAGAGGGGTTGATCGTATTCTACCGGCTCCTCATTTTCGACCAAGATATCGGTGACCGTACCCGAGAATTCGGCCTCAATTTCGTTCATCAGCTTCATGGCTTCGATGATGCACAGCGTCTCTCCCTTCTGCACCGTATCGCCGATCGCCACGAACACATCCTCATCAGGGGCCGGGGCCCGGTAGAACGTCCCCACGATGGGTGCGTGCACGACCTCGCCCTGCGGCCCCTCCTCTTCCGCTTCGGTGTCTGGCGCGTCTTGCGCCTGCGCAGACGACGCGGGAGGCTGCGTGGGTTGTGGGGGCTGGCTTCCGGCCTGAGGCGCACCGGCGCCTCCGCCGCCGGGTGGGGGCATCCCGCCTACCGGCTGCACGCCTTCTTGCGGCGCCCCGCCTGCCTGCGGCATCCCTCCCTGCGGCGGATACGGCGCAGCCATCGGCATGCCGTACGGCGGATAGCCGTAGCTCTGAGGGGGCGGCGACTGCACCGTCACGTTCGGGGCGTTACGCCGCACAATCACCTTGAAGTCATCCTCCTCAATCTCTACTTCGGCAACGCCGCTATCTGAAACAACCTTCAGCAGTTCTCTGATCTTGTCAATATCCATACGGGGTGGGAAAATCGGTATGAGAGGAAGGGGCACACGCGCAGCGCTCAGGCCATGGAGATGCGCTCTTGGTATTCGCCGGTAGAAGTACTGACGCGAATGACGTCGCCCTCGTTAATGAATAGCGGGACTTGAACGGTGGCGCCGCTTTCGATCGTCGCTGGCTTGGTAGCGCCCGTGGCCGTATCGCCTCGGAGGCCAGGATCCGTCTGTACGACCTCCGCCTCAACGTGGGCCGGCAGCACCGTGCGCAGCGGCTCTTCGTTTTCGGCGTAAAAGAGGATATCGACCGCGCCCCCTTCTTTGATGAACTCGCGTCCGTCGACCTTCTCTGGAGGAAGCGAGAATTGGGCGTACGTGTTGGTGTTCATGAAGTGCAGCCCAAAGTCGTCCGCGTAGAGAAATTGATGCGGACGCCGCTCCACACGTGCGGTCTCGATCTTCTCCCCTGCGCGAAAGGTGGTGTCCTGCACCTGTCCATCGCGGACGTTCTTTAGTTTGGCGCGCACAAACGCGCCGCCTTTGCCCGGCTTCACGTGCAAGTAGTCGATAATCTCCCACAGCCCGTCTTTCCAGATGATGTTGAGGCCGGGGCGGAAGTCGCTGGTATCTGCCATGATGTAGTAGCTAATGCATGAGAAGCATACGCGCGGCCCGCGATGCCGTAGCGTTTGAATATATTATAGATGGGGCGGACGTTCCACTGCGACGCGTCGCGGGGCCCGCGCATCCCAGGGGGATGGTGTTTAGACGCTGTTTCAGGGATCTGCAGCACCGACGCTCATGCGGTATTCACGAGCGTGGGCTCGGGTCTTCCTGAGCAGCAGCGGTAATATGCACGGATCGTGGCTGCGATGCAAGCACCTACCGAAATCGCTTTTCTTGCTGCAGGACGCCCATCAGGTCGTGCACGCCCACCGGCCCGTGCCGGTAGAGCAGCGGCTCGCCGTGGGTCGCGCCGATGTGGTAGCCATAGGTGCGGGCCCGTGCCTCCACCCATGCAAAAAACTCGGGGTTGGAGATGAACGTCTCGGGCTCGTCGGCTTTGGGAGCGTAGTTCGGATTGTAAAACTGCGAGGCAAACGCCTGGAGCGCTTCCGTTCGCTGCTCCCAGACATCGGACACGTCAACCACGAAGGTGGGGTCGAACGGTACCGCCTGCATGTAGTGCAGCACATGATGCGGGCGCCAAGGCTCCTGTGGGGCCCCATCGTCTTCTGTCGTGGTGATCTTGCGCAGCCCGGCGTAATACAGCGCATCAATCGCCAGTTGTGCAGCAGCGCCGTGGTCGGGATGCCGGCATGCCAGCGCGTTGATGAGCACCACGTGCGGCTGATACCGGCGGACGACCCGTATCACTGCGCGCTGGTTGGCTTTCGAGTTTTCGATGTTGCCGTCCGGGAGGCCAAGGTTTTCGCGGGCACTCAGCCCCAGGATGGCAGCGGCTTTTTCGGCTTCCTGCAGCCGAAGCTCTGGCGTGCCCCGGGAGCCCAGCTCACCCCGGGTAAAGTCGATTACACCTACGCGGTGCCCTGCGCCGGTCAGGGTGCACACCGTCCCCCCCACGCACAGTTCAATGTCGTCCGGGTGGGCAGCGAGGGCCAGCACGTCCAGGGGTTCGGGCATATCACAGGGGGGCGATACAGGTGAGTACACAATCCAGGTGAGTGCGTGAACGTGGCCCGCGTTGGGCGTCCGTCAGGCGCTGCCGTTCGCAACAAAGTTAACAATACGGCCTGGCACGTAAATCTCGCGCTGCACCGTAGCGTCAGACAGATAGCGTGCCACATTTTCGTCGGCGCGGGCGACGGCCAGCACCTGGGCTTTTGGCGCATCGGGCGCTACAGCAACGGTGCCGCGCACCTTGCCGTTCACTTGCACCGCAATCTCAACCTCGTCTTTCTGTAGGTACTGCTCTTCGAAGGCGGGCCAGGCCGCATACGCCAGCGAGGCGTCGTGGCCCAGCTGCTCCCAGAGTTCTTCCGCGATATGTGGGGCAAAGGGCCCCAGGAGCAGCACGAAGGGCTCCGCTACTGCCCGGGGCACCGCGTCCCACTTGTAGGCCTTGTTGATGAACTCCATCATAGCCGCGATGGCCGTATTGAAACGCAGCCCTTCAATGTCGTCCGTGACTTTTTGAATCAGCAGATGGAGATCGCGCAGCTGTTCTTTCGACGGCTCGTGCTCCGCCACATTCACCCGGTCCGACTCCTCATCCACGATGAGCCGCCAGACCCGGTTTAGGAAGCGGTGCACGCCGTCGACGCCGGAGGTGCTCCAGGGTTTGACCTGCTCCAGTGGCCCCATGAACATCTCATAGAGCCGGAGGGAGTCGGCGCCATACGTTCGGATCACATCATCTGGGTTCACCACGTTGCCGCGACTTTTGCTCATCTTGTGAGCCCGGGCATCTACGCGAATGGACGGGTCGTCGCTGAGGACATACGCATCCCCGGCTTTCGTAACATCTTTGGGGTCGAGCGTTCGTGCCCGCACCGGTTCGCCCGTCTGTGTGTCGATGCCTGCATGCACCTGTTCAGCCGAGACGGGCGTCCCATTCGCGCGCAGGTACCGGGTGTACTCGGTCTCTCCCAGAATCAATCCCTGGTGCACGAGTCGCTGAAACGGTTCTCGGGTGGAGACTATGCCGACATCGTACAGTACCTTGTGCCAGAAGCGCGCATACAGCAGATGCAGCACCGCGTGCTCCCGGCCGCCCACGTACATGTCCACGGGCATCCAGTACTGCTCCTTCGCCGGGTCGACGAGCTGTGCATCGTTGTGCGGATCGATAAACCGCAGATAGTACCAGCACGAACCGGCCCACTGCGGCATGGTGTTCGTTTCGCGGCGGGCCGGCTTTCCAGTCTCAGGGTCTATGGCCTGCACCCAGTCCGTTACTTCCGCGAGCGGCCCCGCGGGCGAATCGCCCGGCTCGTAGGTATCCAGTTCGGGGAGTGTTACAGGCAAGGCGTCTTCGGGCAACGGTTTGGCCTCCCCGTCTACAAACACGACGGGAAACGGCTCGCCCCAGTAACGCTGCCGGCTAAAGAGCCAGTCGCGCAGCTTGTAATTGACCTTCCCTTCGCCGTGGCCGTGCGCTTCCAGCCAGGCAATGATCCGTTCGTTGGCCTCCTCCACGCCACACCCGTTCAAGGATACGGCATCGTTGGCTGAGTTGATATGCGGTCCCTCTCCGGTAAACGCCTCTTGCCGCACGTTGCCGCCCTCCACTACCGGCCGGATCTCGAGGTCGTAGCGCTCGGCAAAGGCGTAGTCGCGGTCGTCGTGGGCCGGGACCGCCATGATGGCACCCGTGCCATAGGAGGCAAGCACGTAATCGGCCACGTAAATGGGGATGCGCTCTCCCGTGGCCGGGTTGATAGCGTAAGCCCCCGTGAAGACGCCCGTTTTATCCTTTTGCAGCTCCGTACGCTCCAACTCGCTCTTTTGTGCAGCGTCCTGCCGATACTGCGCAACCTCTTCCTTGCGGTCACGGGTCGTTATCTGCTGGACCAACGCATGCTCCGGTGCCAGTACCATGTAGGTTGCACCGAAGATGGTATCGGGCCGGGTGGTGTACACCTGGATGGTTTCGTCCTGCAGGCCTTCTACCGGAAACTCGATGTTGGCCCCTTCCGACCGCCCGATCCAGTTGCGTTGCTCTTGCTTGGTGGACTCGGGCCAGTCGAGGTCGTCGAGCCCCTCCAGGAGGCGATCGGCGTAGGCCGTAATGCGCAGCATCCACTGCCGCAGCGGGCGGCGCTCGCACGGATACCCACCACGCTCACTCTTACCGTCAATCACTTCCTCGTTGGCCAGCACCGTGCCCAGTTGTGGGCACCACCACACCGGGATCTCGGCCTGATAGGCCAGCCCTTTCTCGTGCAGCTTCAGAAATATCCACTGCGTCCACTGATAATAATCCGGGTCCGTTGTGTTGATTTCCCGCTGCCAATCGTACGAGAACCCGAGCCGCTTGAGTTGTCGGCGAAAGTTGTCGATGTTGCGCCGGGTCGTCTTCCGCGGATGCGTGCCCGTTTTGATCGCGTACTGCTCCGCCGGCAGGCCAAACGCGTCCCAGCCCATCGGGTGGAGCACCTCTACGCCCTGCATCCGCTGGTAGCGCGCGAGAATATCCGTGGCTGTGTAACCTTCCGGATGGCCCACGTGCAAGCCCGCGCCACTCGGGTAGGGAAACATGTCCAGGATGTAGGCCTTGGGCTTCTCCGGATCGGGTGTTTCGGGTGTGCGGAAGGTTTGGTGAGCCTCCCAGTAATCCTGCCATTTCTTTTCAATGGCGGTGAAAGGGTACGCGGCCATAGCGTCGCTACCGTGGGCAGATGGGTGAAGAGGGAAAACCAGAGGGGCGATACGGCGGCCCAAAACGGTTTGTTCAGGCCGGATCTTGGCGTCCGTCGGGGGTTAGGTCGGGAGATCACGTAAAATGAGGCGCACGAGCTGCTCCAGGGTGGCGCGGATGTCCTGCCCAACAGCCAGCACATCGTCGTGGTCGAGCGGCTCCTCCCCCAGCCCAGCGGCATAGTTGGTGATGGTGGACAGCCCGAGCACCTGCATTCCGGCGTGCCGGGCTTGAATCACTTCAGGCACAGTGCTCATCCCGACGGCATCCGCCCCAAGGAGGCGGTAGGCCTGAATTTCAGCCTGCGTCTCGTAGCTTGGCCCGCGCGTCCAGATATACGTGCCCCGTTCGGTGGCAATGCCGTTGGCAAGCGCAAGCGCTTCGGCACGGTCCACCCAGGCGCTATCGTACGGCTCCGACATGTCGGGAAAGCGCGGCCCCGCCGGGTCGTTGGGTCCGACGAGTGGGTTGGCAAAGGCGAAGTTGATGTGATCGGTGATGAACATGAGCGTACCGGGCGTGCAGCGCGGGTTGATGCCGCCGGCGGCGTTCGTCACCAAGAGCTGGCGTGCCCCGAGGGCATACACGAGACGGATGGGAAAAGACACGGCCCGCACCGGATGCCCTTCATACAGATGCACGCGCCCCCGAATGAACACGACGTCGACACCCTCGATGCGGCCAAACACGAGTTGGCCGTCGTGTCCTGCTACGGTGGAGTGCGGATAACCCGGCAGGTCCGTCGTCGGGATGGTAACCGCTTCCTCTGCGGCCTCTGCCAGGTCGCCCAGACCGGAGCCCAGCACCAGCGCCAGGCGGGGCACATGGGGGGTACGCTCGCGGACGGTGGCCACGGCCTCCTGGGTGTCGGGGTACGGGGTGGCGGCAGTAGTGGAGGTCATGCGTTCAAGCGGTAGGTCTACAGTAATGCAATAGGCCCTATAGAATAGGAGCCTATACGTTAGCGTGCACCCACCGCGTGCGAATCTCCCGTCAAGGATGGCGTTGCTTCCGCGGCACCGTCTGCACGCGCGCTTCCGTCCGGCGTTGCTGCGAGGCGGAGCACCACGGCCGTCATGTCATCGGCCCGTGCTGCCCCATTGGTGAAGAGGCGAACATCGGCGCGGAGGCCGTCCAACACCCCCGCTGCTGAATCGGCATCAGCGGCGCTGGCCAGGCTCTGCACCAACCGCGGTTCTCCATACTGCTCCCGGCTCCGCCCGGTAGCTTCCGTTATACCGTCCGTAAAGAACACCAGCAAATCCTCAGGCGCCAGTGCCAGCGTTACCGCCTTCAGTTGCTCCTTGAACTCGGCGGTGCGCGTCAGGCCGATGGCCATTCCCGTTGGGCGCAGGGAGGTCGGGAGGCGCTGTCCCATTCGATGAACCAACAGTGGATTGTGTCCAGCTCGTGCAAACGTAAAGGTCTGTTGCTTTAGATCGAGCACGCCGTAGATCATGGTAATGAACGTTCCCGCCGGGGCATTCGCGTAGAACTGGTCGTTTAGGCGCTGGAGGACCTCCGTCGGGCGATCATATTCGCGCGCCAGGGCCTGCACGGCTCCTTTCACGAGCGTCATATAAAAAGCGGCCTGAATCCCCTTCCCGCTAACGTCACCGATGGCAATGGCCAGGCGGTGGTCATCCAACAGAATAAAGTCGTAGTAGTCGCCCCCCACCTCATAGGCCGCCAGGCACATGGCCGCTACATCCACGCCGGCCACCCGGGGCACAGTTCGCGGCAGGAAGGAGTTTTGCACGTCGCGGGCGATGTCCAGCTCCTGCTCCAGCCGCTGTTGCCTTGTGATCTCGCGAACGTACTCCGGCACGTACGGCGCCAGCTCTTGCCCGGTACGTCCGCTCACAAGCCCAATCACCCCTATGCCACAGATGGCCAAGACCACAAGAGCAGCGAGCAGGGCGTCAAGGGCAAAGGGGGCGGCCGTCATGAGCCACTGCGGCGCTGCGGCCCACCCTACGTGGAGCACGAAAAAGCCGATGATGCAGGTGAACACATTGTAGTACCAAAAGGCCCAGCCGATGCCAAGGCCGACCATCGCCGCCACGAGCCAATCGTAGGGCGGCAGGCCGGTCTCCGCTGGTGTGATCTGCAGCACCGCAAACGTTAGCGCAAGCCCCCCAATGACGCCTGCGCCGTGCTTGGTCCAGCGAAAGAGCGTCGCGCCAAAGCCCAGGATGACCAGCAGGCCCACGAACAGGGCGTACCAGCCCGTCGATGAGACCCAAAACAAGGCATGCGAAAAGGGCAGGTCGGTAAGCGGGCTCAGGCCGGTTCCTTCTTGCGTCAGCGGGATGCTCGGCCAGGCCCACAGGAGCGTGGTTACGGCGCCCAGCAGCAACAGGCCCAGCCCTACGCCCCGCAGCAGCGCAAGGCCAGCAGGAACGGACCGCAAGCTGCCCCGACGGGCAAGGGTGAGCGTCTCCAGCTTTACGGGCCACACCTCGCGCGTGTACGAATCGACGGCGCTGGAGACCGCAAAAATAGCAAGTCCGCCCAGGACGGCCATAAAACTCAGCGCCACCGATCCAATCAACAAGCCCAGCCACAGGGCGTCAGTGTCATCAATGATTTCCGGTAGCGCCACAGAGGCCGCCAGCGCTGCCGCCAGCAGGCCCCCGGCCACAGCGTCGCGCAGGGCCGCCTGGGTGTCAATCATCCGCGCTCCCAGCCTCCGTATGAATACGGCCAAAAACCCGATAGCTAAGCCAACGTAGCCGAGCCCCGTAAGCCCGTCGGCCACCGCCTGCATGGAGATTAGGTCGGAGGCGTCTGCTGCGGAAGCTTCCTGCGCCGCCCCCTGCCGGTCCGTGCGCGCTGGCACCTCCGTTGCAAGCCCTGCCAGATGACCGGTTGCCGTGACCGTGGCGACGGTGCGAAACGGCACGCCCGCGGGCCCCGGGGCCGCGCTAAAGTGGGCGCGTACCACCTGCGAACCCGGGGCTGCAGCCACAACCGATTGGGACTGGTACTGTAGCGAATCCAGGCTCCACGTGTAGCCCCGCAGCGCCGTGCGCCGCAGATGATAGCGTGCCAGGGCTTCTGCCTGCGCGGCCCCGAGATGCCAGCGAGACGCGTCTACATCAGGCGCTTGGGTCGCCTCACCGGCGCTATCGGCAGTCACGCTCGCTCTACGGTCCTCGGGGATAAACCGAAGCCGCTGTTGCACCAGCGAGTCGGAGGCTGAGCCCCAGGCCTCGCGGGTTTCGTCGGAAAGCGACTGCAGCGCCTCCCGATGCACCCCTCGTCGTGGGGGCTCATCGGTCGCTTCGTAGCGGAGAGCCCAGAGTCCGCCTCGGGAGGTAAGGCGCATCCGCACCGCGTCGAGGCCCGCGGCCTCGGCGGTCCCTGTGACGTGCCAGGAGTAAGCCGGGATCGCCGTACCCGCGTCATCCGTCAGGAGCCGAATGGCTGCGCGCCGTCCCAGCCGGCCTTGAAGCGAATCCACAAGCACCGCCTGCTGCCGGGGCTCCACCGTTATCTCTTGCAGAGAGAGCCCATGGGCGGAAGCTACGGCGCGGGCTTCATCCGCTGCCCCTGCTGAGCCCAGCGAGAAGTCCGCCGCAGCATACGGGTGGGCCGCTGGGAGGAGGGTCAGGTAGGCCAGAAGCCCGGCCATCGCCAGGAGCACCAGCCATACGTCGCCGCGCTTGAGGAAAGGGCGTACCGTAGCGAATTTCCATTTCATCAGGAGGCCTCCAGAATCCGATACGTCCGCAAGCTCCAGAGCACCTCCTGGATCAGCACGCGCACCGTCGTTAGAAGGGGGATGGCAATAATCATTCCTACGATGCCGCCAAGCTGAGCAAAGATGAGCACGACGAACAGGATCACGAGGGGGTGCGTCTGCGCTGCGCGAGAGAAAATAATGGGTTGAAAGAGCACATTGTCCATGAGCTGTGTCGCCCCCATGGCCAGAAATACCCAGAAGATCAGCGAGAAGTCGCCGGTCTGCACCACCGCCACTACAGAGCCCAGCAGGAAGCCCAGCGCCGGCCCCAGGTACGGAATGGTATTGGCCAGACCGGTAAAGACGCCCACCGCCAGCGCATAATCCAACCCTACAACGTACAGCAGCACCGTCGCTGTCAGCGCCACAAACGAGCACTGGGTCAGCAGTGCCCGAAAGTAGCGCCCCAGGTTGTGCTCCACCTTCTCTATGATGTGGAGCGACACCTCGAAGTACCGGTTGGGCACCAGAGCCAAGAGCGACTGCCGGATGTCGTGGCCGTCTTTAAGCACGAAGAAGGTAACCATCGGGATGATCACGAGGGCGTAGACGATATTGGCAAAGATGTCTACCACAGATCCTACGAACGCGGCCACGGTGTCCCGCTCGAAGAGCGTCTCGAAGGCCTGGGTAACGGCTTCAATGAGATCGATCTGCGTATTGGGGAAGGTCTCCTCTACGCGCTGCTGCAGGAAGCCAGCAATCTCGGTGATCGTATCCTGCGAGACCTGCTGCGTGATGTCCGTGACCTGCGCCGCCAGAAACGGCAGCAGGTAGGTCAACAGGAACGCGATGGTGCCGAACACAACGCCGAACGTCAGCAGGATGCTGACCCACCGCGGGCCGCCAAGCCCGCCCTGCGTACGGTCCACCAGCGGCCCGATGACGTAGGCCAGCAGGACACCGATGACAAGGTAAAGCATCAGCACAGAGAACTCCCACATCAGCCAGGCCGTCAGGATAACCCCACCGACCCCGAGAACGGTGCGGACAATGCGCCCGAGCGTCCAGCCAGCAGATGGGGGTGGAGGCGCCGCGTGGTCGGCTCCCGCATCCAGCCCCTGTAGGTTACGACGGGAGGGGTCCTGCTTGAGCGACGGTGTGGGGCCGGTCTCCATGCACACAAGGCAAATTGAACGAGGGAGCGGCACAGAGCCGCGCTGCAACAGCAGCAGTAACGACCCGTGCTGCGTCGGATACGACAGGCCCTGCGGTGGGTTCGACGGCGGGTGTGGCGGTGGTTGCGGGCTGCCGCAACGTTGCCCCTTCCTCGGCCCGTCGCTATACCGAATGACTTGGATGCTCGGCTTCGAGCGCTTCGACGATGGGCCGGATGGTCTCGTACGAGAAGCCCCGGCGGCGGAGGTAATCCGACAGCTTTTTCTTCCGGCGGCGCGGATCATCTTCCCGAGCCACACGGGGCCACCGCTTTTCGGCGTGTGCTTGTGCGGCCGCCTTTAGATCGGCAGAGGCCGTAAGCGCGTCGAGCGCTGGCTCGATGGCTGCTGGCGGCACGCCCTTCTTCTTGAGGTCCCGCCGTATACGCATGGGGCCATGCCCTTTGAGCCGGAAGCGTTCGTTCGCATACGCCGAGGCATAGGCCACATCATCGATCTCGCCCTTCTCCTCCAAGTAGTCCAGCGTGCGCTCCACCACGTCGGGGGCATAGTCCGCGCGGTGTAGCATCCGCTCAACTTCCGCCCGGGTACGGCGGCGTTTCACGACGTACGCCCAGGCCCGGGCCCGGGCTTTCAGCGCCTGGTCGTCTGCCACCAGGCGCCGCTGCGTTTCCACGTCCAGCGGCATACCCTTAGCAAGCTCGTACCGCAGCACGAGATCCACGTGTACCCCGAAGGCGAACGCGCCGTCGATGTGGACGGAGACGCGGTTGGGGTCCTTTTTTTGAGCAACGAGCCGGGTAATGGTGCCGGCGGTAAGCGGCTGTTCGGATGCGTCGGACATAAGCGCAGCGTAGGAAAAGGTGAAAGAGGAAGATTGCAGCGCAGCAGCATCGGCTGGATTTAGTTAACCTCCACGCGGACCGTATCCAGGGCAATCCCGGTTACGATACCGAGCCCCCCGTCCACGTTTGAGATAGGTTCACGTCGGGGCGGATCATCGCGCGTGGCGGCAAACCGAGCGTACGGCTCATCGCCGCGGATAAGTGCCAGTTGCACGCTGTGAGGCGGCAGTGCCGCCGTATCATCCTCTACGGGCACCCCATAAACTCCGATCCATGAACGCACAGCAGGCGGGCAGTCCTCCGCTGCCGGGCACGTAGCATCAGCTTCCTGCTGCACCTGCTCAGGACGCAGGAAAAAGTCGTCCAGTGAAGAGCCAGCCTCAATGGCAGGCCGCAGGCGAGTCCGGATCCAGTAGGCCCGGTCGGCGGGCTCGGTCCACCAGAACTGGACCTCAATCGGATAGGCGAAGCCATCCTCGGCACCGGTGCGCAGCGAGTCGAGCTGCAACGAGTCAAGCTGGGTGGGGTCGACAAACACGGAATCGAACAAGACCGCTTGGATGGGGGCCTCGGGTACGCTGACGCGGAAGCTATCGAGGGTGACCGGCGGCGGCAGGGTTCCCTCTGCGGTAGCGGTGTGCCCGTTCCACTGCGCCTCGAACGAGAACCGGCTGCCAGGCGGGAGCGGCACCGCAGCGCCCGCGGTGTACCGCCCGTCATCGCCTACCGCCGTAAACGGGTACGGCGTCCCGTCTATGGTGAGGGTCACGCTGGCGTCCACGAGGGCACTGCCCGATCCGTCGGTCGGGAGCGGGGCATTCAGCGGACGGGTGCGACGCAGACGCACCTCCGGCATGGAGTCGCCGGTGGTAAGGAACGCTTCCGCCACGATGCGCTCAGGCGGCGCGGGGGCCACGCTGTCGCACCCGACCATCGCCCCGCCAGCCAACAGCAGGGCCGGAAGCAGACAGCCGAGGAAGCGGTGCCACGCGCGAACGTGCACAGGGTGATCCATCATCGGCTACAACTCCACGTGTAGTTCGAAGAGCGGCAGCAGCGGAAAGCCGCGCCGGTTGCGCACCGTCACGCCGGCTTCAGGTGCGGGGTCGTACTGCCGCGAGACGATGTTGCGCCGCCCGAACACGTTAAACAGGTTCAGCTGTACCCGGGCCGGAGCCCCAAGCATCCCAAAGCGGTACCCCAGGGACAGGTCGGTGCGCCAGTAGGTAGGTAACCGTCCATTATTAACCTCCGGCCGGTGCAGGAAGCGCGTGGGCTCGTCGTCCAGCACGTCACCAAGCACGAACCGCGCCTCGGGCACCGTCGTCGGGTAGCCGTTGCGCCATTCCGTGGAAAGCCCCCAGATCCACCGGTCGGTTTCACGCTGTACCGTGGCGCGGAGTGCCCGCGGGACGTCAAAGCGCGTGGGCCGAAAGCTCTCCTCTCCCAGTCCTCGTGACCGGCTCTTCGATCGCCCCCCGTGGTAGGTGGCCCGCAGTTGCCAGGCCCCGAGATCAGCTGTGGCCAGCAGTTCCAGCCCGTAGGCGCGGCTTTCCCCAGGCGCGTACTGCCCCAGCAGCGCCCCGGTATCGATCCCCCCTCCATTTAACCCGGCGGGCCGTTGCAACTCGTCGCGGGGAATAAGGATATGCCGTGCCCTACGGGCGTAGCCCTCCACGCCCAGCCGTAGCCAGGGCAGCGGCTGCAGCTCCAGCCCGGCGGAGACGTGGCGGCTGGTAGACGGACGCACCTCCTCGTCCGACGGAATCCACCGGCTCGATACCAGGTCATACAAAAACGTGCTGCGGTCACGGAGACGATGGAGGTACTGCACATGGAGGCCCCCACCAGCTTTGACCGATAGCAGCCCCGGAAGGGCGACGTAGCGTGCATTCAGGCGTGGCCGGACGTGCGCGTGACGTCCTCCGCTGAAGTAGGAGAAGCGAATACCGGGCTGGATCGTCCATCGGGGACCGGGCGTCCAGGTGTCCTGTGCGTAGGCGGTCAGCTCGTAGGCACGCGCCTGGCTATCCTCCTCCAGCGTCTCCACCGCACGGGGCGAGCGTTGTAGCTCTGCATCCAGCGTGCTGTCGAACAGGTGGCGCCGGACGCGCAGCCCCGTGCGTACCTGATGATCCAGCGAGGCATAGAAATCGACATCCACCTTCGCCCCAAGGTCCCAGAGCCTGACGTCGTAGGCGGAGGTAATGGTAGAGACCTCAGAGGGGCGGATGAGCGACCGCTCACGGGCGCGGTAGCCCGAGGCATAGGCGGTGGTCGTGACGAAGAAACGATCCGAGGGCAGGTACTGATGCCGTGCGCTGATCAGTTGATTGCCCCAGTTGTGATCGAGCTCAAAGAATAGATCCGCCGGGCGCAGCCAGGAAGAGAAGTCGAGCGACAGATCGAAAGGCAGGCGCAGGTCCAGGTGATCTCCCCCCCCGTAATAGCTGAGTGACAGCCGGTGCTGTGTGCTTGGTCGGTAGGTGGTTTTGGCGCTGAGGTCGTAGAAGAAGTAGCCGGTGCGCAGCGTATCGCGCACGCCCCCCTGCTCTACCGGATGACGAGAACCGGCGATTTGGTCGATGTAAGAGCGGCGCGCCGCCACCATAAACGACAGATCATCCCGCAACGGGCCCTCCAGCACCACGCGCCCGCTGAGCAAGCTCAGCGCGGCGACGCCCTGCAGCGCCGCTTGACTGCCGTCCCGCATCTCGGCATCAAGCACAGCAGAGAGCCGCCCGCCATGCTCTGCGGGAAAAGCATCGCGGTAGAGGCTCATGTTTTTAAACGTCTCCGTCTGAAACGTAGAAACGACATTGAACGCATGCCACGGATGGTAGACCGGGGCGCCATCCAGGAGATACAGGTTGTGGTCGGACTGGCCGCCGCGCACCACGAGGCCGCCCGTAAGTTCTCCTGCGCGCTGAATGCCCGGCATCCACTGCAGCGCCTGAAACAGATCCGACTCGCCAGAAAACGACGGCAGTTGCTCCAACTCGCGCGTCGGGGTGCTTACGACACCGGGCAGCACCGCCAGATCCGACCGTTCGGACCGTCGCGCGTCCACCTGGAGGGCTTCCGCCTGAACCTCTTGCGGCTGAAGCGCGAGCAGCGTTACCGGAGCGCCTGCCGTCAAGACGGTGTCCTCCGGGGCATAGCCCACGTAAGAGACCCGCGCCCGGTACGGGCCGACCGGCAACGCCGGCAGCGCAAAATAGCCGGCCTCATTGGTAACCGTTCCCCGCTCCAGCGAAGCGACGTACACATGCGCCCCCGGCAGCACCTCTCCAGATACAGCATCCGTCACGAATCCAGCCATCGATGCGCGGAGCGGGGGCGGTTCGGGGCCCTCTGCCTCCGTAGCGACAAGCACAAACTGCCCCGTGCGGGTCTCGTTGGCCCGCAGGTTGGTGCCCGATAGCACGCAGGCGAGGGCAGCCGCGGCATCGGTGCCGCGGTACAGGCAGGAGACGCGCGGGGCTGCTTCTACGAGCCGGTCGGCAAAAACCAGATTGATGCCCGCCTGCTGCCGGACCTCATCAAGGGCGGTACGCAGGGGCACATCGGTGGCGTTGATGTGGAGCTCTTGCGCAGCTACCGAACCGGGAAGCCCCGCTGTTCCTACCACAAGCAGCACCAGTACAGCACACAGACACCAGAGGCGCAAAACAGGAACACAACAAATGGACGAGCGGCGATCAACCCCGCCATACAGTAGCGCCGTCGCATGCGGTGACACGGGACAACGGCATGACAGGGCTGATCTGTTCTAACGTGTCCGTGGTACCGAGGTTACGTTGCCCGCTGATGCGGCTGTGCCAGCCCCGTTAGGGCTTGATCTGCAGCGCCTGGTCCTCGGTGGCGGCCGTGGCACCCAGCGTAGCCGCGAGTGCCTCCACAATCTCCTCCAGCGAAGCGTCTTTGGCAAACGTGCCCGACACCCGCTCGTCAGTCAGTGAGGGGGCTACCTGTACCGCCCGGCCAAAGCGGGCCTCCAGGCGCTCCGCCACGACCGCCATGGGGGTTTCGCGGAAGAAGAGCAGCCCCGTCCACGCCAGGCGCTCACTGATATCCACGCGCTCTGGCGCCGATGGTGGTGCGCCTACCGCAGCCCGACTGCGCTCTCCGGCCGTCAGGGTGACCTCCTGCCCGGCAGCCGTTAGGGCCACCTGCCCGGTCGCCAGCACCACCTCCGTGGCCTCCTCGCTGGCCTCCACGCCAAAGGCGGTGCCCAGAACGCGCACTTCGGCCGCCGCTGTGGCAACGCGGAAGGGCGTCTCGCGCGGGGTCACGGTGAAGTACACAGCCCCCTGGGCGTCCACCGTACGGTCAAAGGGCGCGCCCGGACGGTAGGTGATGCGTGCGGCATCGACGAGCAGGGCAGTGGAGCCATCGGGGAACGCAACGGTGGTGGTCTCCCCCGGGATGCTCTCTGCCACCGACAGGGCCGGCTCCCGCGGCCAGAGCAGCAGCAAGCTGGCGGCGACGAGAACGGCTGCCGTCGCCCATCCCACGTATTGCCACGACGTCCGGCGCTGACGTACCGCGGGCTGGGCTGGGCGATCGGCGGCCCGGGACGCTGGCTTTCGAGTGGCCGGATCTTCGCCTGGTGCTCGGGCGGCTGCGGCCTGCCACTCAGCCTCAAACGTGCCGGCGGCCCGCTGCATATCCTCTACCACGGCCTCAAGCCCGGGATGCTGTTGCAATGCCTCCTCGATTTCTGCCCGCGCCGCTGCGGCCGCTGCTTGCTCCTCAGCACTCAACACCGGTGCATGTGCAGACGTCGAGAGGGCGTACAGCACCAGAAGCCGCTGGTCCGGTATGGCCGTGTGCAGGCGCTGGCGGATCAGCCCCTGCAGCGCCGCCCATCGCGCCAGCGCCTGGCGAAGCCCGGGCTCCGTATCCAACAGCTCGCGCAGGGCCTGGCGATCCTCTGCGGTGAGTTGATCTGCAGCCAGCGCTTTTGTGAGAGGGTCATTCATCGCAAGTAAGGAGCAACAGCGTGAGCAGGTGGGATAGCAGCAACATGGGGAAACCCCGCGGGCGTCTTCAACGGGAGTAGCCGCAGGGCATGTCTGTAAAGTAACACGGGCCCGGCTACCCCAGCAGCAGCACCAGCAGCGCCGCCAACACCTCTTTCATTTTGTCGAAGGCCCGCTTCACCTGCATCTTCACCGCCGCCTCCGTGGAGTCGATCATCTCGGCGATTTCGCGGTAGCGGTAGCCGTAGGCGCGGAGTTCCAGGATGCGCCGCGCTTTGGTCGTCAGCAGCGACAGGGCCCGCTCGGCATCCACCGCAGCCCCCGCCTCGCCATCCATCGATCGTTCAGGTAAAATGTCCGGATCGAACAGCGTCTCCTTCGGCCCGTACCGCCCCCGGTACAGGTCCTGCACCTCGAACAGCGCCGCCTTCATGGCAAACGCCTTCAACCGGTCGGGGTTTTTTAGGTCGTTCAGCCCGCGGTGCACGCGCAGCAACGTATTTTGGATGAGATCATCCACAGCCGGCCGCTTGCCCACGCGGTTGATAAAGAAGCCCCGCAAGATCGGCTCCAGCCCGGCCAAGAGCCGGTCGCGGGCCGCTGCATCCCCGGCCTGGGCTGCCAGGACGGTGTCGGCGTCGAACGGGGCGGGATCAGACATGCGGGGTGCGCTGCACGGATAGCGAATACAGATGGCGACGGCGCGTTCGTGTACCGACTGCGCCGCGCGTTCGGTTCCCCCACGCCCTGAAGCGAACCGATAAGGCCCCTGAGCATTTACTACCCAGGAGCAGCCGGGGGCCCGCGGCGACACCGCGGCCACGAAGCATGGGCCTGAAGCGCAGGCGCCACCGGCCTCTCATCCTTTGTATTTAACAGATTTGACGGACGACCAATGGGCAAGTATCAGTTGGAGCGCGTGACACTCGGTGAAGCTCAAGGCCAGGGCTATGCGTTTAAACGGCGCACGGCGTTTGGCAAAGCCAGAAAAGGTATTTTCTTCCCCGATAGCGACGAGGACCTCGACCTTCTCGAGGAAGGCGGCCAGTATACGTTTACAGGCTCATGCTACTACCGCCAGCGCGGGCCGCGCGATCGAGAGTTTGACGTCATCATCTCAAACATCACCTCCACGCGGATGGGCCACCGGATCGACTTTGAGGCGATCGACAATCCAGAGCCTGTACTCACCGTCGAGGTTGCTGAGGAAGAATAGCCACAGCCGTAGAACGGAATCTGCTGGCTTCGCTCTGGGCGAAGGCCGGTAGGCTCTACGCTTTAGCTTCCATCCCCGAGGCCTCCCATGGCTTTGGGGATTCTTTTGTTGTGACCCTTCGGCCCGTGGGCGGCTGGACTATGCGCGGGGGATTTGTTACCCTCTATCGTCTGCTGCTATCTCTTCTCTCCCATCTTTTCGCTCTATGCATCCTCGTTACGCTCGCACCCTACCGTTTCTTGTGGCCGTCTTCCTGCTCCTGCCCGGGCTCGCCTCAGGACAGGAGCGGGAGGCCTTGACCCACGACGTATACACCGAATGGAACCGTATCACTTCCCGGGCCCTCAGCGCTGATGGCACCTGGGCCCTGTGGACGAAAAGCCCTGAACAGGCTGACGGCACCCTGGTACTCCACCAGCTGTCCGGCGACACGCGCCACACGGTCCCGCGGGGCACGAACGCCCGCTTTACCTACGACGCCACCCATGCGGCCTTCCTTATCGAGCCGCCCCGCGACTCGGTGCGGCAGGCCCGGCTGGATGAGGTGCCCGCGGCAGAGCGCCCAAAGGATATGCTGGGCCTAATGGACTTGGCCACAGGCACGGTGGACAAGGTGGAACGCGTGGCCTCGTTTAAGCTGCCCGAAAAAGCCGGGGGATGGATGGCATACCACCTGGAACAAGAGCCTGACGCGGAGGATGCCGAAGAAGAGCCGGAGGAAGACGCAACCGACGAGGAGGAAGCCTCTCGCGACGATGATCAATCGCCGGGCACGCCCCTCATCCTCCGCAACCTTGAGACCGGTGAGGAAACGCGCTTCGCGCACGCGACCGAATATGCGTTTTCGGAAGATGGCACGCTGCTCGTTTACACCGCCATCACGGAAGATGGCGCAAACGATGGCGTCTATGCCGTGGCTACAGCCACCGGCGAGGTGACGCCTCTTCTGACGGGTCAGGGCCACTACCCCCGCATGACCATCGACGAGGCCGGCACGCAGGTCGCCTTTCTCGCCCGCCTGCAGGCACCGACAGAAGAAGAGGAGGCCGACGACGCGTCAGCCGCTGAGGAGGGCGACGCTGAGACGACGGGCGCAGAAAATGACACCCGCGCTGACCATGCCTTTGGCCTCTACCATTGGCGCACGGGCGATGCAGAGGCTACGCTGGTGGCGGATGAGCAGACGGAGGGGATACCAGCCGATTGGCACGTGAGCGAGTATAGAGGCATCTCCTTCTCGTCCAGCGGCGAGCGCCTGTTCTTCGGCGCCAAGCCACCGCCGATCCCTGAGCCCGATCATGACGACATGCTGGATGAGGAGATCGTAACGGTGGACATCTGGCACCACCAAGACGACCTGCTCCAACCCATGCAACACGAGCAACTCCGCAATGAGCGCCGCCGGACCTATCAAGCGGTGGTGCACGTGGCCGACGACTTCCGCGTCACGCAGCTGGGCCAGCAGGACATCCCCAACGTGCGCGTAGGCGATGAAGGCGATGCCGCGGTGGCGCTGGGGGTGTCGAACCTGCCCTATCAACAGGAAATCTCCTGGGACTACCCCCGCTACGCCGACGTTTACCTCATTGACGTGGCGACTGGCGAGGCCACGATGGTGCTGGAGCGCGCACAATCCATCCCACGGCTCTCGCCTACCGGCCGCTACCTCAGCTGGTGGGATCGCCAGGAGCAAGGATGGTACACGATGGACGTCACCACACAAGAGCCTGTCGCCGTCGGCACCGACATCCCGCACGACCTCGCCGACCATAGCAATGACCGCCCCTATCCGGATGGCGCCCAGGGCCGCGCCGGATGGACGACCAACGATGAGGCACTCATCCTCTACGATCGGTACGATCTGTGGTCCGTGGACCCCACCGGCGCTGACGCCTCCCAAAGCCTCACCAACGAAGAGGGCCGCGCGCAGACGATCCGCTTCCGCTACGTGGACCTGGACCCCGACGAGGACGCCATCAACCCCGAGGAGCCGCTGCTCCTGTCCGCGTTTCATCAACACGACAAGCGGAGCGGCTTCTACCAAGGCTCGGCAGCTGACGCCGTGACGCCCGAACAGCTTGTCTTCGACGCCAAGCAATTCGGCGCGTTGCGCAAAGCAGAAAACGCTGACCGGCTGCTCTTTACCCGGGAGGACTTTCAGGAATTCCCGGACCTCTGGACCAGCGACCGCTCCTTCTCGGGCATGACGCAGCTGAGTGACGCAAACCCGCAGCAAGCCGACTACCGCTGGGGCACGGCCGAGCTCACAGAATGGACTTCGGCCACCGGCGAAACGCTGCAGGGCGTCCTCTACAAGCCGGACGACTTTGATGCCGACCGGGCATACCCCATGATCGTCTATTTTTACGAGCGCTACTCGGACAACCTGCATAGCCACCGCGCTCCCCAGGCCCATCGGTCCATCATCATCCCCAGCTTCTACACGAGCAACGAATACGTGGTCTTCGTCCCCGACGTCTGGTACAAGGAAGGATACCCGGGCGAGAGTGCCATGGACGCCATCATGCCAGCGGTGACGCAGCTGGCGGAGGAGCCCTGGGTAGACGCCGACAACATTGGCATACAGGGCCACAGCTGGGCCGGCTACCAGATTGCCTACATGGTGACCAAGACCGACTTCTTCAAAGCTGCGGCGGGGGGTGCCCCGGTTGCTAACATGATCAGCGCCTACGGCGGGATCCGCTGGGGCTCTGGCATGAGCCGGCAGTTCCAGTACGAGCGAACGCAGAGCCGCATCGGGGGCTCGCTGTGGGAGTACCCGATGCGCTACATCGACAACTCGCCCATCTTCCAGGCCGACAAGGTCACCACCCCACTGCTGATGATGCACAACGACCAGGATGGCGCGGTGCCGTGGGAGCAAGGCATTGAGATGTTCACCGCGCTCCGGCGCCTTGGCCGGCCGGCCTGGCTTATCAACTACAACGACGAGCCCCACTGGCCTACCACGTTCGCCAACCGCGAGGACTGGCAGATTCGCCTGCAGCAGTTCTTCGACCACTACCTGAAGGACGAACCGGCCCCGCGCTGGCTCGCGCAGGGCGTGCCGGCGATCGAGAAAGGCACCACCCTCGGGCTGGAACCCGTCGAGTAGTCCGGCCTGCGGAGCCTCCCCGGTGGCGCACTGCTGAGGCGAGGGACCCCGAGCTGAGCACAACGGCCGGGCCGCCGGAGACACCCGGTTGCAACCCATGCCTGCCCCGCAACGTCGCCCCCTATACCCGCCTGCCCTCTGACTTCACCTTATGCATGCCCATGTCGGCTACTTTTTTGACTGGCTTTCCCGGCTTCCTCGGTGTCAGCATGGTCGAGCGCTTGCTTGGCCGCACCGACCCCGACGACACGATCCACTGCCTGGTGCAGGACCGCTTTCGCAAGCAGGCTGAGACCCGGACGCAGACGCTCCATGCCGCGCATCCGGACGGCGCCCGCATCCAACTGCACACGGGCGACATCACCCTGCCGGACCTGGGTCTTGGCCCCGGGCTGAGCGAGCTGCGGCCGGCCATCGAAGCGGTGTATCACTTTGCCGCGGTGTATGACCTGGGCGTGAGCCGCTCGCTCGGGCTAAAGGTGAATGTGGATGGCACCCGCCATATGCTCGACTTTGCCGCTGGATGTCCTCACCTCGCACGCTTTCACTACGTGAGTACCTGCTACGTGAGCGGGCGGCACCCCGGGACCTTTACCGAGGACATGCTGCGCGAGGGGCAGGCGTTCAATAACTACTACGAGGAGACGAAATACTGGGCCGAGGTGGAAGCGCAGCGGCGTATGCGCGAGGGCCTCCCCGTTACCATCTACCGCCCTGCCGTCGTGGTCGGCGACTCAACCACCGGCGAGACGCAAAAGTATGACGGGCCGTACTACATCATGCGCTGGATGATGCGGTGGAAGCACACGGCCCCCGTGCCAACAATCGGAAACCCGGATGACCACCGCCTCAACGTAGTGCCCCGGGACTTCGTGGTCGATGCGATGGATGCCCTCAGTCAGCATCCCGACGGCGAGGGGATGGTCTATCAGCTCAGCGACCCAAACCCGCCCACGGTGCGGCAGATGATTGCCTCCATGGGCCGGGCGACGGGCCGCAACGTCCTGGCGATTCCCGTACCGGCGCGTCTTCTGAAGAAGGCCTTGCAGTCTGTAGGGCCGCTGCGCCGGTGGGTGCAGATCCCGCCCGAGGGCATCGACTATTTCAATCATCCTGCGACGTACCCGTCCGACCACACGCAGGCGCACCTCGAAGGCACAGAGATCCACTGCCCCGCCTTTAGCACCTACGTGCAAACACTGGTCGATTTTGTGAAGGCCCATCCCGATGTGGCAACGAAGGGTATGGTATGACAAAACCGTCGGGGCATACGGGGGCCGTGCCGCATACGGGAGCGGTGCCGCGCGCGCTCGTGGTGCTCAATCCGCATGCCGGCGGCGGGCGTAGCATCCGATTATGGCGACGCAAACACCATACGGTGGAAGCACTCGTAGGGGCGTACCGGTTACACCAAACCCCCAGCCCGTCCGCTGCCGAGCACCTTATCCGTCAGGCCCTGCGCCAGGGCACGCATACGGTGGTGTGTGTAGGCGGAGACGGGAGTATGCACGCCGCAGTAAACGGCTTCTTTGAACGGCAGACGCCGGTCAATCCAGCGGCCACGCTCGTCCCGCTGTTTGCAGGCACCGGGTGCGACCTCGCCCGCGCCCTGCGCCGCTTGTGGCCTCACGGTGGGGCGTCAGGTCATATCGATATTGGCCAGGTGACGTGCGTGGACGCTGCCGGCGCGCCCGTACAGCGCCACTTCGTCAACCTGGCCAGCGTCGGGCTTAGCGCCGACGTACTGGACCGGATGGCCCTGCCGTCCTTTCCGCGCATCCCCGGCGGTACGCTTGCGTTTTTGGTCGCCATCCTGCAGGTGCTGCGGGGCTCGGCCTGCCCGCTACTCCATGTGTCGGTCGACGGCCACTCGCTCCCGCCTCACCGGACGCATTGCGTGGCCATCGGCAATGGCCACAGCTTTGCGGGGGGCCTCCGCATTACGCCCGATGCCCGGCTGAACGATGGAAGGCTGGACGTGACCTCGGTGGGTGATGCCTCTCCCCTCTGGCTGCTGCGTCATGCCCACCGGTTCTACCGCGGCACGCACCGGAATCTTCCCGGGATCTACCACGCCCGCGGCCGTCGCATCACCCTCGAAAGCCCGGTGCCGGTGCGAATGGAGGCTGACGGCGAGCTCCTGGGCTGGCTTCCCGCTACCATCACCCTTCAGCCGGCGGCCCTGCGCGTGCAGCGCCTCGCCTGACGGCTGGACACTACCGCTGGCGTTGCGTAGCTTGCGTGCAACAGCTCCCGTCCCTATGCCACCCAACGCTCGCCCCTCATGCATATTACCATTCTGACGAACGAGTATCCCCCAAATACGTACGGCGGTGCCGGCGTGCACGTCGAGTACCTCACGCGCGAGTTGGCATCGCTGGAGGGCGGCACCCATGAGGTCGAGGTGCTGGCGTTTGGGGAGCAACGCGTAACGGACGGCAACCTGAAGGTGCACGGCGTAGAGGTCCCGGCGGAACTCCCCGTGCAGGATGCGCGGCACCGCAAGTTTATGGACACGATGGCGCGCGACCTGGAGATGGCCGGACGCGTGGCAGATACCGACATCGTGCACTGCCACACCTGGTACAGCCACCTCGCCGGCTGCCTGGCCAAGCAGCTGTCCGGCGCCAAACTTGTGCTTACGACGCACTCCCTGGAGCCGCATCGGCCGTGGAAGGTGGAGCAACTGGGTACCGCCTACCACGCGAGCAGCTGGGTCGAACGCACCGCGTACGAGAATGCCGACGGAGTGGTGGCGGTCTCTTCGTCGATGGCCACCGACGTGCAATCGCTCTACGATGTGCCCGCCGCACGCGTCCGCCGGATCTACAACGGCATCGACCTGCAGCAGTACCAGCCCACATTGGATCCCGCCGTGCTCGTGAAGCACGACGTCGACCCGGAGGAGCCCTTCGTGCTATTTGTCGGCCGCATCACGCGGCAGAAGGGCATCCTCCACCTGGTAAATGCCATTCAGCACCTGGAGCCAGGGACACAGGTCGTGCTTTGCGCCGGTGCACCGGATACCAAAGAGATTGCTGAAGAGATGGAGACGCTGGTGGCTGAGGCCCGGGAAGCCGGCACCCACCGCATCATCTGGATCAATGAGATGCTTCCCAAGGATGAGGTGATTACCCTGTACAGCCATGCGGCGGTGTTCTGCTGCCCCTCCGTGTACGAACCGTTCGGGATTATCAACCTGGAGGCCATGGCCTGTAAGACGCCGGTGGTGGCCTCGGCTGTAGGCGGCATTCCGGAGGTGGTCGTACCGGACGAGACCGGCCTGCTGGTAGCGTTCGATCCCGTCGGCAGCGGTGACTTCGAACCGGCCGACCCGCAAGCCTTCTCTCGGGCGTTGGCCGATGGCCTCAACGCGCTGCTGACGAACCCCGCCCGGCGCGAACAGATGGCCGCGGCCTCTCGCCAGCGCGTCGAGGAGCACTTCAGCTGGACGCGCATTGCTGAGCAGACCCTCGACTTCTACCGTGACCTCCTGGCCGGCGTCCCCGAGGCGTAGCCAGACAATCGGGGTACCGCGCGCTATCGGGGTATCCGAGTATCCCAGCTATCGCGCTACTGAGCTGTTGCGCTACCGGGCTGTTGCGCTACAGGGCGATGACGCCCTCCACGTCGCCGGCTGATTTGTAGACGTTGACAATCTCCTCGCTCGACTCCATGCGGAGGCGGGCCGTGACGCTCACGTAGTTGCCCTTGCTGGAGTTACGGATACGCACGGGGTGGTTCCCAAACAGCGCTTTCAGCGCCTCCAACTCCGACGTGGCAGCAATGAACTTGAAGGTGTACTGCGTGGGCCAGTCATTTTGGTCATCCAGCAGTTCACGAAAGTCGTCCCACCACGCTTCTCCCTTGGCTTGCGACGGTTGAATGTTCATTCCAGCAGCGATTGTAAGACCTGAAAGATTGCGAGCTCCTGTGCTTTTTCGAAGCCTGCACAGGCTTGTTGGGCGTCCTATATATACGCAAGCAGCGGCCACACGTTGCGCCTGACCGCTGCCCGAGAAACCATGCCAAACGGCCTGTAGCCCACCTACTCAAGATGGTGGTAATCCAGGGTGTGGTTTTCTTGGAGCGCTTCTTTGACAGCTTCAGGGACCTCCGGTGCAGGCGTGGTGGAAAGCGTTAGCCCGTCGGCCGTCTTGTGTACGCAGATGTTGCGCTGCCAGGCCGGATCGGTGTCCGGATGGTCGTCCCGATAGTGCGCGCCGCGCGACTCGGTGCGCTCCAGCGCGCTGCGCAGGATGGCCTCGCCTGCGTCCAGCATGCAGTGGACGTTGCGGCCCTGCTCAAAGGCAAATGACGTCATGTCCCCATCAACCCGCATGGTAGCGGCCTGCTTCCGGATCGTGCCAAGCGCAGCAAGCCCGCTCAGCAGGTCTTCCTCGCGCCGCACGATGCCGCCGGCGTTCCACATGACCTCACGAATCTGCTCGTTCAGGGCGTCAGGCGTCGGCCCCTCTGTACGCTCCATCGGTGCCGCGAGCTCGGCCGCATGTGCATCCACCGCCTGCTCGGGCACGGGCCGCAGCGGATGTTCGGCGAGCGCGTCGACCAGGTGTGCTCCGACCACCTTGCCGAACACGAAGATTTCGGCGAGGGAGTTGCCGCCCAGGCGGTTGGCGCCATGGACACCGGAGGTCGCTTCCCCTACGGCATACAGGCCGGGCACGTCGGTCGCGCCCGTGCTGAAGTCAACGGCGACGCCACCCATCGCGTAGTGCGCCGTGGGGGCTACCTCCATGGGCTCCTCGGTGATGTCCACCCCGTCTTCCAGGTGAATCTCGTACATGCGGGGTAGCCGTTCCTTGATGAAGTCGGCGTCGCGGTGCGAGATGTCGAGCAAGACGCCGCCGCGTTCGGTGCCGCGGCCTTCCTGTATTTCGCGGTAGTTGGCCCGTGCCACTACATCGCGCGCGTCCAGCTCCATCTGGTCGGGAGAATACCGCTCCATGAAGCGCTCCCCTTCCGTGTTGAAGAGGCGCCCACCTTCCCCACGGACTGCTTCGGTCACCAGGTGCCCGGCTTCTTCCTCAGGCCAGGCCCGCCCGGTCGGATGGAACTGCACCATCTCCATGTCGCGCAGCGTGGCGCCGGCATCCAGCGCCAGGGCTTGCGCGTCGCCCGTGTTCTCATCGGGACGCGAGGAGCTGCGCTTGTACACGGAGGTGTGCCCCCCTGCGGCCAACACCACGGCACGTGCCCGAAGGACAGCCAGCTGCCCGGTGTCCAGGTCCACCCCCATCGCGCCAACTACTCCCGTATCGTCTCTCAGGAGCTTGGTGACGTAGATATTCTGACGGTACGGTACGCCCAGGCGCTTCGCCTCATTGATGGACGCGGTGAGCACCGCCTTGCCCGTCTGGTCGCCCACAAAGCACGTGCGGCGAAACGACTGCGCGCCGAAATAGCGCTGGTTGATGCGCCCATTCTCAGCTTTGTTGAAGTCTGCTCCCCATTCGTCCAGCTCCAGCACGCGGTACGGCGCTTCGCGACACAGCGTGAGCACGGCTTCCGGTTGGTTCAGAAAGTGGCCCTCTTTCAGCGTATCTGCCGCGTGGATGTCCCACCGGTCGTCGGGGTCCAGTGTGCCCAGTGAGGCATTGATGCCGCCAGCTGCCCAGATGGTATGGGCGTCGCCGTGCGCACGCTTGCCGAGCACCAGGCAGTCAATCCCGTGTCGGGCCAGTTCAATACTGGCGCGGACGCCGGCTCCTCCGGCGCCAATGATGAGTACATCGGTCGTGATTTCTTCTATGGTCGAGCCCATGGTGCAGTAGCCGTGTGTGATACAGCATTGGTTGGTACAACGTGAAGCATGACGGTAGGTTGGCTTGTCATGACAACCACGTGTACCTGTGCTCCAAGACCGGGTTTTCTTGGAATCGTAGCGGAGGTGTTATCTATGGGTTATGCCGTGAGGACACGGCCATGTACCCGTCGCTCATCATAGCGCTGCCGTTGGTACTCGCCCGGCATGTGTGTACAAAATACGTACGGACAGGAACGTTCGCGTAGAGAAGCGCATTGGCGAGCTATATTTTTTCGACCGTACATTTTCGGATGCCTGGGTCTCGCAAAACATACGCTGCGTTGCTGGTCGCCGTCTTTGTTTTCGGCGGGTTGCTGGGGCCCACGTTTCACTTCGTTTCTCATGCGGTGGGGGCAGACCATCACACCGACAGCGCCCCGTGGCATGAAGGCCCACTCGCAATGGACGCCCAGGCTGACCCCTCGGCCTGTGATCTCTGTGACTTTCGCGTCATGGCGGCATCGGTGGGGAGTAGCAGATGGTACACTTCTCCTCCTGGTGACGCCCGCGCTGAAGGCACCTGCCGCACCTCACCTCGCTTCTTTCGCCCGCTCGCTCTCCCGCGCCCCCCCGGCACAGGGCTGAGCACGCACAGGAGGACTCCCCGTACCCCACCGCGGGTGCGACGACCGTTGCCCTCCTGCGTTTTTGTACGAGCAGCCGCCCTGGGGTTGCTCTACCGATGCCGGTCATTCGTCCGGCACTCCGTAATGGGTTGATGACGAAGGCAGACGTATGGTGTGGCAGATATTTTGTAGATGCATTGCCGTGAGCGTGCTGGGGCTGCTCCTACCACAGGCGGTAGCTGCGCAAGACACGGGACGAATCATTGGCCAGATTGTGGAGGCTACCTCAGGGGCCCCCCTGCCCGGCGCAAGTGTCGCACTTCGGGCTACGAACCGAGGCCAGGCCACGGATACCGATGGGCGCTTTTCGTTTGAGCGCCTCTCGCCGGGCACCTACACCTTACGCGTCAGCTTTGTCAGCTTCGCCTCACGATCCCGAGAGCTCACCGTGGAGGCCGGTGAAACGACAACCGTTACCCTGGCCCTATCCCCTACGGCGCTGGATTTACCTGACGTTGTGGTGACCGACAGCCGGCGTCCTCGGGCAGCAGCAGAGGTATACCGTCCCACGTCGGTGGTGACGGGTCCTGAGCTCCAGCGCCGGCTCTCCAGTTCCGTGCCGGCGACCCTCAACCGGGTGCCCGGGTTCTCGGCGCAGTACAACGGGCCCGGCGCTACCCGGCCCAGCATTCGCGGAATGGGTGGCGACCGCGTATTGATGCTGGAAGACGGCCAGCGTACGGGTGACTTGTACCAGACCACCGCCGATCACGGTGTGATGGTGGAGCCGCTCACGGCCGAGCGCATGGAGGTCATTCGGGGCCCTGCCGGGCTGCTGTACAGCGCGCAGGCGCTGGGCGGCGTGGTGAACGTCATCCGCAACGACATTCCGCGAGCGCAGCCTGCCCAGCTTACCGGCACCTTCTCCAGCCAGCTTGCGTCCATGAACAACGGCCGGGCTGCCGGGCTGACCGTTACCGGACCCGCCGGTCCGCTGGCCCTTCGCGCGGAGCTCTCCGGGCGCGGCGCAGAAGATACGCGCACCCCCCAAGGAGACCTCCCTTCTACCGGGCTGACCACGTACAATGGGAGCCTCGGCGCGAGCTACTTGCCGTCGTGGGGTCTCGTGGGCGCGTCGTATCGCTTCTATGACAATGTGTATGGCGTCCCTGGCGAGTTCAATGGCGAGCTCATCGAGGGCGGCCACCCCGGTGGCGTCGACATCGAAGCCACGCGGCAGGTAGGACGCTTTCGGGCGGCGTATGCGCAGCGCCTGTGGGTGTTCAGCACCATCGAGCTTGACGCCAACCTGACGCGCTACGAGCACGATGAGATCGAGCTCCGGCGCGATGGGCAGGCTGACATCCTGGGAACGCGCTTTCGGCAGACGAGCGGCGAGGTCAACCTGGTCGCGCGTCACCAGCATGACCTACGCGACCTTCGCACCGAGGGCGTCGTGGGGGTCTCCTACACCGGCCGGTCGCTGGGGGCCGGCGGGCTCTCGCCCGGCACACGGTCTGGGGACACCTGGAATGTGGCGGCGTACGGCTATGAAGATCTGAACCTGTCGCCACTGCGCCTCCAGGTCGGGGCGCGGGTCGATATTCAACGCCGTACCCCCCGCTCGCAGGCTGACATCCGCGTGCGCTCAAGCGAGGGCGAACGCATCACCAAGCCCGTCACCGAGCGTTCATTCGCCGGGTTCTCCGGCTCGGTTGCGGCCCTCTACGATGTGGCGCCTGCCTGGACGCTCGGCGCGCGCATCGCCCGCTCCTACCGTGCACCAGGCCTCGAGGAGCTGTACTCCGATGGCCCGCACCTGGCTGACTTTTCGTACGACATCGGCGATCCGTCTCTCGATCCTGAAACGGGCCTCGGGCTGGATATCTTTCTGCGAACAGATTACGGGCGCTTTCGGAGCGAACTGACGGGCTTCTTTAACCGCGTGGCGGGCTACATTTTTACGCGAAACACCGGCCTTACCGTTCTGATCGATCGCACGGGAGACTTTGGCCGCGTGACGCCCGTGTTCGAAAACACCGGCCGGGACGCCGACTTCTGGGGCGCGGAGGGCAGTGCACAGATTGAGGTGCTCCCCTCGCTTGTGGTAGATGCTACCGCAAGCTACGTGCGAGCCACCCAACGGATGGCCGATAACCCACTGCCGCGTATCCCGCCGTTGCATGGAAGCGCTGAGGTACGCTACGTGGGCCCTCGCGTCTTTGGCTCCGTTGGGATGGACGCAGCGGCCGCTCAGCGGCGCGTCCCCCATCCCGTCACCGTCGGTGGGACCGAACGCCGCCCCGAGCAGCCAACGGACGGATACCACACCGCCTATGCTGAGCTTGGCCTCCGCCTCACGACTCGTGGGACGTTCCATCGCCTGAGCCTCCGGGGACGCAACATCACGGACGCAACGTGGCGAAACCACACGTCTCGCATAAAAGACGTCGCCCCACAGCCCGGACGCAATCTCGTCCTCACCTACCGCGTCGAGTTCTGACGCACGCTCTCCTCCACCCTTGCTGAACCACAACCACTGACCCGCTCGACAACGTCTGCCCTACAATGTCTGCAGGCATACGCCTCACGACCCACAGGCAGGAAAGGTACCCCCACGTTCACTCTTCATCACAAGCTACCCTACATCACCTTATGCTCCATCGACTCATGCTACACGACTCAAGCATCATGCGGCTTGCACTTTTGTTGCTGCTGCCCGCACTCGTTCTTTTTACAGCCTGCGACTCCGTCGTAGATGATGACGGCGAGCACTCTGACTTTGCGCGCGTCGTGCTCGAAGCGCGCGACGGCACCGGCCAGGTGATTGGCGAATGGACTGAAGCCGACGGCTGGGACATCGACGCGCTGCCAGGCATGACGGAAGGCGACATCGAATCGGTCTACACCGTTCGTATTTTCGACGAGGACGGCGACGAGCTGACCCTTGAGGAGGGCGGGGCGTTTGAGGCTCGCTACGCCGTTGACGCTAACGCCGCCGATGATGTGCTCTTCTTTAACCCCAGCGGCGAAGTTGACCTGGCCAGTGGCGAGGAAGGCGAGCTCTTTCATGGCGACCACGTCCACCTCTACCCGCAAAACGCAGGCACCACCCGGGTGCGCTTCCTCCTCTGGCACGAAAGCCACTCCGACGGTAGCACTGATTTGATCGACGTAACCGTGGAGGAAGCACACGACGATGAAGCCGAATTGGCGCGTCTGGTGCTCGAATCTCGGGATGGCACCGCCACCGAGATCGGCGAGTGGACCGAGGCGGACGGCTGGTCCATCGACGCGCTTCCGGAGATGTCCGAGGGCGATGAGGAAACCGTGTTTACCGTGCGCATCTTCGCCGCAGATGGCGATGAGATCACCCTTCAGGAAGGCGGGGAATTCGAAGCCCGCTACGCGGTGGATGCCAGCGCACCAGCTGATGTCCTCTTCTTTGATGGCAGTGGCGAAGTGACGATTGGCGACGGTACAGAAGGTGAGCTTTTCCATGGTGATCACGTGCACCTGTACCCGCGAGCTGCAGGGACGACGCAGGTGCGGTTCCTCCTCTGGCACGATAGCCACGCCGACGGAGAAACCGATCTGATCGACGCGACCGTCGTGTCCGGCGGAAGCTGACCGACGCAAGGCTTGCTGCTTGTGAGCATACGTAGATCATGCTACGGAATGCGCAACCCCCGCAGGCTACGTGCCAGCGGGGGCTGCGCGTGTTACGATGGCCCTTCCTCTACGCTACTCGTACCCACGGGTCGTCACCCGGTGCACACTAACCACCGTACCGTCCTCCACGCGGAAGGTTACGCGTTGCCCGGAATGCACCAGTTCACCCGTTTTGTAATCTTTAAGCACATCGCGAGAAAACGCATGGGCTGAATCGGCGTCGTCTCCGATGAGGGTTCCTTCGCCGGCGTCGTTGTCGAATGATTGAATGCGACCTTCAGGCATGGGTCTGTATGCGTTATGTAAAACAGCGTGACAGGGTACGGTCCGGCACAGATCCTTCAGGTGTGGACTTCAGGTGTGGCGTGCGGGCGGTGCCGTTGCTTCCACTGCAACCAGGGGCTCGTGGATGCGATACGTCCGCTTCGCCTCAGCGGGCACCACCCACGACTGCCCACTTTCCAACACGATGGTTTCGTCGTCGACTATGATCTCCAGCTTGCCCTCGATCACGTATCCGACCGTCTCGTACGGGCGCGTGTACGGCTCCTTGTGCTCGGCGTCGCCAGGGGCTTCTTCCCACAGGCGAAGCGCGACGTGATCTCCTCCAGCTAAGAAGGTTTGTCCAAGCAAACCATCAGGCGCGTGGGATTCGTCGACCTTTTCAGTTGTTGACATAATTCTTTGGGCCTTTGTAAGAGCATATGCTACCTCGTTGTATCGCCCGTACGGAAAGACGTTGACGGTTACCCTGTGAGGATGGCGTGACGCGCCGGGACGGATGCGACGAATCAACAAAGCCCACCGCGCCAAGGCGCGATGGGCTCCGCGATGTTAGCATGTTACGTGCTGCGTACTACGCTTCGGCGTCGTAGGAGAAGGTCTCCTGAATGGTGCCATCCTGCTTTTGCACAATAAGCTCGCTCGGCGCGTGTGCCTTGGCCATCTTGCGACCGGCCTCTACCGCTGCTTTCTTCGTTTCAAAGATTTCTGGTGTAGCGTCCGAGTCAGTCAGCTGCACCTTCCACCCTTCGTCGTCTGGGGAGATCATGAAGGTGGTACGGGCCTCCTCCGTGTCAGCGGGGGCCACGCCACGCTCCAGGGCCAGCGTCAGGTGCTCCACCTTTAGCGCCAAGTCTTGCACCTTGTCGGCCAGGTCGCGAACGCGGCGGCGCGTTGGCACGCCAATACGCTCAAGCGCATCGGTAACGGCCGTCAGTACCGTCTGCTCGGCATCGGTGCCGGCCTTGGTCAGGTCATCAGCTGTGTCGGTAAACTGCTTCCCGAGGGCTTCCTGCTGCTCGTTAAAGGCCGAAACCAGTTGCTTTACCTCGTCGCTGCGGCGCTTTTCAAAGTCCTCGCCCCGCTTCACGAGCGACTCACCCCGCTTCACGAAGGAGTCGTACAGCTTGGTGCCCTCCTCTTCCACAGTGGCCAGCGCGCCCAGCCCGGCAAGCCACACGTTACGGCTCTGCTCGTTGAGTTCGGTGCGTACGGTCTCAAGTACGTTCGATTCTTTCGTTTTCTTACTCATGGCTGACCTCCGTCAATCAATTCAGCAAAATGTCTGTGGGCATCTATCTACGGATGCAAGACTGTAATAACGCAGTGCGTCATATTGATTCATCGCGCATAACGCAGTGCGTCATATTCACATGATATTAGTGCCCCGAGGGCCCCCTTCGCATCGGCATGGGCAAAGCGCGTCGCCCCCGCCCTCGTAGCGCGCCCCTCTGTCAAAAGCTGCCATCCTGTCACGCCCCGCACGATGGTACACTTTTCGTCCAGGAAGAAGAGCAGCAGCCATGCCTGACGCACCGGCTGCACCCATGTATACGACCCCCACGCAATAGATTTGGTGCCGCACATGAACTTGCAGAAATTCACGGTTAAAGCGCAGGAGGCCGTCAAGCAAGCGCTCGAGCTTGCGGCCTCGTACAACCACCAAGGCCTGGAGCCCGCCCACCTCCTGCGCGCCTATCTCGACGCCCCAGATAGCATTGTGGTCTCCCTACTGCAAAAGGTGGGAGCCAACCTTAAAGGGCTGGGCGCACAAGTCGATGATACGCTCGACAAGCTCCCCACCGTAACAGGGGCCAGCGTGTCGGACCAGTATGTTGGCGAGGCGCTCAAGAAGGTGTTCGACCGCGCCCTTGCCGAGTCCGAGCAGATGGGTGATGACTACGTAGCCAGCGAACACCTCCTCATCGGGTTGGCGGCTGCGGCTGACCCTGTCGGGAAAGCGTTGCAAACGCAGGGCGTGACCAAAGACAGCATCATGAGCGCGTTGGCGACGGTGCGCGGAAGCCAGCGGGCCGACGACCCGCACGCGGAGGACCGGTACCAGGCGCTGGAGCGCTTCACCCGCAACCTGAACGAGCTGGCGCGCAACGGCAAGATCGACCCGGTGATCGGGCGCGACGAGGAGATCCGCCGGGTCATGCAGATCCTCTCCCGCCGCACGAAGAACAACCCCGTGCTGGTCGGCGAGCCGGGCACCGGCAAGACCGCCATTGCCGAGGGCATCGCCATCCGCATTGTGCAAGGCGACGTGCCCGAGGGGCTCAAGGAGAAGCGCATTGTGGCACTTGACATGGGCGCACTCATTGCCGGCGCGAAGTACCGCGGTGAGTTTGAAGACCGGCTCAAGTCGGTCGTGAAGGAAGTCGCTGAGTCTGATGGCGAAATCCTGCTGTTCATCGACGAGATCCACACGCTTGTTGGCGCTGGCGCTTCGGAAGGGGCGATGGACGCGGCCAACATCCTGAAGCCGGCGCTGGCCCGGGGCGAGCTCCGTGCGATTGGCGCCACCACGCTCGACGAGTTCCGGAAGCACTTCGAGAAAGACAAAGCCCTGGAGCGGCGCTTCCAGATGATCCTCGTAGATGAGCCCTCGGTGGAGGACACCATCTCCATCTTGCGCGGCTTGAAGGAGCGCTACGAGGTGCACCATGGCGTGCGCATTCAGGATAGCGCGCTCATCGCTGCAGCCGAGCTTAGCCATCGCTACATTGCCGACCGCTTTTTGCCCGACAAAGCCATCGACCTGATCGATGAGTCGGCTGCGCGGCTCCGCATCGAAATCGACTCCATGCCGGAGGACCTCGACCAGCTGGAGCGGGAGATCCGTCAGCTCGAGATTGAGCGCGAGGCCATGAAGCGCGAGCAGGACGAGGTGAAGATCGAGCAGATCAATGCGCAGATCGCAAACCTCGAAGAAGAGCGCGACGAACTGCGCGCCCGCTGGCAGAAAGAGAAGGACCTGATCCAGACCGTGCAGCAGGCCAAGGAGGGCATCGACCAGGCCCGCGTGGAGGCGGAAAACCTCGAGCGCTCAGGCAATTACGAGAAGGTCGCCGAGATCCGCTATGGCCGCATCCCTGCGCTGGAGCAACAGGCCCGCGAGGCGCAGGAGCGGCTGCGCGAGATCCAGGATCAAGGCTCCCTGCTGAAAGAGGAGGTCGACGACGAGGACATCGCCGATATCGTCTCGCGATGGACGGGCATTCCGGTCTCGAAGATGCTGGAAAGCGAGCGCGCGAAGCTGGCCCGGATGGAAGACGAGCTGGCGAAACGGGTGGTTGGGCAGCCGGAAGCGCTGAAGGCGGTGTCGCACGCCGTGCGCCGGGGCCGCGCCGGGCTGCAGGAAGAAGGGCGGCCGATCGGCTCCTTCATCTTCCTCGGTACCACCGGCGTGGGGAAGACGGAGCTCGCCCGTACGCTGGCCGAGTTCCTCTTCAACGATGAGGACGCGATGGTCCGTATCGACATGAGCGAGTACCAAGAGCGCCATGCCGTAAGCCGCCTCGTGGGGGCCCCTCCTGGCTATGTCGGCTACGACGAGGGCGGGCAGCTCACGGAGGCCGTGCGCCGCAAGCCCTACTCCGTAATCCTGCTGGACGAGATCGAGAAGGCGCACCCGGAGGTCTTCAACATCCTGTTGCAGCTGCTGGAGGATGGCCGCCTCACCGACAACAAGGGCCGCGTGGCCGATTTCAAGAACACCATCGTCATCATGACGAGCAATCTCGGCTCGGACATCATCCAGCAACATATGGATGCGCTGGACGGCGACCCGCTCTCTGCCACTGCGCAGGAGCGGCTGAACGATGAGTTGCAGACGATGCTGCGGAAAAAGCTCCGCCCCGAGTTCCTAAACCGGGTCGATGAGACGGTCATGTTCCGCCCGCTGGGCCGGCAGGAGATTCGCCAGATCGTGGACATCCAGTTCACCCGCATCCAGCGGCTGGCCCGCAAGAGCCATCAGCTGGAGCTGGTCCTTACGGACGCGGCGAAGGACTGGCTGGCGGAGCGCGGCTTCGATCCGGCCTTCGGCGCCCGCCCGCTGAAGCGGGTGCTGCAGCGGCAGGTCACAAACAAGCTCGCCGAGGAGGTGCTCTCGGGCTGGATTGAGCCGGGGGAAACCATCCGCATCGATGTGGCAGCCGGCGCAGATGGGCTCCTCTTTGAAACCATCAACCCGGAAGCTGCGGAGCCGGTGGAAGCCTAACCTCTGCGCCGATATCACGCATCACCCCGCACGCCGTCCGGTGCACCCCGCGCCGGGCGGCGTTGGTGTATACGCTGGTGTAGGTACGCCATTTGGGCATCCCTTCAAGAGGACGCAGCCTCAAGAGGACGCAGCGGCTGGCTTTATCGCTTCCCCGGTCCGAATCTGATAGGCCGCCTCAAGAGGCGCCACAAAGAGCCGCCCGTCGCCGACCTCGCCGGTCTGGGCCGCGGCGAGGATGACCTCAGCGACGGATTCGACGCTGGCCTCGGGTAGGGCAATCTCAAGCTTGATGCGCTCGATGAGCTCGCGCGAACCCCGTGCCCCGCGGTAGACCTCTTCCGGCGCAGCGGCCTCCCCGTGGCCCTTCACCTCTGTGAGCGTATAGCCTTCCACCCCGTGCGCACGGAGCGCTTGCGCCACATCGGGGAGTGCTGATTGGCGGATGATAGCCGTGAGTAGTTTCATAATGCCGTTGGTCTGTAAGCAGCGGTGACGATAAGTGGCGCACGGGACAGGAAAGAGGCCCGCGCCTGGCTCGTGTCTTAGCCGGCCGGGGTAGCTTCTTCAGCGTACCCGTTGCCTTGGAGGGCAAAGTCCGGGTAGGCGCGCATGGCGTGCTCGCCGAGGTCGAGCCCCTTTACCTCCTCCTTCCGCGCCACCCGAAGCCCTATCGTCGAACGCAACACCAGCCCGACGACGGTACAAAACACGACGGTGAAAACGCCCACCGCGCCGATACCCGCGAGCTGATAGCCAAACTGGGCCAGCCCTGCCATGCTGCCAAACAGCCCCACGGCGAGCGTCCCCCAGATGCCACATGCCAGGTGCACGCTGATGGCCCCAACCGGGTCGTCGATCTGCAAATACTGATCGACCGCAATGATGGCCGCGTACACGATACCTCCGGCTACAGCGCCAATGACGACTGCCTCCCAGATCGCCATCAGGTCGGCGCCTGCGGTAATACCCACGAGGCCGGCCAAGATACCGTTCAGGGCCATCGTCAGGTCGGGGTTGCCATCCTGCATCCATGAAATGAGCCCGGCGGTCAGGCCGCCTGCAGCGGCGGCCATCGACGTCGTTACGAGCACCAGCGACACCGTTGCCGCATCGGCAGACAACACCGACCCGCCATTAAACCCAAACCATCCGAACCACAGAAGAAACACGCCGACCGTCGCTAGCGACAGGTTGCTGCCCGGAATGCCACGCACCGACCCGTCGGCTCCGTACTTGCCCAGCCGCGGCCCGAGCAGCGCTGCCAGCACAAGGGCTCCCCACCCGCCTACCGAATGTACGATGGTGGACCCCGCAAAATCGTAGAAGCCAAGCGCCGCCAGAAACCCCCCGCCCCAGTGCCACGCGCCCGTCACAGGGTAGCTGAGCGTCAGAAAAAGTGCCACAAACAGCAAAAAGCTCGAGAGCTTGATCCGGCCGGCCACCGCGCCGGAGACGATCGTTGCAGCTGTCGCTGCAAACATCGCCTGGAAAAAGAAGTCCGTGTACCACGTATAGCCGGCATTGTACGCGGGGGAGAGCAACGCTTCGGCATCAGCCGGGCTGACGGTGATGAAATTGGATACGGCGGCCAGCGAAATCACGCCGTTGAAGTCGCCAGGGTACATAATATTGAAACCGCACAGCGCATACGTCAGAATCCCGATACAGATAATCATCGCGTTCTTGAACAGGATGTTGACGGTGTTTTTCGACTGCGTGAGGCCAGATTCGAGCGAGGCAAATCCCAGGTGCATGATAAACACCAGCATTCCCGCAATCATAATCCACAGGTTGTTGAGCGTCCAGGCCAGCATTTCCACTTGTTGGGCGCTTCCGGCCTCCTGCACGGCACTGTCGGCAGCCCCCGCGATCTGCAGCGCAGGTACTGCGAGAAAGAGAACGAGGAAAAGAAGACAACGCATGGGGATACCGGCAAGATGGGTAAAAATGGCTGAAGGCGTAGCACCAGCGGGGCAACAGTTGACGGTGCGCTTCCTTTTTAATTAAGCTGATGCACTAAATCAACTAAATAGCTTAGGTAAAAAGTGGTATTGACCTTATGAAAGCGCTACCGTATCTAATTCGTCACATCACCATAGATGCATGGCTGTGCAGGTGCGGTTTTTGCTTTACTTCGCCCGTAAAACGGAGCCGTGTGCAACCCTGACCGGCAGCATCCGCATACGGTGCACGGCTGAAGTTGGCCGCCGTGGTGCCTATGTTACGCCTTCAGCGATACCGGGCCGTTCGTAGCCTGCGTCTTCCGCGCTTTCCTTTTTTCATTCCATTTACGCTATGATTGCCGCTATTCTTGCCATTGCGTTCCTCGTGATCGTGGTGCTCTTTGTTGTGAGCATGTACAACAAGCTGGTGACCTTGCGCCAGCGCTACAAAAACGCGTTTGCCCAGATTGACGTCCAGCTCAAGCGTCGCTACGACCTCATCCCAAATCTCGTCGAAACGGCGAAGGGCTACATGAAGCACGAGCGGGAAACCCTCGAAGCCGTGGTTCAGGCCCGCAACCAGGCCCAGCAAGCTGAAGAGAGCGCTGCCCAGGATCCTGGGGAGCCGGGTAAAATGCAGCAACTGGCCAAGGCTGAAGGACAACTCGGCTCAACGCTGGGGCGTTTGTTTGCCCTTTCGGAGTCGTACCCCGACTTGAAGGCGAACCAGAACATGGCCCAACTGATGGAGGAGCTGCGGTCTACCGAAAACAAGATCTCTTTCGCGCGGCAGGCCTACAACGACGCGGTCATGAACTACAACACGCGGCGGGAAGTCTTTCCCAGCAGTCTTATTGCGGGGACCTTCAGCTTTAATGAAGCCGAGCTCTTTCAGATTGAAGACGAAGCCGAGAAAGCAGCCCCGGACGTCTCGTTTTAAGACGCGCCCCTCGGCCTTTTCCCAGCCCGCTGCGCTTCTTGGACCGTAGCCTGACCTACCTATGGACTTTTTTTCGTATCAGGACGAAGCCCGTCGCAATACTACGTATCTGGTGCTGCTCTTTGTTGGCGGGGTGTTACTGACGATCGTGTCCCTGTACGTGGCCATCGTGCTGATCTTGTCGTATACGGGCGTGTGGGTACCGGCTGGGCGCGGGGGGATTTGGTCCCCCACGCTGCTGTTGGGGATTGTAGGCCTCACCGGCATGATCCTCGCGTTTGGCAGCGGCAGCCGGTGGCTGGCCGTGCGGCAGGGCGGTGCTGCGGTGGCAGAGTCCCTGGGCGGGCGCCCCCTCGATCATTCGACCGACAACTTAGATGAGCAGCGCCTGCTCAACATCGTGGAGGAGATGGCTATTGCGTCGGGGATGCCCGCACCGCCGGTTTACATTCTCGACCAAGCGGGGATCAATGCGTTTGCTGCCGGGCACTCGATGAACGATGCCGTCATTGGCGTAACCCGTGGCGCCGTTGACGCCCTCAGCCGAGATGAGATGCAGGGCGTCATCGCACATGAGTTTGCCCACATTGTGAACGAGGATGTGCGCCTGAACCTCCGCCTCATTGTGGTCATCGCCGGGTTGCTCGCCATCTCGATGGTAGGCAAGCATGTGCTATTCGGCGTGGGACGCGCCAGCCTCTTCGGCGGGATGGCGCGGCGCGGTCGCAGCAAAAACGGTAAGGGCGGGGGCCAGATCGTCATCCTGCTGGTCGCCGTGGCGCTGTTGGTGATTGGATACATTGGCGTGCTCTGCAGCCGGCTCATCAAGGCCGCCATCTCGCGGCAGCGGGAGTTTCTGGCGGACGCCTCGGCAACGCAGTTTACCCGCAACCCTGACGGGTTGGCGGGTGCGCTCGCCAAGATTCGCAGTGGAACGGCCCAGATCGAACATCCGCGGGTGGAGGAAGCCAGCCACATGTTTTTTGGCGACGCCCTCGGCACCTCCTGGGCCAGCCTGAGCACCCATCCTCCGCTGGAGGCCCGCATCGAGCGTTTGAGTCCCAAGTATCTGGACTACACGCCGGATCGCCGCCGGGCGGCCCCTGCAGAAGCAGCGGAGGAGGCTCCTTCCACTGCAAGGGATCCGTTCCTTCCCGGCTTCGACGGGGTGGACGACGCCCTCGGCGGCGGGATGGCGGCGGCCATCACGGGACTGGTTGGTACCGCCACGGCCGACCACCTTCAGTATGGGAAGCAGGTTATCGCGCACCTTCCGCCGGAGCTCCGGCGCGCGGCCCACGAGTCGCTCGGCGCGGTAGCCCTGGCCTACAGCTTGGTACTGGACCCCCAGGATGCCCACCGGGAGAAGCAAGTGGGCATGCTACAGGATAACGTAGCCCCGGCAACACTGGAGGAGGTCCACCGCTTGACCCCTCACGTGCTGGCGCTGGACCGGTGGCTACGGCTTCCCCTGGCCGAGTTGCTCGTACCAGCCCTGAGGCAACTTAGCGAAGCGCAGTTTCGGGAGTTCGCCCATACGCTGAAGGCCCTCATGCTGCACGACGATGAACTCTCCATCTTTCAGTTTGCCATGCTGAAGATGGTACTGCACCAGGTAGAGGAGAGCCACCGATCCACCAGGCGCCCACGCGGAGGCGCTGGCTCCATCCGAAAGGCCCAAGACGAGGTACACGTCCTCCTCTCTGCCCTCGCGCTGGTGGCGGGCGAGGACCCTGACGTGCGCAAGCAGGCCCTCCGCGCCGGGCTGCACCAACTGGAGAAGTACCGTGGACCCGACACCCTGCACCGCGAGTCGTTTGCACGACTCAACGGCGCTCTCGATCGTCTGGCTACAGCCTCGCCCAAGGTCAAGCGCCAAGTCGTAGACGCCTGTAGCCACACGGTTTTGGCCGATGACGAGGTAACGCTGGATGAAGGGGAACTCCTCCGTGCCATTGGCGCGACGCTAAACTGTCCCCTCCCCCCTTTTCTTCCGCAGGCTCGCGTAGCATAGCCCTGATGCCGTGCCAGCAGCTGGCAGCACCTGGGCGCACGGCATGCATGGCACAACGCCCCCTGGCTAAAACCCCGGCTCAGCTTTCCATCGAACGGAGGGTCAACTCAGCACGCTGCAGCGCCGCGCGGGCCTCCCGCGTACGCCAGTCGTCTGGGCCCAGCGTGGCTTCGAAATTTGCGTATGCTTGCTGAATCAGCGGGTAGCCCTGTTGAGCCTGTCCCTGCAGCATCAGCCCCATGCCTTCAATCCCGCGTGCAGCGTGCAGTTGCCAGTGGTCCTCGGGTAGGTACGCGCTCAGGATGTCGTGCCCTCTACGCCCCAGCGCTACAGCTTCAGCGCCACGCCCCTGCGCGGCCCGGATCATTCCGATACGCACCAGCGACGAGGCCACATGCGGATGCCGGTCGCCCAGGATCTCCCGGCGCGTGGCCAGGGCCTTCTGATGTAAGGAATCCGCTTGCTCCAGTTTGCCCATGCGTTGCAGCGTAAAGGCCTTCGCCATCTGTACGCTGGCGATGGTCGTCTGTAACTCCGGCTCCTCCGGTTGCTCCAGTAAGTACGCGAGGGACTTTTCGTGCAGCGGGAGGGCCTCTTTGTGACGTCCGAGGGCGCCCAGCGCCGTCGCCAAGTTGTGGGTCAGGATCTGGTATAGCGGCGAAGCGGCAATCCCCGGTTCGTTCAGCAGGGCCTGGTACGTGGCTACGGCTGCCTCGACGGCCCCCTGCTCGCTCTCCAGCAGGCCGCGCGTCAGACGAATGGACCAGGACTTCAGCTGGCGCTCTTCGGCATTCAGCTCCTTGGCCTGTGCCACGAAGGCCAGCGCCTGCTGCAGATGCTGGTCAGCCGCCTCATAGCGGCCCTCGCGGATCCACATGTGGGCGCGCATCCGCATGGTTCCGATACGGCCGGATGTAGCCAGGTCGGACGGGTCGCGGGCGTAGTGCTGCTCGGCGGCTTCCAGGAGGGGTGCGGCTGACGCGTACTGCCCCAGATTTACGTAGACGGTGCCGATGATACGTTGCAGGTTGGCCTGTAGCAGCGGGCGGTTCTCCAGCTGCTGCAACCGGCGTGCCCCGCGGTCTACCAGGTCGCGCGCCGTCAGGTCCGTGGCTCCTGTGGCGGCGCTGGCCTGGCCGAAGGGGTCAGTCGTAACGAAGAGTTCCTGCAGAAAGCCCGCTACCTGTTCGGCCCGTTCCGCTTCCTGTGTGGCCCGGTCGCGCTCCTCAGCCAAGGCGGCGGCCTGGTACGTCACTGTCGTAGCGTAGCCCACCAGCAACAGGGCAATCACCGCCGCAGCCGCAATGGACCACTTGTGCCGCTGCACTACTTTTTTAGCTTTGTAGCCAAACGAATGGCGACGGGCATGCACCGCACGGCCCTGCAAGTGGTTGCGCACATCATCAGCCAGTGCCTGCACCGAGCTGTAGCGGTGGGACGGCTCCTTGCGCAAAGCGTACAGGATGATGGCATCCAGGTCGCCTCTCAAGCTTTCCTGCAGCGAGCGCCTGCGCGTGTTTCGCGCAGCAGCCAGTTCATCTGCTGAGGCCTCGTGTGCCCCTCTCCGCTCGCCCCGCGCCACAAACGAGATAGCCGTGCTCGGCCGCGTGGGCTCACGCTCGCAGACCAGCTGCATCACCTCATACGGCGACCGCTCTTTCCCATCGTAAGGCCGGCAGCCCGTCAGCAGTTCGTAGAGCAGGATCCCCAGTGCGTAGACGTCCGTCGCGGTGGTAATGCGCTGGCCCTTTACCTGCTCCGGCGCGGCATACTCGGGCGTCATGAGGTGCGCACCGCTGCGCGTAAGGCTAAGCCCATCCTCCTCGTCCGTCGCGCTCAGCAGCTTTGCAATCCCAAAGTCCAACAGCTTAATATGCCCCTCAGCCGTAACCAGGATGTTCGACGGTTTGAGGTCGCGGTGCACCACCAGGTTGCGATGGGCATGCTGTACGGCATCACACACCGCAGTAAACAGTTGCAAGCGTTCGCGAACTGAGAGGCGGTGCCGATCACTGTAGGCGGTGATGGGCTCGCCCTCCACGTACTCCATGACAAGGTAGGGCCGGCCATCATCAAGCACGCCGCCGTCGAACACCCGGGCGATGCTCGGGTGGCTGAGCGTGGCAAGCACTTGCCGCTCCAAGATGAAGCGTTGCACGCCGGCGTCGGTAAGGTCAGTCGAGCGCAGCACCTTGATGGCCACCTGCTGCTCAAATTGTCCATCATCGCGCTCGGCCAAGTAGATAAGGCCCATCCCGCCCTTCCCCACTTCCGAGACGATGCGGTACGGCCCCAGCCCTTCGCCAGCAGCAAGCGGCGCCTCAGCCCGGAGGGGCGCCTCATCCCCAAACATTCCGTCCAGCCCGTCTTCCAGAAACGAGGGGGACCCTTCCTCGGCTTCGAGCAAGGCCACCACTTGTGCATAGATCTCCGGTTTATCGTCTGCCAGCGCCTCCAGATAGGCCGCACGCTCGTCGGGCGGTAGCGCCCAGACCTGGTCCAGCGCATCACTGATGGACGTCCACTGTGTATCCAAACTCATGTTGATCGATGGGCGGATGATAAAGGGGCTTTGTCAATACAGTGCTTGCCGGGACCTCGCGTATGCTGGGCCGTACCCGGAGCATAATAAAAACAATAAACATGTGGTGCAGCTACTGAGTGCGCACTCCGGCGATGCGACCGGACATCCCGGGCGCACTGTCGTGCGCTACCCATCGCACCTGCGCTCGCACAGGACTGCAAGCACCGATGGCGCATATCTTCACTGACGTCTCGTTGTAATACCCTGCCGTATCACGTTTATTGAGAGGATATAGCAGGATCGCTTGTCTTTTCAACGCTTTGCCTCTTCGGCCATGTACCTCAGCCAGCTTTCTATTCACGGGTTCAAGAGCTTCGCCGAACCCACGGAGTTGCTGTTTGATGAGGGGTTAACCGCCATTGTAGGCCCCAACGGGTGCGGAAAATCAAATATCGTAGATGCTGTGCGTTGGGTTATCGGCGAACAGCGCGCGCGGATCTTGCGCTCGGAGAAGATGGAGAATGTGATCTTCAATGGCACCGCGAAGCGCCGCCCACTGGGGATGGCCGAGGTTACCCTTACCATCGAAAACAACCGTGGGGTGTTGCCCACCGAATACAACGAAGTGACCCTGGGCCGCCGCCTCTACCGCTCGGGCGACTCGGAGTACCTGCTGAACGATAGCCAATGCCGGCTGAAGGACATCACCGAGCTGTTCATGGATACGGGCATGGGAGCGGATGCCTACTCGGTGATTGAGCTGAAGATGATCGACGAAATTCTGTCGAGCAGCACCGAGGACCGGCGCCGGCTGTTTGAGGAAGCGGCGGGCATCACGAAGTACAAGCAGCGGCGGCGGCAAGCGCTCCGCAAGCTGGAAAACACCCAGGCCGATCTGACGCGCGTCCGTGACCTGACCGACGAGGTAGCCAAGCGTGTGCGTCGGCTGAAGCGGCAGGCGAAGAAAGCGGCCTCGTACAACGAGCGCAAGGACCGGCTCGACACGCTGGAGCTGCAGCTGGCCCAGGCCGAGTTTACGCGGCTGCAGCAGCAACAGGGGGCGCTTACCGAACACCTACAGGCCACCCGCGATGAGGTATCCGCTTACACTGCACGGCTGCAGCGGGAAGAAGCCCGGCTGGAGGAGCTCCGCACCGCAGCCGTGGGACACGAGCAGACGGTTTCGGCCCGGCAGGAGGCCCTGGCCACCCACAGAGAGCAGGTGCGCGCCCTGGAAGCTGACCTGCGCCTTACCGAAGAGCGCCTCGCCAACGCGCAGTCCGAGCAGGACCGGCTGCAGGAGGCCCAGGCCGAAGGGGAAGCCCGGAGCGCGACCCTTGAGCAGGAGCGCGACGAGCTGGAGGAGCAGATAGCCGCCCAGAAGCCGCGCACGATGGCTGCACAGGAAGCCCGAGCGGAGGCCGAGGCCTATCGCGGCCAGCTGACCAAGAAGGCCGCCGCCCTACGTGAGCATCGGGATACGCAGCGGGCGCGTGAAGCGACGCTCCGACGGAAGCAGGCCGAGCAGCAGCGCGCGCTCGATCGCCTCGAAAACCGCATCGACCTGCAGGCCGAGGAGCTGGAGCGCCTGGACGCCTCGGCCGGCGCAGCCACGGCCTCGCTTGATGCGCTCAAGGGCCGCGTCGCCGAAACCAAGGAGGCCCTCGATGCAGCCGAAGCAGCCCTGGCTGACGCCGAGGAAGGGCTTGCCACTGCTGAAGCCCGCCATGCGGCCCTCACCGAACAGCTGGAGACGCACCGCCGCACCCTACATGCCGCTGAGCGTGCGGCCGACGCCGCTGCGCATGAGGTCGCCCTGCTGGAGAGCCTGGTGGACGCGTACGATGACTTTTCGGATGCTGTCCAGTTTCTGGCTGAGCAGGACGATTGGGTCCCGGATGGGCTGCATACCGTGGCGGATGTGCTCACGTGTCCCCCCGCTCTCCGCCCTGCCCTGGATGCCGCGCTGGGCGACTTTGCCTCGTGCATTGTGGTGCCCGCGCCATCCCACGTGGCCGAGGCCCGCAGGCGCCTGCGATCCGCCGGCCGCGGGCGCGCCACGTTTCTCGTCCAGGAACGACTCCCCGAGCCGCCCGCCTCGCCAACTGTTCCGGACGAAGCGAAGCTGCTCTCGGCACAAGTCGAGGGGACTGACCGGGCGCATCAACGCCTGGGCGAGGTGTTGCTCCACGCCTGTTACCTCGCCCCATCCGTGGATGAAGCCGCAGATCTTGCAGCGTCAAGTAGCGCGTCGGCTCGTTTCATCACCCCAGACGGCGAGTGGGTCGACGGTCGCGGTCTCGTGCACGGCGGCGGTGCCCCGGGCGAAACAGCCGTGGCTACCCGACGCCTCGAACGGCGCGACCAGCTGGCTGCAGCCCGCGCGACGCTGGAGACCGCCGAGGCCGAGCGCGCCGCCGCGGAGCAGGCGGTGGCCGAGATTGAAGACACCCTGCGGGGGGTCCCCCTTCAGAAGCGCCGCTCGGCCCGCGATGCGGCGGAGAGAGGCTACCAGGAAGCGCGCCGAGCGCATGAGCAGGCGACGTATGAGCGCACCCAGGCCCGCCAGGCCCAGGCTGCCCGCGAGCAACAGCGCGCAGAACAGGAAGAGGCATTAGCTGCGCTGCGGGACGCGCAGGCCCCACGCCAGGAGGCGCTGCGCGCTACCTCCGAAGCACTGCAGGAGGCCGAGGCCGCACGAGCGGATGCAGCCGAGGCGCTCGCCACAGCGGACCAGGCCGAGCGTGCCGCCCAAGATGCTTTCAACGCCGCCAACGTGGAGGCCGTCCGAGCTGAAAACACGCTCGACCGTCTCACCAGCGAACACCAGCGCACTACCGAGCGCATCACGGAGCTTGCCGATCAGCAGACCCGTCGGGCCGCGCGCCTGGAGGCGCTTGCTGAAACACTCGCCCGTACCCAGCAGGAGAAGGTCGATATACAGACGGCCCTCGAAGACCTGCAGCAGCAACGTGGAGCCCTCGAAGACGCTGTGTCTGCCGCCCGCACGGAACTGATGGAGCAGAAAGTGCAGGTCAACAATGTCGAGAAACGTCTACGGCAGCTCCGCTCCTCGCGCGAGACGCACGTGCAGACCGCCAACGAACACGAGGTGCGTCTTGCTGAGGTCAACACACGGCTGGACGACCTCAGCACGGACGTGGCCGAGACCTACGACCGTTCGCTCGCTGACGCCCCTGTCCCGCTGCCTGAAGCGTTCGATGCCGACGAAGCACGGTCCGAAGTCCGCGAGCTACGCCAGTCGTTGCAAGGCATGGGCTCGATCAATGCGCTGGCGCTGGAAGAGTATGAGGAAGAGCAGGACCGGCTGGACTTCCTGACAGCGCAGCAGGATGACCTCGAAGAGGCCGAAGACACGCTACTGGACACCATCACGGAGATCAACACGACCGCCGAAGCACGGTTCTTGGAGACGTTCGAAACTATCCGCGCGCACTTTCAGGAGCTGTTTCAGGAGCTATTTGGAGCCGCGGCCGCGGCGGACCTGGCGCTGGAAGAGGCAGACGATCCGTTGGAATCCCCGATCGACATTCGCGCCAAACCGCGCGGCAAGCGGCCCGTCAGCCTTACGCAACTCTCCAGTGGTGAGAAGGCGCTGACCGCCGTAGCTCTGCTGTTCAGCATCTACCTCGTCAAACCCAGCCCGTTCTGCATCCTGGACGAAGTGGACGCCCCGCTGGACGATGCCAACGTGCAGCGCTTCATGCAGCTTATTGAGCGCTTCGCCGACAGAACCCAGTTTATCCTCGTGACGCACAACCAGCAGACCATGGAGCACGCGGACCGGCTCTATGGCATCACGATGCAAGAGGCTGGGGTTTCGAAGCTGGTGAGCGTGAAGTTCGAGGAGGCGCTGGAAATGGCCGGGTAAACGTTTAACCCCCACGCACGTATCTTTGCGCCACCGGTAACCGTACAAAATGTGGCCTGTCGGCCCCCACCGTATTTGACGTACACCTTGCTATGGAAGCTTTCTTCACCTTTCTCGCCTCATACTGGTGGATCCTCCTCATCTTTGCCGGGATGGGCTATGGCGCCTTCGAGGAATGGCTGGACTTCAAAAAGGAACAGCGTAAGCTGGGCGCCTCTACCGAGGCGGTGGGCGACGACTTGGAGGCGCTGCGGAATGAGTGGAACCAGGAACGCGCCCGCCTCACGCGCCGGATCGAGCACCTGGAGGCTATCGTGACCAGCCAAACGTGGGATGCGCTGTGCGACGATGCGCTAAACGAAAGTGCGGTGCAGGACGGGGCGGTGCAGGGCGGTGGCGTGCAGGACGGGGCGGCTGCCCTTCCGCTGAGTCAGCCCACGCCTCCTCTGGATACCGCGGGCCCTGTAAGTGATGCGGAGCAGGCGGCGCGCATCGCGAAACGGATCAGGTAGCTACCGCCGTAGCCGCTTCACAACAAAGCCCCGGGCGTCATAGAAACGACCGGGGCTCAATCCCAATAGGGAGCGGGAGGGTATGCTACGGCGTGATAATCTTGCTGCCGCCGCCTTCTTCCCCATCCACCTCTACAAGCTCAATCTCAAATACGAGATCCTTACCTGCCAGCGGATGGTTAGCGTCAATGGTGACTTGGCCGTTCTCCACGTTAGTGACTACGACCGGGACTTGCCGCCCATCTTCCAGACGCAGTTGCAACTGCTGTCCTACCTGCGGCTCAACATCCTCCGAAATCTGGCCCTGCTCTACCTCCACTACGAGGTCTTCGCGGCGCGGGCCGTACCCCTTAGCCGGTGGGATTTCGGCGGTCTTCTCATCGCCTGGCTCCATGCCGACGACAGCCTCCTCAAAGCCTTCAATTACTTGCCCTTCACCTACAGTAAACCCGAGGGCTTCCTCCCGTTCGCGAGACGAGTCGAACACCGTTCCATCTTTGAGTTTTCCGGTGTAATGAACTTTTACGGCGTTTCCTTGCTGTACAGTAGCCACGTCAGTGTTGGCGTTATTTAAGCAATAATAGAACACATTCTATACGAGGCGCAGACAAACGTTGTTCAGCACATCCACATCCACACGTGGTCTTCAATGCGTCACATGCTGCCGTTGTGACGTATTCCTAACACTTTTCCATAGGTTCGTCCCTCGCCCGAGAGTTTCGTATGATACCACAGGTTGACTATTCATCGTCTGATAGCGCACCGTTGACGCATTCGTACGACTATATCGTCGCCGGGGCTGGCTGTGCTGGATTAAGCCTCCTCTGGTACATGCTGGATAGTCCGCTGCAGGAGGCCCGCATCCTGCTGGTGGACCGAGACCTCTCCGCTCAACCGAAAAAGACCTGGTGCTTTTGGGGCGATGAAAGCCTCCCGTTCCGGCACATCGCGGATCACTCCTGGAACCGCATGGCCGTGGGCTTTCCCAATCAGTGGGTTGAAGAGCGCCTCGGCCAAAACGTGTACCACTGCGTGCGCAGCGAGGTGTACCATGCGCATGTGATGGAGCGGATCCAAGCGCATCCGAACGTGACCCTCCTGACGGCTGAAATCAATGAGCTGCAGGACACTGCCGACGGCGCACGGCTGAAGGCCGGGGGGCAAGCCTACACGGCTGGCCACCTGTTCCAGAGTTGCTTCATATCCCCGCACGACAAAGCGCAGCCCGTGCACTACCCGCTGCGGCAGCACTTCGGTGGATGGGAGGTCGAAACGGCGGCCCCCGCCTTTGACCCCAGCGTGGTGACGCTCATGGATTTTGACACGGCTCAGCACGGGGCAACCGTGTTTTATTACCTTCTCCCGTTCACTCCGACACGTGCCCTGGTGGAGTACACCGTCTTCTCGCCCGACCCCTGGGACCACGCCCGGTACGATGCAGCCATTCATCGCTATATCCGGGAGCATACCGATGCGGCATACGAAATCATCCGGCGCGAGTACGGGGTGATCCCTATGGAGGAACGGCCTCGGCACCAGCGCTACGGGCAGCACATCACAAGCCTCGGTACCGTGGGGGGTATCACCAAGCCCACCACAGGCTATACGTTTCAGCGGGTGCATCAGCACACACAGCAACTGGTGCGTACGATGCTGCCCGACGGCCGCCCTGATCCCGTGGCTATCTCTTCCCCGCGCTACCGCTTTTACGATCTACTTCTGCTTCGCATTCTACACGAGCATCCCCGCTGGGGACGCCCTATCTTTCAGCGGCTGTTTGCACACAACAGCATCGATCGTGTGCTCAGCTTCATTGGGGAGGACACCCATCTCGGGCAGGACATGCGCATCTTTTCACAACTCCCGTATGGTCCCTTTCTGAGGGCCATTGCGCCAAACCTGCCGCTTATGCCTCGCGTGCTATTCCCTGAAGAACCTGCGGTAGGTACGCCCCGGCACAGCGCGACGCCCTCCGACCCCACCGCCGCCGTCGCCTCATAACCTTGCTTCACCCAGCTATCTCCTCCCGATGCACGATCACCACACGCCTTCGCTTCGCTCGCCTCGGGTCTACCGCTTCGTGGTAGGCGTCACGGTGCTGGCCGCGGGCCTTTCCCTGCTTACAGATCCGGCCCAGATGGGCCTCGTCGAACTGGCTGTACTGTTTGGCGCTGTGCTGCTGCTCGGGATTCCGCACGGCGCCATCGACCATCTCGTAGCCTCCGAGGTGTACGGGCTTGACGCGACGGTGAAGGACCAGGCCAAGTTCTATGTGTTCTACCTGCTGCTAATGCTCGTCTATGGCGCGCTGTGGGTGATCTTTCCTGTGGCGTGCCTGCTGCTATTTCTGGCGTTTGCGGTATATCATTTCGGGCAATCGGACCTCGAGTACCTTGGGCTTCCCGCACCCGATCAGTACGCCCTCTATGTGTCGCGTGGGGTGCTCCTCATCGGCCTGCCCATCGTAGCCCACCTGGAGGTCGTCTCCCCTATCTTTGTTCAGATCGCAGGCCTGGATTTGCTGGCGTATCCGTGGCTGGCCGAGCATACCACCGCATGGACAATTGGCGTGGTCTTACAGCACGCGGCGCTGACTGGCATGCTGGCGCTACGGCATCAGGTAGAGGGTGCAGCTGTGGGCCGCGAAGCGCTCAACATTGCACTGCTAACCGGGCTCTTTCTCGTCGCCAACCCGCTCGTCGCCTTTGCCGTCTATTTTGGCTTCTGGCACTCGCTGGGGCATATCTTGGAACTTATCCGGTATTTCAACCGGCAGGGCGAGGCTATGTCTGTCTGGAGCTTTTACCGCAAAGCCGCAGCGTTCACCCTGATGTCCGTACTGGGCCTCCTCATGCTGTATGGCCTAAATAGTGCGTTCGGTTTGGAGGAGCATATGATTTCGCTGCTCTTTATCCTCATTGCCGTACTCACCCTTCCCCACATGGTGATTGTGGAGCGATTCTATCAAGATAAAAAGGTCAGCCCGTCGGTGACAGGCTGACCTTGCGATGTGCACGCAGTGTATTGCACATCCGATCGCTACGAGCGGCTACGTTTTAGTAGCTGTCTTCCTCTGACTCCGTCGTCGGGGGAAGGAGTACGCTGTCAATGACGTGGATAACTCCATTGGATGCCTCGATATCCGTCTGGACTACCTGAGCAGTGTCAGCAAGTCGCACCGTTTCCCCGTCCACCTCAATGGAAACCGCCGAACCCATCAGCGTCGTGACTTCGTCCAGGCCCACGACGTCTGCAGCCATTGCCTCACCTTCAACAACGTGGTAGGTCAGGATCTGGGTCAGCAACTCCCTGTTTTCGGGCTGCAGCAGCGCCTCAAGCTCTCCGTCGGGAAGGGCTTCGAACGCCTCGTTGGTGGGCGCAAATACGGTGAAGGGACCTTCGCCATCCAGCACTCCTACCAGCCCAGCCGTATCAAGAGCTGTGACGAGCGTGGAGAAGTTTTCGTTGCCAGCTGCGATCTCTGCAATGGTGGCCTCGCCATCTTGCGCGTCAGCCGAAAGGGGAAGGAGCAGGAGCAGAAGCAGACCCGACAGGAGGGCAATAGATTGCTTGAACGTTTTCATAGTGTGGATTGTGGCTTGTGAGAAAAAAGATACTCGCCCAATCTCTGGGCTGGCAGCCTGGTTTCTCCACACTATGACGCAGTCGCAACGTGCGGTACCTGGCCCTGCGAATGTACAGACCTGGTTACACCCGTAACGCATGTGTCTCGGAAGAAACGCACCTTGCGTATCCGCCTACACCACAGCACAGGTGTGGCATCCGAGCCTTCAGGCGTTCTTTGAAGTATTCGCTCACGCGCACGGTAAGCGCTCAAGACTGCGTCGACTGGCGCTCCGCACGCCGAGTAAAAACAGCCTGTAGAGCAATCAGGATATACGTTCCCGTCAGCAATGCCGTGATGGCTTGCTCCAGCACCGCCATGGGCCGTCCCACCGGGCTGCCGCTGAGCAGCGCTGGAACCTCGATGAGCGATGACACCGTGCCCGCAAAGGCCAGGGTGGCAAGAAGCACGGCCCCCCCGATCAAAAGCAGAAAGGAACCGTTGCCTTGCTGCGCTGCTATTCCAAGGGCTAAGATAGGCACCCCAAAGAAGGCAGGGATGAGTGGCGTCCAGCTTGAGAAATCGAACCCCAACAACCCAAAGGTGCCGATGCCGAGTATGATGAGCGCTGCGCCCAGTCCGATCGTGCGTTCGGCCACGTTGCTACTCCACGTTGTGAGACAAATGCGGACAACATTAGCAGTGGGGCTTTACCAATAATGCTTTCGTAGGGTGCCGTTGCTACGTATATTTCGCTGACCCTTCACCCAGTCGCTCCCCTGTTTGCATGCGTCCCTCTTTTTCCGTTGCACTTCCAGAGGAGGCTCCCTGGGAAGAGGCTGCCAACAGCATTACCCATGGCGTGGGCTTTGTGTTAAGCATCCTTGGGACTTCACTCTTGCTGGCCATCACGGCACTCAATGGTACGCTCCTGCATCTGGTTGGCTGCGGCGTGTTTGGAACGACCCTCGTGCTCATGTACACGGCCTCCACGCTCTACCACGGGACTACAGCACCGCGCCTCAAGCGTATCTTCCGGGTACTGGACCACGTGGCCATCTATTTCTTCATCGCGGGCTCCTACACCCCTTTTCTGCTGATTCACTTCGGTGACAGTTTTGGGTGGTCCTTGCTTGGGGTGATCTGGGGCATCGCTGTAGTGGGGGCTGTTTTTAAGTTGTTCTTTACCGGCCGGTTTGCGCGGTTGTCGGTTGCCCTTTACATTGGAATGGGCTGGCTCATCGTGCTTAGCGCCGAGCGGCTGCTGGAAGCCGTACCACCGGGCTGCCTGGCCTGGCTTACGGCGGGGGGGCTGCTGTACACCGGCGGGGTCATCTTTTTTGCTTGGAAGCGCCTGCCCTACAATCACGCCATCTGGCACCTGTTCGTGCTGGCGGGGAGCATCTGTCACTATATCGCTGTGATGCGCTACATCGCACCCCTCTAACGAACTGCAGCACGCTCGTACCCCCAGGCATTGGGGCTGGCAGGCCGTGTGCTTTACAACGCCCGCCGGCTCCAACAAGCGGCTCAACTGCGCCTTATGGGACACACCATGTGGCAGGCCATTACCGGTGTTGCATCCCCGTCCGGCAGCGCCCATTCGCCTACTGTTGACGGCACATTGAGCGGTAGCATCCCTCATCTCTGGCCTTCGGCTCCAGCGCTTATAGCACCCGAATAGTAGGCCAACGGATCTTTTGACCTAATATAATTAGGTAATATAATCTTTTTGAGATAATATCAGAGGTATTTTTTGACATTGCTATGTTAAGTTTGTAGCGTGGGAGCCGATAGTTTGTAGTGACCTCTGCCACCCATTGAGCTCGGCCTTCCATGGATGTTGTTGCCCGCAATTCTCGGGTTCTCCTGACTACCCTCAACTGGAGCAATTTCTATCAGCACTACCGCTGGTCCAATGATCCTGCCTTGCAACAAGAGGAGGTGGCGACAACCTTCCCCCGCGAACCCGTCTATGCCTTCAAACAGCGCTTTGAAGCCATGAGGCGTCCGGATCGAGAAGCGCTCGACCTGGAGATCCACACCGCGGATGGGGCGCTCATTGGGGTAGCCTACATCGACTGGCAGTCCGATCCGGCGGCTCCTCAGGTTGGACTGACCATTTGCGATACCACCCGTCGTGGACAGGGCTTCGGAAAGGCCGCTTTGCAGGCATTGCTTGAGGTGTGCTTCACGAAACGCCCATTCGAACGGGTCCAGGCCACTGCCCATCCCTTTCAGCACGCGTGGCTTCAGCTACTACGGCAAGCGGGCTTCACCGCATCGGGTTCTGATGCCGCCCCCGCTCCCTTCACTCTTTCGCGCCAGAACCACCGACAGCCGCCGCTAACGCGTTCCATGACCGCAAAAGCTGCATAGGGTAAGGCTACACGGCGCATGGCCGAACACCGCACACCCCACGCCGTACAGCATTTTTTACACGTTGGAAGCGCTACCAAAACCGCGGGTAGTTTATGGAAGCGCTACCAAACGCGCCGAAAGCGCACGGGGGCTTTACCATATGCGCTATGGCTTGCCTCAACAGCCAACTAAGCTGTAACGCAGCTGCAAAGACGCCTCTCAGTGACGAGCCGCCCAGGCTGCGTTTTTCTCCTTGCTCATAACCGCTTGATGTCATGGAACTGCATGCCCCCCCACAGCTCACTGGCCCCAACGTTTCGTTAGGTCCGTTGCAAATGAGCAACCTGTACACGCATCACCGCTGGAACAACGATCCAGAGCTTAATCGCTACGATAGCATGGAGCCAGTGCCCGAGAAAGAGCCCCTTTCGTCCTTCAAAAGGCGACTGGAGCAGATGATTACGTCGCCGCCGCCGGGGGTGTTGGACTGGGAGATCCACACGGCGGAGGGCGAGCTCATCGGGCTGGCCTTTGCCGACCACCTGAGCACAGCGTCGCAGCGCTGTCGGATTGGGGTAACGATTTGCGACCGCTCATGCTGGGGTAAGGGCTACGGGGCCGGCACGCTCCACGTACTGCTGGGCTACCTCTTCAACGACCTCCAGTTACACCGGGTAGCCGCACAGTCCTTTCCCTTCAACACCGCTTGGCGTAAGCTTCTGGAGGGCATGGGCTTCACCCACGAGAGCGTACAGGCTGACTTTCTGCTGCGCGATGGCCAGCGGTTTGGGTTGCACACGTATGCAATGCTGAGGCCCTACTACGAGGCTCACGCTAAGACCTTGCCGCGGCCTTGGGAAGCCCACGCGGTGCCCACGCCCGCGGCCTGACGTGTTTCATCCCATAGCGTATGCACGAGACGCCCGGCGGACGGCTTCGTGAACGCAGGTACGGTAGGTACGCTGAGGACCGGCAAAGCGATCAGAAGCGAAAGTTGAAGCCCAGCGTCGGCAGGAGTGGGAGCATCGTTGCAGATTGGCGCTCCAGCCGCGGGGCGGCCTCTGGCGCATCGGGGTCGGTGACGGCGGCATACTGGTAGGCCAACACGTTGCCTCGATTGTAGACGTTGATCACGTCGAGATAGGCCTCCCCCGGCATCCCAAAAACATGCACCTCTCGGCTCAGGCGCACGTCGAGGCGATGGTACAGCGGGAGGCGGGCGCTGTTGAGATTTTCGGCGTCGCCGTATTGGGGCTCGAAGCGCACGAGGCCTGTTTCGCTGTTGGTAAGCACCGTGGGCTCTGTATCTGCCTCTGGATCATCCACGTCCAATGGCCGCACGACGATAGGGGCAGTGCCGACGGCTGGCGTATACGGGAAGCCGGTGCCGAGGCGGAACGTAGTACCGAGCGTCCACTTGCGGCTCAGATGCGTGTTGACGACCACGTTGAGGGTGTGGCGCCGGTCGTAGTCGAAGGGAAATGTGATCCGGCTTCCGGGTGCTTCCTGCCGCGTGCGGGATCGCGTCGCCCGCGCGTAGGCGTACGAGATCCACCCCGTGAACCGGTCGCCCGCAGCGGAGCGCTGCTTCTCCAGCGACACCTCCAGCCCATACGCGTAGCCTTCGGCCTCATTCACCGGGCGCGTGGTGAGCCCTACAGCTTCTTCTACGCGGACTCCGTAGGCGTCTGGGTTGGTGCGGGGCAGGCCCTGTGTATCATCAAAGCGCGCTACGGCCCGGGTCACGCGGCCCCGGGCCTGCACGATGAGATCGTCGAACGTTTTGACGTACCCCTCCACGCGGGCCTGGTACCGGTCGTCCAGCCCGTGTGTCAGACCGAGCACATAATGGTATGATACCTCGGCCTGCAGGCTTTGCAGCCCGACGTCTTCGGAGAGATCAAAGGCTTGCGGGTCATCCAGCAGCTTTTCAAAACCCGGTGACTGCACATAGCGCCCCCACGCCCCGCGCAGGGTGGTGGCATCTGTGACCCGGAGGGAAGCGCTCAACCGTGGCGAGAGGTAGGATCGGTCGATGAGGCGGTAATAGTCGAGCCGGAGGCCCGGCTGCACGAAGAGGCGATCCGAGAGAAGCTCTACCCGGGTTTGGGCGTAGGCGTGGTAGCGATAATAGCGCTCGCCCTGGTCGAATTGCTCGGGGAAAGCGCCCACCCCAAACGGGCTATCCTGCTGAAACGACTCGAAGAGCGCGCGGCCTACGTCGTTGAGGTCAAGGTCGAACTGCAGCGTTGTTTCCAGCCAGTCCACGCCGCCCCCCACCTCGATGAGTTGACGCGGAGCCTCAAGCGTCGTGCGCTGGAGCAGGCTGTGCTTTTGGAAGAGGAAGCTCTGATCGTAGGCGAACGAGGCCGCGTTTACGGTATCGTTCGCCGCTACAATCTGACTGCCATCGAAGGCGTCACGCGGAACGATGTTGCCGGCGCTGGCCAGATCCCCCGCGTTGCGATAGGTGCTGGCCGTGAGTTGCAGGTTGAGGGCCGGGGTAGGCGTCCAATCATAGGTTGCGTAAGCTACATCATTCCGTGTGAGATCCTCCGCCGCCACGCGGTCGGCGTCCGAGCCGCGGTCATCCAGTGCCCCCTCTACGGCAATGTCCAGCGCGTCGCGGCTGGTAATGCCGCCGATCCGGATGCGGTGCCCCGGAGCCGGACGTAGCGTGAGGCGGCCTTGCAGATCAGCGAAGTTGGGAAAGCGTGTGTTTTCTCCCACGGCCTCCAGCTCGCGGGCCA
>JAAAOI010000163.1 GCA_009908945.1 Bacteroidota bacterium
CGGCAACGTCCGCGTGCTCGGCAATACGGCCGGCTACTACCGGTACTTCGACGCCACAGCACACGCGGAATTTCTGTATCACTGTGTGGAAGAGACCGTCCGCTACGACCTGCCGCGCGAGGTGGCCTTCCTCGAAGGATACGACGCGTTTGTGCGGCGCGTGCGCCATGTAGTCGAGATGCCCGCGCGCACCTACGACCTCCTGCATCGCTTTTTGCGCCAGAACGGGGGGCAGCTATCGAAGCGGGCGCGCACGAAGGAGTTTTCTGCCCTCACCGACGCGGAGGCCAAAGCTATAGAGGCGATATTCGAGGAGTCGATGGGCGCCCTTGGTGAAGACCCGCTTGGTGAAGACCCGCTTGGTGAAGACCCGCTTGGTGAAGACCCGCTTGGTGAAGACCCGCCGGGTGAGAGCGCGGCATTGCGAGGGTAGTAGGATGCTATTACGAACTCTAAGCAAGCAGAGACTACGGCTATCACACCGAGCAAAAACAACAAGATCGCCGCGCTACGCGGCCCCACGGGTCCGCAGTGGGCGCCTTTTCGAGGCGTCTCGCTGCTTTTGGAGGGGCCCGGGTCGCGACTTCAACCAAGCCGTGGGATCGGCCAGCTCTACGCCGATCCAGACGCCCCGCTCTACAAGGCGCTCCGCTCCGTCTTGGGCCGTCTCTCGGTTTTAGGCCGTATCCCGGAAGCGGCAGGGGCGGAGCAGTATGGACTCGCCCTCGTTCCCCCGCGGGCGTTCCACGTGACAGCACTCGACGGGATTAACACAGGCAACCTCGAGAGCGTCGCTCCTGCCTATCAGGACGAGGCGCGCCGCTACCTTGCAGGGCTTCCGGAGACCCTCAGGGAGCAACTATCCGAGGATCAACTACCTGGGGCGCAGCCACCTGGGGAGCAATTACCCAGGGAGCAATTACCCAGGGAGCAATTAATCAGGGAGCAATTAATCAGGGAGCAGCCAACGGGCGAGAGGCCGGCTGGAGAGCCGCCCGCCTTCGTGCGTCATCTCATGGCGTCGGCATTGGCGCGCCAGACGTGGCGACTCACGTTTGAGCTTCGGGACCTCGTCATCTGGGGCGCGTCGGCGCTGGCCGCGCGGCTCCGTCCTACGGCCGCCGCCGAGGCGAAGGTCGAGGCGTTCTGTGCAGCGCGGCGGGAGCTGGCGGCGTCGTTTGCCCGCCGTTTCGGGCCTACGGTTCGTGAGCCCTACGAGCCGCATGTTACGCTGGGGTATTTTGCCGATCCGGGGGGCGCGCGCCGCGCCCGGCGCGTGCTTCCCACGTGGTCAGGGGCGGCGCAGGACGCCGCGAAGGGCACAACGCTTCGGCTGACGCGCACTCGGCTGTATGGCTTTACCGACATGGCCACGTTCGTCCGGGGGCCGTGACAGGACCGGCAGGTAGCCCTGCCGGTAGTCGTCTCGCCGGTAGTTGCTTCCCGAGCGGGAGAACGCTGAAGGCAGAGGGGGCCGCGTGCGTGAAGCCTCAGGCGCATGATATATTCTCCCTTGTCTTAGCCAGAGCGACGGAGCACATCAAGAGCCGCCTGGGCGCCGAGTACGCGCTCGGTCGTCTTGGGAAGAACAAACATAGTGTACGTCAGCGGCTCCATTGGCTTGCACGCTCCAACATTTCACGCGCTCAAGCCTCCCGTCAGGGAAATCGTGGATGGTTCGCTGGGTCGTTGCACCATCATGGATGCACCAGAGCAAAGGCCAACGAGCGTTCTACCTCGCCGCTGGCAACATCGCGTAGGGTATCGCAGGTGTTCGCAATCAGCTATTGGGTGAGCAGAGTAGATGCCACCTGGAGGCTGTCGAGCACTTGCGGGGTGCGTTCGGGGCGGTTCCAGGCGGCATACAATGCCCTTAGCGTCGACTCCGCCTCAGTAGTCGCCTCAGCATCTGGCCCGAGATCCGTGTGCAAATCGGCGTAGCCATCTACAAGCAGCGATTCTGCCACGGCCAACTGGTCGCGATGCAACAGCACCTGACCGAGCCGCACGGCAGTCTGCGCGGTTTGCCAGTGCTCTGGGATTACTTCTTGATGAATCGAATGGGCTTCGCGCAGTAGCGGCTCTGCGGCAGCCCACTGCTCACGAGCGACGTACAGGGCAGCGAGTGCGCGGAGCGTCTGTGCAAGGTCATCGTGCACAGGAGGAAGGATGCGACGGCGCAGATCGAGCGCTTCAGTAAGTACCGATTCGGCCTCCTGGTATGCGCCCTTCTTACGCAGAAGCGACCCAAGGTTGCTGAGTGCTAACGCAACGCGAGGATGCTCTGCGCCAAGCGACGCGCGGTACCGGGCGAGAACGTCCCTCCGCATGGGCTCGGCCGTCTCATATGCTCCCTGCGCTTCATGCAGCGTCGCGATGTTGTTGAGCGAGGTCACGGTTTTTTCGTGCTCTGGGCCGAGTGCGGTTTCACGAATCGTCAGCGCCGTGCGAAAGTGCGATTCGGCCTCAGCCAGGCGCCCGAGATCCCGTAGCATCTCGCCAAGATTGTTATGCGCCGTGGCTACTGCTGGATGGTTGGGCCCGAGTAGGTCTTGCCGCAGCTGCACGTTTTCTGCCATCATTACAGCGGCCGTATCTACATTGCCTTGCCGGTGGTACGTCACCGCCAGATTGTTTTGGATGATTGCCATGTTAAGGTGGCGCGGTCCCAGAATCTCTTGGGTCATAGCAAGCGCCGCCTGGTATCCTGCAACGGCCGCGTCGTACTCGCCGCGTACCCGCTCAATGGATGCCAGGTTGGCCAGCGCCGATGCAGTGGCGACATGGCCCTCCGGATAGACCGCATTAAAGTAGCCAATGGCATGCCGGTACTGCTCGGCAGCCCCAGCGTAGTCGGCACGCTGGAACTTCGCCATGCCCCACTCTTGATGCGTGTCGGCGCGGCTGTCGTCGGAAAGTACGTTCGCCTGGCGATCGATGCGGACCGTGCTGCCATAGAGCGAATCGGCCTCGGCGTAGCGACCTTGCCGATAGCGAACGTGGGCCAAGATCTTCGTGGGTTCGGCGAGTTGATTAGCCTTCACGTCGCGTCCTTGCTTCAGTATCGTAAGGCTCTGCGTGATCAGGGAGTCTGCCGCTGCGTAGTCGCCCTGGAGGATATAGAGCTGAGCCAAATGATTGAGCGAGGAAGCAACATCAGGATGATCAGGCGCGAGCGCTGCGCGCCGCAGGTCGAGCGAGCGGGTAAAGAGCGAATCCGCCTGGTCAAACTGGCCATACACGTGCCGAACCTGCCCAATGCCGTCGAGCACGTTCGCACGGGCCAGTGGGTTGTCGAGCTGGTCCGACCGCTCCTCGGCCCGGTCGATGATGTCGTAAATCGTAAGCGTATCGCCGGGCACCGCGTTTGGGTTGCCTTCCTCCAACGTTTCAACAAAGAACTCGACGACCGACTCGGCCACCACGGCTTGCTCGGTGGCTCGGTCGCGCTCAGTGGCCAGTTGAAGCGTGTACACCGTCACGAGTGCCGCAATGAGCACAGCTGTAGCCGCTGTGGCCCCAACGCCCGCGCGGTGACGACGAATGAACTTGCCTGTTCGGTAGGTGAGCGTATCCGGTCGGGCCGTGATAGGGCGACGCGTCTGGAACCGCGTAATGTCGCCGCATAGCGCTTCGGCGGACGCGTAGCGACGCTCGGGCGCTTTGCGAAGGCAGACTTCGCAGATGGTGTCGAGGTCGCCCCGCAGCGCATCCGGCGGCACAGGTGGCAGCTCGGCTTGGCCGGCCGGGTGGGCAGCGGCTGTGGATGGGGCATCCGGCAGCTGGTGCAGGATGCGCTCTACCGCCTCCGAAAGCGACGTATCAGAGACATCCAGCGGGCGCTTCCCGGTAAGCATCTCGTAGAGCAACACCCCAAGCGCGTAGACGTCGGTTGCTGTTGAGATGCCGCCCTCGCTTACCTGCTCTGGGGCCGCATACGCTGGGGTAAGCAGCCGCTCATTGGTACGGGTCTGCGTACCCTCACCATCAGCCATCAGCTTGGCAATGCCAAAGTCGAGCAGCTTTACCTGCGGTCCTGCGGCCGTGTCGGTGACGAGCACATTCGACGGCTTCAGGTCCCGGTGCACCACTGCCTTCGCATGAGCATAGCGGACAGCGGCACCTACCTGCTGAAACAGCGCAAGACGCGCACTGAGGTCGAGGTCGTGCGCAGCGCAGTAGTCGGTGACCGGCACGCCGTCGACATACTCCATGACGAAGAAGGGCGTGCCGTCATCAGTCGTCCCTGCGTCGAGCAGGCGCGCGATGCCCGGATGTTCCAGGCGACCGAGCGTGCGCTGCTCCGTCACAAAACGATGCTGACGTTCTGCGGAGGGAAAGCGCTCGCGGAGGAACTTGATCGCCACGGTCGTTCCGACGTCGTCGCGGTGCGCGCGATAGACAACGCCCATCCCGCCCTGTCCAATCTCCTCATCGACGCGGTAGGGCCCTATGCGCTTATCCTGCATCGGGCTATGCTCAAGAGCAAGACGCGTGGTCAGAGGACGGGACGTGGCAAGAAATGAGTCGTCCATGGCGTCAGCAGCCAGCAGGGACGTCACCTGATGGTAGAGCGCCTCGTCACTATCGCAGGCAGCGCGGAGGAAGGCCTCACGGGCCTTGGCTGGTTGCTCAAGCGTATCGTGGAAGAGCGAGAGAATGGCCTCCCAGCGTTCAGGTGGAAGCGGGGCAGGGGGGCCGGACGGCGATGGTGTTGCCATGAGTATGACCGGTGGGCTTAGACGAACGGTGTGGTGGGATCGTGCAGTGGTTCAACCGTAAGCGGGTCGGTGAGCGCGAGGCGGGGGGACACCAGCATGGCCTTCGAAGCAGTTACAGCCGCACCCTACGATTGTCGAAAAAGCTGGTGTGCGTGCAGTCGGCTTGTGCACATCGCGCGGCGCATGTTCAAATACTGCGTGGACGAGAAGGGGAGGACGTCAGGCCGGGACGCGCAGATAACAGAGTAGCCAGGCGCGCGCCGCACGCCAGTCACGCTTCACCGTAGCGGTGGAGATGTCAAGCGCGCAAGCGGTTTCCTTTACAGTGAGCCCGGCGTAAAAACGGCACTCAACGACACGCACCTGCCGCTCATGCATGTCCTCAAGCGTGCGAAGTGCGTCCTCCAGCGTGATCAGGTCCGCAATGGGAATCTCGGTGCCTACCATATAGTCCTGAAATGATATGGTGGCGACATGACCCCCCCGCTTCTCGGCGCCCCGGTGACGCAACTGCCGAGCGATAACCTGACGCATCGCGCGGGCCGCGAGGCGCAAGAAGTGCCTCTTACTCTCTACATCGAGCCCGCCTGAAGGCTGCAGCCGCAAGTACGCCTCGTGTACAAGCGCGGTGGTGTTCAGCGTAGCGGGTGCCTCATCAAACCGCACAACGCGGGCCAGACGATGCAACTCGTTGTACACATGTGTGAAAAGCTGCTCCAGCGCACGCTCATCGCCCTCACGAAGTGCATCGAAGAGGTCGTCGAGAGGGGACAGGGTTGTGCGCACGACGGACATGGCGATCTGTAGGATAAAAGTGGATGTGAGGGTTAACTATCATGTGAACACAGCGCAAAGATACACGCTGCGAGACAGTTAAGCAAATAATATCCAGCTCTTTAAGCGCACTATGAGTCGCGCTTCTGGCGCGCTCCTTTTACCGTACCACCTTCAGGGTTTGCAGCCCATCCCCCTGCGCGCCAATGATCTCTATCGCGGCCTTTTGGGCTAACAGTGTAAGTGGAGCAGTAAACGACCGGTCCACTACCCGCCCCACTTACCTTTGGCCCCCGTAATCTTCGATCAGAAACCGCTGCCCTGCAGCATGCGGCCGGCAATGAACGGTCTGCTTTCGCATGCCGCCTCTTGCGTCGCTCCCGATTCGAGCGTTACTCCTCGGCCTGTCGAATTTGACTCATTGTACACGTTCACCTAACCGCTCTGCGCCATGATAAGCTGCGTTACGCCATGCTCTTCATCCCCATGCGCTACATCCCTATCCGCTACATCCTCAGGTGCCACATCTTCCACTACCCTATCGTCTCTTTGCACCGTGCTGGTGGCGTTTCTCCTGCTGTCTCTGGTTGGGTGTGGAAGTGATTTTGAGGGTACGTACACCGATCGCAGTGGCGCTTTGCAGTTGGAGTTTCGCTCCGGCGGCGAGGTGCGGCAGCAGGTGATGGGTTTGACGATGATGGGCACATACGAGCGGGGCGACGGTGAGGTGATTGTCACTGTCGATGACCGGCGGATCGTCTTTCGGCAGGAGGATGACCGCCTCACCAACGGTCCGATCGTGCTTACCCGGCGAGACGAATGACGTGTCTTGCCGAACCTCTCGTTCTTGCTCTCACCTCAGATTTGAATCTTTCCCATGCCAGACGCCGCCTCCACGCCCCTTCCCAGGCCCTCCAGCACGTCCGCTTCCTCGTCTTCGTCACTCTTTGTGCGCTTCCTGCGCTTCGAGACGATGCTGACGCCCATGCTCATCCGGTTCGTCTTCTACATCGGTAGCGTGCTGCTCATCCTGGCTGGCCTCCTCGCCATCTATGGCGGCGCCACCGCCCGCTTCGGGGGCGGTGGACGAGTGCTCGGGGGCCTCGGGATGATGTTTGCCGGGCCGTTTTTGCTGCGCATCGCGTGCGAGCAGGTCCTTGTCCTCTTCGGCATCTACGACCGCGTTGGCGAGATTCGCGATCAGGGCCGCTCAGAGTAATCGTGCAGCCTACGAATCGCCGTGACCCTGCCACGCACCTACGATCCAATGAAGGCGATAGTGGCGCCTTCCCACCCGTTTAATCACGCTACAGTCTTTGCTATGGATACTCGACTCGCTGAACCGAACCGCCTCTTTAGTCTGCTTCTCGTGCTTCTCGTCCCGCTTTTGATAACTGGCTGTGGGACCTCCCCCGAAAGCATGGCCGACGAGATGTGTGACTGCATCAGCGAAAAGGGGGCGATGGAGTGCATGAGCCTCTCACAGGAGCACCAACAGGCGCTTCAGGACGACAGCGAGGCGCTGGTAGCATACCGACAGGCCCTTACACAGTGCCAGTAGCCCTCTGTGCCGCCAGGCAATCCTCACGGTTGGGTATCAACCTACCTTCCCACCCTCTCTACCTTCCGACTTTACTGCCATGATATCACGTTTGCTGCCCGTTGTGTTCGCTTGTACGCTTGCCGTTCTTTTAGCAACCGGTTGCAGTTCCTCCTCCTCCGATGCAAGCGGGTCTTATCACTATACCTTTCAGGAAAGCAACGACACCCCGCAGGACCTGTCGGCGACGCTCTTTGAGGCGCTTCGTACCGACGACCAGGAGCTGTGGGAGCGGTACTGCGTGACGGCTGAAGAGCTACGGGCACACCAAGAGAAACGAGGACGACGCCAGATTGATGAGGAGCGTATGCAACAGACCGTCGAAACAATCCGGGGCAATTTCACCGATCTGCGTGATGAGCTACGCCACGAAGAAGGCGTTCACGGACCGGAGCGGATTCGCGTTCTCCGCGCCTACGCCCCCTACTATTCGCCGGGCGACAGTCTTCAGTCCACAAACGCCGTCGACTTCACGTATCAGGGCCACTACCTGGGCGCGGTCCGCTTTCGCGAAATGATACTGACAGATCGTGGCTGGGTGCTTGCGGAGGTCGCGCGCTATCAGGACGATGTGCAGTCTCTCGTCCCACTTGGACTCATGCGGCGATAGCTACTGAGGCTCGTTATGAACGGGTACCGGATGAACGGGTACCGGGCCCATCATCCGTGTGTGCAGGCACGAAAGCAAAAAATATTCAGGTCGGGTGATCCCTCAGGTAGCGGTTTGGGCTAAGGGTATGTTGAGGGTGTGTCCAGACAATGGTGTGATCAGTTTCGAACCGTTCACATGTGATGTCGCCGACAACGGCGCCCTTGCTTTTTTGCGTTCTTGCTCCTCAACTCCACGATGCCATGCACCAGCGATTCAGCTCCTACCTCCTCGTTGCGCTCCTCCTCTCCAGCACCGTCCTCGTGACCGGGTGCGCCTCCGTGGTCAGTCCGATCGGCGGACTCTACACCGAAGTCCAGGCCCCGCTCCAGGTTACGTCCAATGAAGACACAGGTAACTTAAAAGAGGGTCGCGCGAGGGCCGTGTCGTACCTCGGGGTTATCGCTACCGGCGACGCCAGTATCCGGGCCGCCATGGAGGATGGCGACATCACCGAGGTAGTCTACGTTGACTACGAGACGACCTTCATTCTTGGCCTCTACGCGACCTTTACGGTTGTGGTGTATGGTCGGTAGCTCTGGGGGACTCTTCTTCTTGGAGTGAGCCCCGTTTTTATCCCCTTACTGCAGTCCATCAACCGGACGCTCCTATGACGCGCTGCTACACGTTCTTTCTTGTTGTCCTTACCGCTGCTCTGTTCGCCGCTCCCGAGCCGCTTCGTGCGCAAAACAGTCTTCCAGGCTCAGGGGCGTTTGGGGTGGATGTGAGTTTCTCCGCCACTACCATGGGCGGTAACTTCTACTCGAGGGACGGTCGAACAGCCGGTTGGTCGTTTGCGCCAACCGCATTCTACGTCGTAGAGTCTGACATTTCGCTGGGCCTAAGCCTTCAGATTTCACGCTCTAACTCCAGTAAATTCTCTGATGAAGAGCCTACTACGACCGTAGCCCTTGGACCCTCCTTCAATGTTCACTTCGGAGAGAAGGGGAAAGAACTCGCTCCCTTTGCCGGGATCTCCATCCTTGGCATCCGGACACGAGTGAAGGAGGACAGAGGCATTTTCCAGGAAAGCATGACGTTCTACGGGGCGGGGGTCGATCTCGCCTCTGGTGTAACCTTCATGCTGTCTCCGAGCGTCGCTGTTACGGGTGAAGCATTCGTCCTCGCCAAGGTTCTCACCCGATTAGAGGACACGGAGGAGACCGATGTCGGCAACGCCCTCGGCCTTCGAGTCGGACTCACCGGCTTCTTTTAGTCGGTACGATTCGACGACCTGTCATCTTTGGCCTCGCGCCCATTGAACCGGACGTGTGCAGTATTCGCTTCTGCTCTCGGGGCGTTGATCAAAAATCCGGTGTGTGATCCCCGTTACGCTTGTTTGGGCTACGGTGGGATGCAGAAGCCTACTGCCAAATTTCATTCCCCCTGTCTTCAGCCGCAAGCATGCGGCACAACGCATTTGGCCTTGACCACCTTCCACTCACCCAAATCCTTTTCGCGATGAGCCAGAGATTATCTGGATCCGCACTCGTGTTAGTACTGCTTCTTTCGATGTCACTATGCGTCGGCTGCGACTTGGTCGAGGACAACGGGCCTGACACAGCGAGTGCTGAGTGGGTTGGCACCTGGAACGTGCTGTCCACGACCGTTCAAACGGAAATTGGGGAGATTACAACTGGCTATGACGAGCTCGGTCTGTCGGTATACTGGACGCTGGGCACCGACCGTGTTGAGGAGATCTCTGCTGTGGAGGGCACGGAGGGCTGTGGGCGGGTGCGCAGCAACGTGTTGGCGGTCAATGGCCGTGTCGTGACTCTGGACAACGGCCTGTACGTCTATGATATTGAGTACGTGGTGTCTGGAGACCAGCTTACGGCGACCGTCGTCGCATCCGATGACGAGCCCGATCTTGTAGGAACACGCTACGAGGCAGTTGCCGTGGACGGAGAAGCGCGCACGCTTGCCGGTTGTTGAGTCGATGCCGCGTATGTGCCCCGTCTACCCCATCCGGCCATAGCCTCGCGCTGGTGGCTCGGTGTTGATGGGCGCCGACCTCGCGGCCACGCTCACGGGGGAGGCGGGGAGCACGTGGCGCGCCTTCCGGGAGACGGGCGCCGATGCGGAGGAAGGCGAGAGCTCTGAGGCCTACCTCGACGAGTACGACGGCTCGGAGGCCTTCCGCTTCGCGCCCGGCCGCGGCTTCTGGGTGCTCAGCCGCGAGACGTGGGCCGCGGACACCACGGTTGGGGCGGTCGCGCTGGCGGAGGATAGCACCACCACGGTGCCGCTCCAGGACGGGTGGAATATCCTCTCCAACCCCCTGGACCGGCCCGTAGACTGGGACGTGACCCTGGCCCTCGCAGCTAACGACGGGCTGACCGAGGCGCTCTGGCAGTGGGACGGGAGCTGGCAGGCGGTCGATACGCTGCTGAGCGCCCGGACCGGCGAGGCGTACTACCTCTTCAACGATGGCGGCCTGGAGGCGCTCACGCTCCAACACCCGGCCCTTGCCGAGCCTGAGGAAGAAGGCCTCAAGGAAGGCGATCTCATCGCCGCCGCGCGCGCGGAGCGGGCCGAGCTACAGCTTATCGTGGAGACGCCCTCCGCAGCAGCCGATGAGCTTCAGGAGACGGCTCGCCTGGCGCTTGGCTACGCGGCGGGGGGCGCCGCGGGGGGTGCGGTCATGCACCGCCTCCCACCGGCCCACTTTACGGCGGCGCAGCTGGCGGCGCGATCCGGCGAGGTTGACGCTGCGCTCGGCCGGTGGCTCAAAGCCCGCCCGGAGGCCAGCGGCGGACTCTCCTTCGACATCGAGCTTACCGGCGTGGCTGAAGGCGAGGCGGCGTATCTGCGCGCCCGGGGCCTGGGCGCCTTTGAGGGCGATGAGATCGTGCTCGTAAACGCCGCCACCGGCGCCCGGCACGACCTGCGCGCCCATGGCGCCGACGCCCCGGTGCGCATTCGGATCGAGGAAGGCCATCTCACGCGCGCCAGCGGCGGCGGAGAAGCGTTCCTGCCCCTGCAGCTCCTGATTGGCGATCAGGCCTTCATCGACCGCGTGGCAGAGCGGCCAGAGGCGCTCGCGCTCGGGCCCATCTACCCGAACCCGTCCCGCGGCGAGGTGACCGTCGAGGTGGCCGTGCCGGAGGCGATGAACGTACGCGTGGAGCTCTTCAACGTGCTCGGCCAGCAGGTTGGGCTTCTGCACAGCGGCGCGCTTGCTGCAGGCGTACATGAGCTGCGGTGGGATGGCCGCGCGGCAAGCGGCAGCGCGGCGGCCTCGGGCGTCTACCTCATCCGCCTCATCGGCCCCGGTGGCGAGCAGCACACCGGGCGGATCACCCGGGTGCGGTAAGCGGCAAGGCGCGCCACCACCTGCCTCTCTCTTCCTTCAACGCTTATACCTTTACGCCATGTACCAACTGAAGCCTACGCGTGCCCTACTCCTCATCTGCCTCCTCTCCGCGCTACTTGTAGCCTGCGGCGATGACGACCCGACCTCCGAGCCCCCACCGGCCGATGAGCCCGAGCCGCGTATCAGTGTGGATGTGTCCAGCCTGGACTTTGGCGCCATCGACATTGGCGAGAGCGGCGAGCAGACGGCCGAGGTCCGCAACATCGGCGACGGGACGCTCTCCGGGGAGGTGAGCTTGAGCGGTAGCGCGGCCTACGCGGTCGTGGGCGGCGCGGGAAGCTTCTCCCTTGGCGAGGGCGCCACGCGTGAGGTGACGGTGCGCTTTACGCCGGAGGATGAGGGCGAGGCAGAGGCGGCGCTGGAGATCGCGCACGAGGCGGATAATGCGTCCAGCCCGCTGACGGTGCCAGCCGTTGGCGAGGGCCGCATCCAGCTGGCCGCGCCGCCGGGGCGGCCGTAGGAGCGAGGTAGTGGCGCGCCGAGGCTCAGGGATTTACTTCTCTCCCAGGCCAACCTTTCTCAGGCCAAGAGGGCCGCGATCTTTACACCAGGTATTGCTCTCCCCCGGCTCCCTGTTGGTGGCGGCGACAGCGCCGCGCCAGTGGTTCTCCAACCTGCGGCTCTCGCCGCGAAGGTCGAACTGTCGAAGGGAGGCGCCAAGGGGCCAACCCAGGCAAACGCCCATCCCTCCAAATGCCCACATGCACCCTCGATCCTCTCCTTAGCGAGGCATGGCTTGCGACGCGCGTGCTCTAAGCGTCAGAGCGTGGGGGAGAGGTGCAAGGCCCTGTTCAACCCGCCGAGGACCGGGCGCACCCGGCCTCCCGTCGCGCGCCGCGCAATCCGTCGGTGCCCCGCGCGACAACGGCTTGCGCAGCGGACGCAGGAGGAGCCCGCCGCTGGTACAGGCGGCTTGCGCCAAAAGCGCCGGTATGGACGGCTTGTGCTGCCGAGGTTGGGCCGTGTCAGATGCACACACCACGCGCCCAGACCATGGTCGATGGCGGCGCTACGACTCCGATTTCATCCTACCGACCTTGCCTTATGTACCAACTAACCACCGAAGCCGAATACCAAATCACGACCTCCGGTGCCGCTAAAATTGCCGACATGCGGGAGGTCTGCCGCTCGTACGGGCGGGATCACGGCTTCACCGCAGAAGCGGCTGTCGACTACGGCATTAACGAGCTCTTTGGCTCGCCACAGCAGTTTCGCCTGGCCCTTGTCTCTGAGATCGCTCGCGACCTGAACCTGGGGGAGGCCGAAATCCTCTATGCGCTAACGGATCATCACGTGCTGTAAGATATCACGTGCTGTAAGGGTGCACGGGGCTGCGCCGGCCGTAAGCTACGACCGTAGAGCACCTGACACGTAGGGAATGCTCGGTTGCGCCCGGCGCCAACGCACGGGGCAGTCGTGCGTATGGTGATGGCACCGTCCGCTCACTGCCTATTGCTGCCCATGCCCAACCGCCTCGCCAACGCCAGTAGCCCGTACCTGCTCCAGCACAAAGACAACCCGGTCGACTGGCGCGAGTGGGGCCCGGAGGCCTTTGAAAAAGCCGCGGCGGAGGACAAACCCGTCTTCCTCTCGATTGGCTACTCGACGTGCCACTGGTGCCACGTGATGGCGCATGAGTCGTTCGAGGACGAGGAGGTCGCCCGCCGCATGAACGAGGCGTTCGTGAACATCAAGGTCGACCGCGAAGAGCGGCCCGACATCGACCAGATCTACATGACGGTCTGCCAGATGATGACCGGGCAAGGCGGCTGGCCGCTGACGGTGCTCCTGACCCCCGAGAAAGCGCCCTTCTTCGCCGCCACGTATCTTCCCAAGGAAAGCCGGCAGGGCCGCATCGGCATGCTGGATCTGGTGCCTCGGGTGGCCAGCGCGTGGGAAGAGGAACGGGAGAAGGTCACGCAGACGGCCGCTACCCTTACGCAGCGATTGCAGCAGGCCGACAGCCACACGCCCGCGGGCAACGAACCCACGACCGCCGATATTGAAGCAGCAGCAGCGCAACTTGGCCAGGCCTACGATGCCACGCACGGGGGCTTCGGCGGGGCGCCCAAGTTTCCTTCCCCGCATCATCTGAACCTGCTGCTCCGGTATGCTCACCGGACGGGAGATGAGGAAGCGGTCGCCCAGGTCACGCATACGCTACGCGCCATGCGGTACGGCGGGGTGTTCGATCAGGTGGGCTACGGATTTCACCGCTACAGTACCGACGTGCAGTGGAAGCTGCCGCACTTCGAGAAGATGCTCTACGACCAGGCCACGCTGCTGCTGGCGCTGACGGAAGCGCACCAGGTGACGGGCGAAGGCTGGATGGCCCGGACGATCGATGAGGTGGTAACGTACCTGACCCGCGACATGCAAGCCCCCGAGGGCGCGTTCTATTCCGCCGAGAACGCAGACAGCGAAGGGCGGGAGGGGGCGTTTTACGTCTGGACCGCCGATGAACTGCGTGCCTTGCTGCCCGAGGAGGCGGTGCCGTTTGTGTTCGACCTGTTCAACATCACCGACGAGGGCAACTTCCTGGAGGAAGCCACGCGGCAGCGAACTGGAGAAAATGTGCTGCATCAGACGGAGCCGCTGGCGACGGTCGCGGAGCGGCACGACCTCTCCGTGGATGCCGCCGAGGCGCGCTGGGAGGCGGCCCGGACCACGCTGCTCGCCGCGCGCCAGGAGCGCGAGCGCCCCAGCCTCGACGACAAGATCCTGACGGACTGGAACGGCCTGCTCATGGCCGCCCTCGCACAGGCCGGGGCCGCGCTGGAGGAGCCGCGCTACGTGGCGCTGGCCGAAGACGCCGCGCAGTTCATCCGCGACACCCTCACCACCGATGACGGCCGCCTGCAGCATCGGTACCGGGCCGGCCAGGCGGGCATCCCCGGGCAGCTCGACGATTATGCCTTCTACATCTTTGGCCTGCTCCACCTCTATGAGGCCACCTTTAACCCCGCCTATCTGGCGGAAGCCCGTGCGCTTGTTGATATTGTGGAGGCGCACTTCGACTCGGAGGCGGGCGGCTACTACCTCAATGCCGACGACGCAGAGGAGCTCATCACCCGCCCGAAGGAGGCGTACGATGGCGCTATCCCAAGCGGTAACTCGGTGATGTTGCGCAACCTCGTACACCTGGCGCGGCTTACGGGCGATACGGCGCTGGAGACGGCGGCGGCCCGCATTGGGCAGTTCTTCGCCGACCATATCGAAAAGCAACCGACCGGATTTACAGCCATGCTCTGTGGCGTGGACCTGCTCGCTGGGCCGTCCACAGAGGTGGTGCTCGTGGGCCAACCGGAGGCCGACGACCTGCAGGCGCTGGCCCGGCCGCTGCGCACCACGTTCACGCCGCGCACTGTGGTGCTGAACGCGCCGCCGACCGGTGAGCTGGACGCGCTTGCGCCGTTTACGGCCGCCCACACCCAAAACGACAACCAGGCCACCGCCTACGTCTGCCAGAACTTCGCCTGTGAGCAGCCCACCACCGACCGCGACACCCTGATGGCCCAGGTGAAGGAATAGCCAGATGTAGGGCTCTCTTACTTCCGTTATTGCAGTTTCATTGCAATGCTTTACGCCTCCATCCGCTGTCCTGCTTACAGGCGACGCTCGTGGTATCCACGCTGCCAGAGGGGCCGCGTAGCACCAGTGCAGCAGGGCGCTCTTTTTTGCGAGACCCGGCGTTAAGGCCCGCCCGAAACCATCCGATACGCCTGGCGTTCGGCGGGACTTCTTTTTTTATTTCCCGGAGCGGCCCCCTCAGACGCCACGCCTTCCTCTGCCATGGACCCGCTGGCCTTCATTCTCTCCCTGCTTGTCCTGATCAACCCGTTTGCCCTGTTTGTGTACCTCAATCCGGTGATTGACGGCGTCGGCATTCGGCAGTTTTTGCGGCACGTGTTTATGCGGGCCACACTGATCTCATTTGGGATCCTCGCGGTGTTTGTGCTTACGGGCACCTCCGTGTTCGATCAGCTGCTGGGCATCCGGTTTGATGCGTTCCGTATCTTCGGTGGCGTGGTGATCTTCAGCATCGCGCTGGTCTTTATTGTGCAGGGGAAACAGTCGCTCATTGCGCTGCGGGATGACCTGGACGCGCTCGCTTCCGAAATCGCCTTACCGTACATGGTGGGGGCGGCGACCATCTCGATCTGCATCCTCGCCGGAAATGATCTGGATCCGCTCATCGGGTTGGGGGCGCTGGCCGGGGCGCTACTTATCAATTACGCTGCTATCGCCCTGCTTATTGCCATCAAGTACAAGCTGCTGCGCAACGGCTGGCGTGTGGCGTTCGACAAGTTCATGGGGATTCTTCTGCGCATCAACGGCTTCTTTATCGGCGCCATCGGGATTGACCTTGTGGTAACCGGCCTGCTGGCGATTTACAATAGTTCGGTTGGGTAAACGGCCAGGCCACCATACCCAAACGCCCCGCCCGGCATAGAGCCGAGCGGGGCGCGTGAGAGAAGCAGAGATGGGCATTAAATGTTCATCGGCTCGCCGATGGCCGCACGGGCGGCTTCCATCACCGTCTCCGACATGGTGGGGTGCGGATGAACCGACTCGATGATTTCGTGGTGCGTGGTCTCCAGCGTACGGGCCGTCACGGCCTCGGCAATCATCTCCGTGACGCCGTGGCCAATCATGTGGCAGCCAAGCCACTCGCCGTACTTCTTGTCGAAGACCACCTTGACGAAGCCTTCCGTATGGCCGGCGGCGGTGGCCTTACCGTTGGCCGTGAAGGGGAATTTGCCGACGTGAAGGTCGTAGCCGGCTTCTTTGGCCTGCGCCTCTGTGTAGCCGACCGAGGCAATCTGCGGCTGGCAGTACGTGCAGCCCGGGATATTCTTATGATCCATGGGGCGGACGTCATGGCCGGCAATCTTCTCTACACAGAGCACGCCCTCGTGGCTGGCTTTGTGCGCCAGCCAGGGGCCGCCGGCAACGTCGCCAATGGCGTACACGTTCTCCACGTTGGTGCGGCCGAAGCCATCAATGACAATAGCGCCGCGCTCCGTTTCGACGCCCAGCTCCTCCAGCCCCAGGTCTTCGATGTTGCCGACCACGCCCACGGCGGAGAGGATTTGGTCGCAGGCGACTTCCTCGGTGCCGTCCTTCGTCTTGACCTGCACCACCAGTTCGCCGTCGCGCTCCTCGTAGCCCTGCGTCTCGGCGCTGGTCATCAGGGTAACGCCCATCTTCTTGTAGGCGCGGGCCAGCTCGCGGGAGATGTCCTTATCTTCTACCGGCACGAGGCGATCCTGCAGCTCCACGATGGTGACGTCGGTGCCCATATTGTGATAAAAGTAAGCAAACTCGACGCCAATGGCGCCAGCCCCGACAATCACCAGGCGGTCTGGCTGTTCGGTCTGCAACATCGCTTGCCAGTAGTCGATCACGTGCTCATTGTCGACGGGCAGCGGTGGAATCTCCCGGGCGCGGGCGCCTGTGGCAATCATGATGTGCTCAGCCTGCACGGTGCGCTCTTCGCCGATGGTCTCACCATCCATGTTTTCCGACGGCGTGACCTCAATCGTGCCATCGCCCACCAGGCGGCCGTAGCCGTAGATGACGTCGATGTCATTCTTGTTCATGAGGTAGTTCACGCCCTTGTTCATCTTGTTGGCCGCCCCGCGGCTACGCTCAATGACAGCGGGGAAGTCGGGCGTGACGTGGCCGTCCAGCTTTAGGCCGTAGTCCGACAGGTGTTGCGCCTCGTGCATCATCTCGGCGCTGCTCAACAGAGCCTTTGTGGGGATACAGCCGATGTTGAGGCAGACGCCGCCGAGTTTGTTTTTTTCAATGACGGCCGTTTTCATGCCGAGCTGCGATGAGCGGATAGCCGCCTCGTAGCCGCCAGGGCCGCTTCCGAGGACAACCAAATCGTATGTGCCGTTTGTGGCCATAACTGATAGTCAAAAGGTGAAAGGTGACGCAGGGGAAAGGTACGGCGCAGGGGCAGGGGTGTCCACCACGGTGCCGTAAACTTATGTGAAATAGATCGGAGCAGCGCTACACGTCGGCAGCCCTACACGTCGGCGGCCCTACACATCGGCGGCCCAGGAGCGGTTCGGCTCAGCGGGGTCCCAGCCAGCGGGTGGGGTTGACTTCCTCCCCGTCATCGAAGATCGCAAAAAAGACGCTGGCGCCCCGAGGTTCAGCCTCCGTGCCGGCCCGGCCAATGACCTGGCCTGCATCGATCCGGTCGCCGGGGCCCACGTAGAGCAGGGAGAAGTTGCTGTAGAGCGTCTGAAACTGGCCGTGGCTCACCACCACGAAGCGGCCGAAGTTGGGGATGATGTCGACGGTTTCAACCTGGCCGTCGAACACGGCGCGCACCTCTTCCTGCTCGCGCGTGGCGATGAGGATGCCCGGGTTTGGGGTGCGGGTGCCGTGCACGGGGTTTACCACCTCGCCAAAGGACTCGGTCACGACGCCGGGGGAGGGCCAGGGCAGTTGGCCGCGGTTTTCGAGGAATGAGCCCGACAGCGCCTCAAACTCGGCGGCCGAGCGGGCGCTGGCGGCAGCGCGCTCGCGCCCCCGCTCGGCGCCGGCCTCCGCAATGCGGCGCAGCTCCTGGACGAGCGCCTGCTCGCGCGAGCGGTCCGCGTCCAGCTGCTCTTCGATGTCCTCTTGTTCGTTGCGCAGGGTAGCTACGATACTGCGCCGCTCCTCCTCCAGGCGCGAGAGGTTGCGGCGCTCGCGCTCCGCTTCAGCCAGCAGCTGCTGGGTCCGCTCTCGGGCGGCCTGTAACTCGGCGCGTTGCTCCCGAAGCTCAGCCGTAGCGGCTTCCACATCGGCCAGCTTCTCGCGCCGTTGCTGTGTAAACCGGGTCAGGTACTGAATCCGGATCAGCATCTGGTTGATGGACTCTGCCGAGAGGATAAGGGCCAGGTCGTGGAGCCGGCCGTATTTGTAGGCGTGCGTAGCGCGGCCTTGGTACTGCTGCTGCACCGTCTGAACCTCTTCCTCCAGCCCTTGCATGGAGGCCCGCATTTGCGCGCTTTCCTGGGTAAGCTGGTTCATCCGCCGCTGAAAGTTGTTGATGAGCTCCGTCCGGACGGCAATCTCCCGCTCGACCTCTTGGAGCGACTGCTCGGAGGCTTCGGCGCGCTCCCGCACTTCGGACATGCGTTCCTCGTACGCCGCAATCTGTTCGCGCAGCTCCTGAAGGCGTTGTTCGGTCGCCTCTCGGTTCTGCGCCTGCAATGCGGCGGGCGCCAGGAGCAGCGCGACAAGGCTAAGGGCAAAAAAGCGGTGCATGAGAGCGGTCGGGTAGGCGCGTAAAGGAATAGGAGGGGACGGTGAGGGCTACTCCGTAGAGGGGACAAGCGTGTCGGGGCTGACCCTGCCGATGGGCACCCGCCGCACATCCTCTCGCACGTTGAGGGCAAAGGAGAGGTCCGTGCGATTGAGCATGAGGTCGCGGACG
>JAAAOI010000184.1 GCA_009908945.1 Bacteroidota bacterium
GTGTTGAATTCACGGCACCATCCGTGGTGCTTACGACCGGCACGTTTTCGAATGGTGTGATCCATGTGGGGGAGAAGAACTTCGGCGGTGGCCGTATGGGGGAAAGCGCCTCCCGGGGCATCACCGGATGCTTGCACGACATGGGCTTCGCGTCCGGTCGCCTCAAAACGGGGACGCCCCCGCGCGTAGACGGTCGCACGCTTGACTACAGTGTGATGGAGGAGCAGCCCGGTGACGCCGAGCCGACGCCCTTCTCCTTCCTGACGGACGCGCTGCCGGCCGACGACCAGCTCTCCTGCTGGCTCACGTACACGGCGCCCGATGTGCATGCGAAGCTCCGCGAAGGGTTCGACCGCAGCCCGATGTTTGCCGGGCGTATCCAGGCCAAGGGACCGCGGTACTGCCCGTCGATCGAGGATAAAATCGACCGCTTTGCGCAGAAAGACCAGCATCAGATCTTTATCGAGCCGGAAGGGCGGCACACCCATGAGGTGTACGTCAACGGCTTCTCCACGAGCCTGCCAGAGGAGGTCCAGTTTAAGGCCCTCCGCAAGGTGCGCGGGATGGAAAACGCGCATATGCTACGGCCGGGCTATGCCATCGAGTACGATTTCTTCCCGCCCTACCAGATTCGCTATAGCCTCGAAACGAAATATGTAGACGGCCTCTTCTTCGCCGGGCAGATCAACGGCACCACCGGTTACGAGGAAGCCGCGGCGCAGGGCCTGATGGCCGGCATCAACGCGGTGCAGAAGCTGCGTGGCGACGAGCCGGTCGTGCTGAAGCGCTCGGAGGCGTACATCGGCGTGCTGATCGACGACCTCGTCTCGAAAGGCACCGACGAGCCGTACCGCATGTTTACCTCCCGCGCCGAGCATCGCATCCTGCTCCGCCAGGACAACGCCGACCTCCGCCTGACCGCCCTGGGCCACCGGCTGGGGCTGGCCTCCGGTGCTCGCCTCCAACGGATGGAAGCCAAACAAGACGCCATTGAGAAGACGCGGCAAGCCCTTGAAAATACGACGGTTAGCCCGGGAGATGTAAACAGCTATCTGGAGCATGTCGGTACATCTACTATCGATCAGGGCGAGCGGCTGGTACGGCTGGCGCTGCGGCCGGAAGTGGACACGGAGGCGCTCCTTCGGCATGCCGGGCTGTGGGCGGAGGTCGTTGCCAAGGCGCCCGGCGCGGAGAACGCGGCGCGGCTTGTGGAAATCGACCTCAAGTACGAAGGCTACATCGAGCGGCAGCAGGAGCTTATCGAACAGATGGAGGCCAAGGAAGCGTGGCCCATCCCGCGCGATTTCGACTACGACGCCGTAGAGGCGCTCTCCAAGGAAGCCCGGGAGAAGCTGCGCAAGGTCGAGCCCGAAAACCTCGGCCAGGCCTCCCGCATCAGCGGCGTGCGCTCGGCTGACGTGTCCGTGCTAATGGTGCTGCTGAAGAAGCGGGGCATCAAGCCGACGGCCGATGTTTCACGTGAAACATCCGAGGAAGCGGTGGCAGCGTGATTTAGGTGTGTGAGTATGTGCGTGTGGGCGTATAGGGTATCGTATGAGCCACAGCTTACGTTATGGTCCAGCCTTCGCGCCGAAGGACTCCCAGCCTCCCAAACTCCCATACGCACAATCGCGCTCGCATGACAGACCCCTCCGCCTCCCTCGCTGATGAACAGAATCAGCTGCTCCGCGCCTACGCCAGCGAACTCGTGCGCATCAACCAGCAGATCAATTTGATCTCGGCCGCGACGGAAGATGAGATCTGGAAGCGACACGTCAGGCATTGCCTGACGCTGACACAGCGAGATTTCCCGGACGGGAGCGTGGTTGTCGACTGGGGAAGCGGGGGCGGGTTGCCGGCGCTGCCGCTGGCCATCGCCTGCCCGCACATCACCGTGCACGCGGTGGACTCCGTGCGAAAGAAGATGCAGGCGGTGCGGATGATGGCGCGGCAGCTTGAGGTTGAGAATCTGCATACCCACCATGCGCGGGCGGAGGCGTGGGAGGGTGGGCCCGTCCACTACTCGGTGTCGCGTGCAACGGCGCCCCTCGTGGACCTGTGGAGGTGGCATCTGCGCGTCGCTACCCCATGGCCCAATGTGCCGGATAGCGCCTGGGCGCCGGGACTCCTCACGCTAAAAGGAGGGCATCTGGCGGAGGAGATTGCGGAACTGAAGGCTGCCTTTCCAGACGTTGTGTCCACGTCGCATCCGCTGTGGCCCTCGCTGGGTGGGACCTATTTCGAGGAGAAGGTACTGATCCACGTCACCGCGTCTGCGTAGCAAGGGTCTCCGCTGTTTGCTGACTATCGCCTGCTCGCCATGAAGCACGCCGAGCGCAGCCTGAACCGCACCGAGCGCCTGTTCGCGCTCATTTTGCTGCTGCAGAACCGTCCGAGTATGACCTCGCGGCAACTGGCGGAGCACTTTGGCGTCAGCCGCCGCACGATCTTCCGGGACCTCCGCGCCCTCAGCGAATCAGGCGTGCCGCTTACGTACGCCGAAGGCGGGGGCTACGAGATCCTCGAGGGCTATCAGCTGCCCCCGCTCATGCTCTCCGCACGAGAGGCCGCCACGTTGCTGGTGGGCACCGAGTTCATGAAGCTGCAATCGGATGCGTCGCTGCGCAAGGACGCCGACGAGGTCGGGCTGAAAATTCGCTCCGTCCTGCCACGGCAGGTGCAGGAGTACATCGATCGCCTCAACGAACGTACCGTGCTCGACCCGTACTGGCTTCACGCCGAAGCGCAGGAAGACGAAGCCCATGAGGGCCGCTGGTATCAACTCAGTGAGGCGGCGGCCCGGCAGCGGTCGGTGCTCATGGAATACTATGTGCCCAGCCGCGACGAGATCACGAAGCGCAAGATCGATCCGCTTGGGCTCGTCTATTTTACAGATCACTGGAACGTGATTGCCCACGATCACCTGCGCGACGACATCCGCAACTTCAGGCTCGACCGCATGCAGACGCTGCACGTACTTACCGAGCGCTTTGAGCCGCCTGAAGGCTTTGACTTGAACACGCACCTGCAGCAACAAGGCGAGGGGCAGCGCGCCGAAGAAATCCGCCTCTGGTTCGATGCGCAGGTGTACCCGTCGGCTCGCCGCGGCATCCCGGCACCGATCGAGGCGGAGGAAGAAGCCGCGAACGGGATGCGCGTTGTCTTCCACTTTGAAAACCTACCATACGTCGCACGGTGGTTACTGCGGTTTGGGACGCAAGCACGGGTCGAAGCCCCGGATGTGCTACAAGCAATGGTCAAAAAAGAAGCGGGGGATTTACAGGCGCTGTATGAGGAGGATAAGTAAGGCGTGTAGGCAGGATAAGCGCAATGTGTCCATAGAGGCGTTCTCGCGCTATCTCACAGGCGACCGGCTTGGGGGACATAATGGCCTGGGTTATACGGAGATCATGCGCTCTGCGGCTTCTCAGAGGGTCGTTTTTGACACTCAAACACTGGAAAATATCAAGATACGATGAATGAGCCATGGATCGTCTTTGAGCGGGTCGGGCAGTACGATCGGGCGGAAGACATCCGCATCGGGTCCGACGGGCGTTACGAGGTGCAAGACGGCACGTACGTCAGTCGGGGTTTGCGACGCGGAACGCTACCCGAGAAGAAGCGCCGAGCGCTGATGCAAGCGATCGATCAGCTACCGCCCGATCCTGCGCCCCCCATCCCGGCTCAAGCCGAGGGCTTTGTGGGTCATCTCTCTATCCGTGATGAAACGGGGGCGCGCACCATTACCTTCTGGGGACCGGTGCCCGACTTGCCCGGCCCGCTCCGTCACTTCCTTGCGCTGCTCCGGCAGGTGGAATAGGGTTACAACGAAAGGCATCGCTTTCAGCCGCCTTTGCGTCGAATGTCACGGTCGCCTCGCATCCGGCCTCCAGGTTGCGTTTGCCGATGGGGGCATCCACCATGCTTGCGCCGGTACGTTCACTCGGCCGTACGTCTGGGCTGCCCAGGTTGACGCATGCTTCGGCAGTGTCTTTGGTCTCGTAGCGAGGCACGATCGTGCGGCGCGCCGGGTCGCCTGAGGTCTCCCAAGGCCCGACCGGCGATATTACGCGGGTACGGCCTCTTGCTCCAGCCGCAGCCGCCCGGTGATGGCCTGCGCAGCTTCGAGAGAGGGGACGTCCTGGATGATGGCGCGCAGCGTGCCCTTCCGGGTTTCCTTGAGGACGTAGCGGCGCTCCAGCTCGCTGAGCTTGGCCAGCAGGTCGTGAAAGACGGCCTCGTAGAAGTAGGGGTCGGCGTCTTGGGTGGGGAAGTAGAGGAACAGCCGCTCGTTCTTGTACAGCACCTTCGTGAGGCGCAGGGTGTGCACCTGCAGCTTCAGCTCGGCCGCCCGGATAAGGTTGTCGACCTCCACGGGAGGGGCTCCGAAGCGGTCAGCGAATTCGTCGCGGAGCGCTTGCAGCGCCGCCTCGTCCGTCGCTTCGCTGATACGGCGATAGAGGTTGAGGCGCTCCACGTTGTTGGCGAGGTAGTCCTCGGGGATGTAGGCGTCCTCCTCCACGTCCACCTGCGTCTCCGGCGCTGGGGGGATGGCCTCGTCCGCGTCGAAGACGTCGGCAAACTCCTCGGCCCGGAGCTCCTGCACGGCGTCGTCGAGGATTTTGTGGTAGGTGTCGTAGCCCACATCAGCGATGAAGCCGCTCTGCTGCGCGCCCAGAAGGCTGCCGGCGCCGCGGATGTCCAGGTCGCGCATGGCGATGTTGAAGCCGCTGCCCAGCTCATTGAACTCCTCCACCGCCTGCAGCCGCTGCCGCGCCTCGCGCGTGAGGCTGTGCACCGACGGCACTAAGAGGTAGCAGAACGCCTTCCGGTTGGAGCGGCCCACGCGCCCCCGTAGCTGGTGCAGCCCCGAGAGCCCGAAGCGCTCCGCATGGTTCATGATGATGGTGTTTGCGTTCGAGATGTCGAGCCCGTTCTCGATGATGGTGGTGCTGACGAGCACGTCGAACTCGCCATTGATGAACTCCAGCATCACCTCTTCCAGCTCCTTGTTGCCCATCTGCCCGTGCCCCACGCGCACCCGGATGTCGGGCACGAGCGCGCGGATGAGCTCGGCGATCTCCTGGATCGTCTGCACCCGGTTGTGGATGAAAAACACCTGCCCGCCGCGGCTGATCTCCTGATGGATGGCGTCGCGGATGAGCTCGTCATCGAACGTGTGGATCTCGGTGACGATGGCCTGCCGGTTCGTCGGTGGGGTAGCAATGATGGAGAGGTCGCGCGCGCCCAAGAGCGAGAATTGTAGCGTACGGGGGATGGGGGTGGCCGTCAGGGTGAGGGTATCCACGCTCACGCGGAGCTTGCGGAGCTTTTCTTTGGCCTTTACCCCAAACCGCTGCTCTTCGTCAATGACGAAGAGGCCCAGGTCGTTAAATTCTATATCGTTGGAGGTGAGGCGGTGGGTGCCAATTACGATATCTACCGTCCCGGCTTTCAGGCCTTGGAGCACCTCGTTTTGCTGGGCCGAGGTGCGGAAGCGGGAGAGGAGCTCGACGTTGACGGGGAAGGCCTCCAGTCGCTTACGGAAGGTCTCGTGGTGCTGCGTGGCCAGGATGGTGGTGGGTACAAGCACGGCCACCTGCTTGCCGTCCTGCACGGCTTTGAAGGCGGCGCGGATAGCGACCTCGGTCTTCCCGAAGCCCACGTCCCCACACACGAGGCGGTCCATGGGCACGGGTTCTTCCATGTCGCGCTTCACCGCCCGGGCGGCTTCGGCCTGGTCGGGGGTATCCTCGAACTGAAACGAGGCTTCCATTTCGCGCTGCCAGACGGTGTCCGACGAGAACGCGTAGCCCTGCGAGGCTTTGCGTTTGGCGTATAGCTTGATGAGGTCGCGGGCAATCTTCTTGACCTCCTTCTTCGTCTTGGCCTTGGTGCGCTCCCACTGCCCGGAACCGAGCTTGGTAAGCTTCGGCTGATGGCCCTCTTTGCCCGTGTACTTACTCAGCTTGTAGAGGGCATTGACGTTCACGTACAGCACGTCGTCGTCGCGGAAGTACACCTTTACGGCTTCCTGCTGTTTGCCCCGCACCGTGATTTTCTGAAGGCCTGAGAACCGCCCCACGCCATAGTCGATGTGCACGACGAAGTCGCCGGGGTCGAGATTTTTGAGCTGGCGCAGCGTAAGCCCGCTGGTGCGCTGTTTCTTTCGGCCGGCGGTAGGGCGGTGGTACCGGTCGAAGATCTGGTGATCGGTGTAGACGGCGAGGTTGAGTTCCGGCACTTCGAACCCGCTGTGGAGGGAGGCCACCTGGAGCTGCACCTGGCCCTCAAGGACCGCTTCTTCGAGGAGCTCCTGCAGGCGGTCGCGCTGGCTGCGGCTGTCGCAGAGGATGAAGGTGTCGATGTGCGCGTTGTCGTTCTCCCGGATCTGCTGCCGCAGGAGCTTCATTTTGCTGGCAAACGCCGGCTGTGGATTGGCGTTCATGGGGTAGGTATCGGCCACCTGATTCCCAGCAAACGTACCCAGGACGAGCCGCGGGTGCTGCAGGAGCAGGCCATTTAACGCGTCGGCGGTAAGGAAACGGCTGTCGGGTGTAGGGAGATGGGGCGCCTCATCATCTGCGGTCTCTTGGCGGGCCGCGTAATTGGTCGCAGCCTCCTCGAACAAGGCCTCTACCTGTTCGGCAAAGCCGTCTTCGTTGAAGGTGACGAGCAGCGTGTCGTCGGGCAGGTAGCTGGTCAGCGGGTGATGATTGCCGTCGTCGGCATGCGTCCCTTCGAGGTCAGGCACGATACGGGCCGACGTCTTCCGGCTGACGGAGCGCTGGTTGGCCACGTCGAACTCCCGGATGGAATCGATCTCGTCACCGAAAAACTCGATGCGCAGCGGGTAGGTGCTGGCAAAGGGGAAAACGTCCAGAATGCCGCCGCGGAGGGCCATTTCCCCGGGCTCTTCCACAAACTCGACCCGCCGAAAGCCTTGCTCCGTCAGGCGCTCCACCAGCGCCTCAGGATCGTGCTCGTCGCCCAGTTGGAGGTGCAGCGTTTCGTTGCGTACGGCCTCGGCGGGGGGGACGAGGTCGAAGGCGGCTTCAATGCTGGTTACGAGCACCCCGGCGAAGCCTTCGCTGAGCTGCTGCAGCGCGTCGGCACGTTGGATGACGGGCGTGGTGTCCGGCACCTGCTCGGTGTTGTAGGGCGCGTGGCCCGTTGCCGGGAAGCGCAGCACATCGGCGGCTTCCGCCAGTCCGAGTTGCTGGAGGTCGCTGTAGAGAAAGTCGGCGTCATCAGCATCCGGAACGAAGCAGCAAAGGGGGCGATCGAGCGCCTCGTGGAGCCGATGGAGCAGAAAGCTGGGCAGCGAGCCCGTCAGCCCCCGCAGGTAGAGGGCGTCCGTCTGGCGGGCGCCGGCCGCCCAGTCGAGGGCGTTGGAAAATGCATCGGCGGAGCCCAGCCGGGCACGAATGGAAGAAAGCGACACGGTGAGAATAAGTAGTGGAAGGACGTGCGTCGAGCCGTAGCCCATCCCTGTGGGGGCTACGGCGAAGGATTTCGCGAGGCGCCAAATCACAGTCGCCCTACGGCACCACCCGCGGGCGGGTCCGGCCAAGGCCGTAAGGAACGTGAAAAGAATGGCGCCCGCCCGGATGTTTCACGTGAAACGTATCCAGGCACGGGCTGGGGCGCACAGCGGTGCGCCTCTGCTGGAGTATGCTCGCACAACCATCTTATATCGGCATCTATATCGGCATCTATATCGGCATCCGTATCGGCTCACGTATGCTGGGGCCGAGGAGAAGGTAATGTTTCACGTGAAACGTTTCAGGCACGGGTTAGCGCACACGGGTTAGCGCACACGGGTTAGCGCATCCGACCATGTGCCCGTACACGAATCATCTCTATCGGTCCATCTCTACCCGGCTCGGCGCGGGGTAGTGTTTCACGTGAAACGTTTTCCGCGGTAGCTGGGATACGGTGGTTGCGGGCTCCCTTTGCCCGTGGTGATTCAGGAATACCGTTCACTGTTGTCTCAGAAGGCTCCAGACGTTCGGGGGCGGCGTGCGCCCGTATGCACGGAGGCTCCCAGGAGATGGCGTAGCCTAATGTTTCACGTGAAACGTTTAAAATCGCCGATTGGGGCGCCTATGCGCCGATGGCATCCCGCACGAATCCATCCGCGGCAGCCAAGCGCTGGCGCGCGTCCCCCGCGTCCACCGCGGCCAGATGCATCACCAGCGCTGTTTTGACGTGGCCCTCCGCACGCGCAAGGAGCGCAGAGGCTTCCTCGTATGAAAGGTCCGTCACCATCATCACGGTGCGCTTCGACCGTTCTTCGAGCTTCTGGCTCGTCATCTGGAGATCCACCATCATGTTCTCGTAGACCTTTCCGCGCTGAATCATGCTGACGGTGGTGAGCATGTTGAGTACCAGCTTCTGCGCGGTGCCGCTTTTCATGCGCGTGGACCCCATGATGACTTCCGGCCCCACGACCGGACACATGGCAACATCTACTGGCACATCGACGGAGGGGCGTGGGGCGCAGGTGACAAACAAGGTGGCACAGCCCCTGGCGCGGGCATGGGCCAGCGCCCCCAGCACATAGGGCGTACGGCTGCTGGCGGCAATGCCGCACACCACATCGCACGATGCAACACCAACGGCTTCCAGCGCATCAGCGCCGGCGCTCTCTACATCTTCCACGCCCTCACGCGACCGAAAGACAGCCTCCTTGCCCCCGGCGATGAGTCCCTGCACCATGTCCGGCGAGGTGCCGAAGGTCGGGGGGCACTCGGAGGCATCCACCACGCCCAGGCGTCCGCTTGTGCCCGCGCCGACGTACAGCAAGCGCCCGCCTTCCGCGAACGCGTTGACGATCAGACGGACCGCGGCGGCGATGTATGGGATTTCGCGACGTACGGCGATCGGTACGAGGTGGTCCTCTGCGTTAATCACGTGCAGGGCTTCCTCAACCGACGCGTCATCGATCGTCATGGAGTGCGGGTTGCGCTGCTCTGTGGCCAGTTGAGCGAGGGTATCGAAGAGGGGAGGGCTCATGTGGAAAACGACCGCGGGCGGTGGCGGTAAGCAAAAAAGATGATAAATAGGAAGAGGGCGCCCCCCAGAGCGAAGGCCCACCCGGGCAGGAGGGTCTGGGGGCGCAACTCCACCGCAGCCGGTCCACCGTACAGGACGGGCGCGGCCCAGAAGAACGGGCTTTGGTGCCCGCCCCGTCCATCCTCCAGGAATTGCAACTGGGCCTGCTGCAAGGCTACATCCTTCGGCTGGCCTTCGCGCAGGTTGCGGTAGAAGTGCTCCATGAGCGTTGCTGAACTTTCGTCGTCAACGAGCCACAGGGTGGCCAGCGAACTCCGCACCCCCAGGGCCCGGAAGCCCATCTGCAAGCTGGCCATGCCCTCGCCTGCCCGGAGCGGCCCGCGGGCCGTGTCGCAGCCGCTAAGGACCACCAGGTCGACGGGCACGTCGCGCTGGCCCAACTTCGAGAGGGTGAACTGCCCGTCCAGCCTCCCGCTGGGGTCGTTGTCGTCTGGATATAGGAAAATGGAGTTGTTGAACGGATAGGCCGCGTTTAATTCCACGTGGGATGCCAGATGGACAATCTTCGCATGGTGAATATGCTCCATGAGCACGCGCTCCGTTGCTTCCTCATTAAGCGCGGTGAGTGTTGAGCGAAAGAGGGAGCGAATGCTTTCCAGTTCAGCCCGGACGGCCGGGAGCGGGGTGAGGCTGGCCCGCTGAGGCATGGCTGCCTCTGCACGGCGGGCAGGAGCGGAAGCGTCACCAAAGGCCGATCGCCCCAGCGCGAGGACGTCTACCTCCGTCACGGGCTGGTCCTGGGTGTCCGGAAGCAGCAGCCGCTCGGCTACCTCAACAGAGACGGGATGGGAGCGCAGGAGGAAGGGGGCTTCAGCATATTGAAAGCGGGGTGCCGGTTCTGGCAGCAGCAAGCCAAACGGGAGCGCAAACAGGTCGCGGTCTGGAATCACGACCAGCCGCTCGCCCTCAGCCAAATGCTTCTCCACAGGCGCGACCAGCAGGCGGTACAGGTCGTGAAGGGGGGCCAGGGCAAAGGCGGAGGCGTTGAGGGTAAGCGCGTCGCTGCCCTCCGTCAGCAGGGGGGACACCTCGGTAAGCAAGCGCCGCACCTCTTCATTCGATGTCTGAATGGGGGCGGTTGCCACGGTATCTGCTGAGATCAGAAAGACGTGCGACCGGGCCTCGTCCCAGTTGGCGACATGGTCGGAGGGGGAGGTGAGGAAGTACGAGAGCAAGGTCTGGTCGCGAGCGCCGAGGGCGCGTTGCAGGGCGTCGATGGAGGGCGCAGCAGGGAGCTGTTCCAGTTCCACGAGCGTGTCTCGTGCAGCCACCAGACGGGCCTCCTCATTCAGCAGCTCCAGTCGCTGTGCGGGGGACGCGTCCGCCAGCGCCTGCCGGACCTGCGTCAGTTCATCCGTGAGCGCATCAAAGCGCACGCGCTCGTCTACCGGAAGCTCCTCAAGCAGGCGCGTCTGGAGGCGGCGGTCGTACAGGTGGCGAGCCCGCGTCTGGGCCAGCACCGCGATCGCCTGCTCGTGGTCGCCCATGGCCATATACACGTCTACCAGGAGGCGATACGGGTCGTGCCATTCCGGCCGCAGCGCGGACCACTCCGTGGCACGGAACGCATCGCGCTCGGCCTCGGCATGCCCAATAGCTTCCTCCAGATGCGGCACCGCGGCGGCCGGGCGGCCCGCGACATAGTAGGCACGGCCGCGCTGAAGCGCGATCTCGCGTTGCGTGCGGTAGTCCGTAGGGGTAGCGCGGGCTTCGGCGGCGTCCAAGCGCTCCCGCGCTGCGTCGATGCGGCGCTGATCGAGGTAGAGGCGCGCCTGCTCGGTGCTGACGACGGACGCCTGTTGCGCCGACGCTTGCAGGCGGGCGGCGTCCAGTGCGGTCGCAAGGTAGTCGTCGGCTGCGGCAAAGGCGCCCTGGATGCGGGCAATCTGGCCCAGCCGCAGGAACGACGAAATGCTTTCGGGGTGATCCAGGCGGTAGTCAATCTGCTCAAGGAGCGATTCGACTACCGTCTGTGCTTGCTCCACACGGGCAGTGTCGAGGGGCACGGCTATTTGCGCTTGCTCCAGCAACAGCGCGGCCTGTGTGCCCCGCAGGCGCAGCAAGACGTTGTCCATCTCCTCGGTGCCTTGCTCCTCGGCTCCGGCCATCAGGTCGAACCCCCGCTCCAGATAATGCCCGGCACGGGCATAGTCGCCAAGCCGGTAGTAGATGAGGCCGACTTCGCCAGCAATGAGCGCTGCATGTTGCGGCGCGTACGCACGGGCATGGGGCAGCGCACGTGTGTAGGCGCCGGCAGCACGCAGGAGATCGCCGGTGAAGAAGTAAATGTAGGCCCGCCACTGGTGCATGCGGTAGTCCCAATTGGCAGTGTCTTCCTCAAGCGGACGAAAGCGCTCAAAGTAAGCATCTACCGTCTGCAGAGCGTCACCCCACCGCCCAACATCTACCAACTGATTGATGCGCCGGTGGTGCAGCCGGTAAACCTGCAGCGAGGTCTCGGAGGTGGGCGCGCCGAAGCACTGCAAGGCATCATCGGCCAAAGCCAGGTAGGCGTCAGTGGCCGTAGGCGGATCCTCCATCAGAGTGGTGTAGAGAACCTCGCAGTCATCGGTCGCGGAGGCGACAACAGCAGATCCAAGATCAAGCGAAGGCACGCCCAGCAGCAGGGCGAGCAGCAGAGCAACCATGGGAGTATCGTGTAGATGGCAGGGGCCTGATAGTGTAGGCGCAGGCCGGGAAAAAGTCCAGTCTAACCCCCTGCGTTTGTTAAGCAAAGCCCGCGAGCCGCGGCTGATTCGAACGAAGGCTGTCGTCCCCGCGTTGAGACTCTTTTTGCTTTTCCAAGCCGTGCCGGCCGTCCATGCACCTCAACCACCTTCGGCTCCTGACCTTCCGGGCACACGAGGCTACGGAGGTAACCTTTGCTCCGGGGATCAATTTTATCTTCGGGCCAAACGGAGCTGGCAAGACCAATCTGCTGGAGGCCATCCACTACCTGTGCCTCACCAAAAGCTTCGTCGCCTCAAGCGATCGGTACGCATTGCAGCAGGGCGCGCCCCATTTTGAGGTGGAAGGGCAGTTTAGTGGCATGCGCCGGCGTGAGCTCCGCGTGCGGTTGGCTTACGTGCCAGGAGAAGGCAAGCGGGTGTTCGTGAATGGGGCCCCGCTGGAGCGCCTCTCCGAGATCGTAGGGGTGCTGCCCGTGGTGTCGTTCTCGCCCGACGACCAGGCGCTGACCGCCGAAGGACCAGACGAGCGCCGTCGCTTTCTGGATAACATCATCAGCCAGGCCAAGGCGGCGTACCTCGAAGACCGTATTCAATACCGCCGGACAATGAAGCAGCGGAACGAGCTGCTCTCGCAGATCGGGCGGAGTTCCAGCCCGGCCAATGCCCGCGTGCTCGCCTCGTGGGACGCCGAGCTTGTGCGACTGGGCAGCCGCGTCATCCACATGCGGCACCAGTTCCTGCTCGACTTTGCTACGTTTTTGGCGGAGGCTTACAACCGCATCGAGGACGTCGCTGAGCGGCCCACCATCACGTACGACACCATCGCCCCGCTCTCGCCCGATACCACGCGCGCCGACATTGAGCAGGCCTACCGCGACGAGCTGGACCGCGTAGCCGACAACGAGCGGCGCCGAGGCCTCACGCTTATCGGGCCCCACCGGGATGAACTGGTGTTTGAGCTCAACGGTCTGGAGGTGCGTCGCTATGCCTCACAGGGGCAGCATCGGACGTTTGGGATGGCGCTAAAGCTGGCCAAATATTTCTACTTGTACGAGCGCCTCGACGAGGCGCCCCTGTTTTTGCTGGACGATGTCTTCGACCCGCTGGATCCTGAGCGTTCGGAAGCCTTTCTAACACTACTCGAAAGCGACGTCATCGGGCAGAGCTTCGTTACGGCGACCCATCCGAAGCGGTTTGCCGAGATGGTATCGTTGGATGCGCCCGATCACCGCGTCATACAGGTGGAAGCTGGCCAGGTCGCCACGCCTGCCGCCACCTCCTGACGCAGCCCCCTCATTTTAGAGCTGATTCCCTCAAGCGCCATGTCCTCACGGCACGCATCATCGGTGGTTTATCAGCAGCATGCCCACGCCATCGTGGCGGTAATCGCGCTCATCCTTGCGCTCGCCACGTCAAGCTGTGTGGTGCAGCAGAACCCGGTCACGGGGCGTCAGCGCGCCTACGCCTACAGCTGGGAGGAGGAACTTCGCCTGGGCCAGGAAGCCGATCAGCAAATCCAGGCCCAGTTTGGCGTTTACGACGACGAAGCCGTAGTGGCCTACGTCGATAGCCTGGGCCAGGTCGCACTCGCCGAAAGCCACATGCGCCGTCCCGACACCCCGGAGAAGTTTCGGGAGACCGACTTCACCTTCCGTGTGCTGGATAGCCCGGTTGTGAACGCGTTTGCGCTACCCGGGGGGTACATTTACGTTACGCGAGGCCTCCTGACGCATCTCAACAACGAGGCTCAACTGGTGGTGGTGTTGGGGCACGAGATCGGCCACGTGGCGGCCCGGCATGCCTCGGCCCGGGCCGTGACGCAGCAGTTTACCCAGATCGGCCTGCTCGTGGGCGGCGTTGCCGCGGGCGAATTCCTGGGGCAAACGGCCGGCGAAATGGTGCTGGGGCTGGGCAGTACGGCGGCACAGTTCTTCTTCCTCAGCTACAGCCGTGACAACGAGCGGGAGTCAGACGACCTGGGCGTGGAATACGCGGTGCGCCTCGGCTATGATGGCGCCGAAGGAAGCGCCTTCTTTCGGTCGCTGGCCCGCATCACCGAGCAAGCAGGGGGCGGGATCCCGGCCTGGCAGTCTACCCACCCCGACCCCGGAGAGCGGCAGCGCCGCATCCCGGAGCTGGACCGTGAGTGGCGCGAGCGCCTGGGCGGCATTGACGAACGCCGGGATGAGCGCGACCGCTACCTGAACGCCGTAGCCGGTACGGTAATGGGCCAGAACCCGCGCCAGGGCTTTGTGGAAGAGGGTGTCTTCTATCACCCAGACCTCGCGTTTCGGTTTGACGTGCCGACCACCTTCCGCACGCAAAATGAGGCGCGGCAGGTGGTGATGCAAAGCAGCGATCAGGACGCTGTGATGATCTTTACGTTTGCGCAGAATGCCAGCACAGCCCGAGAGGCCGGGCGTAACTTCGCCCAGCAGGAAGGCCTCACAGTCGTGGAGGCGGGCGGGCTGCAGATCAATAACCAGCGCGCGTACAACGTCATCGCCGACGGCCGCACACAGGATGGGCAGGATGTCCGCATCCAGTCGAACTTCATTGAGTACGGCGATAACGTCTACGCCTTCATCGGCTACACGCTGCGGCAGCGTTTTTCCGATTACGCGCCGCGCTTCCGAGGCGCCATGCGTAGCTTCGACGCGCTCCGCGATGCCAGCATCTTGAACATTCAGCCTGACCGTCTGCAACTCGTAACCACCGACCGCTCGGCCCCATTCCGCACCTTCGTGCCCGACGACCTGCCGCGCGGGCTATCAGCCGAGGACCTGGCCATTATCAACCAGGTGGGGCTGGAGGACCGCATAGCAGCGGGGCGGCGCTTGAAGCTGCCCGGGCGCTAACCACTGCCTGCCGGAGTGGCAAGACTACATTTCAACCTTGCCGTCGTCCGTCGGAGGAATAAGCGTGCCCTCGCCCCCGAGCGCCATCTTGCCGCCGGTGTACACGTAGATGCGCACCTTCACATGCTTCCGTTTTTCGATCTTCTCGGCGATTTTTACCTCTACCGTGATCTCCGAGCCCACAGCCACAGGCCGCAGAAAACGGCAGGAGATGGCTACCGCGATGCTTCCATAGCCCGGGAAGTCGCGCCCCAGCACCTTGGAGATAATCCCCAGCAGAAGCACCCCATGCACAATCGGCTTGCCAAACTGCGTGTCCGCCGCGTAGTCCGCATCCACGTGAATGGGGTTATCGTCGCCGGTGAGGTCGGCAAAGGTGTCGACATCCTCCCGCGTGAGGACGCGGTCGAACGTGAAGGAGTCTCCGATTTGTAGCGATTCGTACGTATTCATAAACAGGTGAGGGGCTCCGGTGCGGCTCGGTAAAGACAACGTAGCCGCAAAATAAACGAATCGGCGGTTAAGCGAAAACGCAATTTCGGGCTGGTATAAGGATTCCGTGTGGAGCCCCCATCGAGGAGCGGCTGGGGCGTGCACAGCGGTCGCGGCTTGCGCAGGACCTGAGCGGCGGCGGCACAAGCCGCGGGCTGTTCGGTTCATCGGCTGGTCCTTCGTGGCACGGTTCGTCTAATTCTTGGCCTCTGCGCCCCGCTTTCCCCCTTGCCCACTTTCGCAACGTACTTCCGCGCCCTGCGCCGCTCGCTGCAGGCCTGGGCCCGCACGCCACGGGGGCAGCAGGTGCTGAAGATCGGGCGCTACGTGCTGACGGCCGGCGTGATCGGTTTTCTGGTCTACCAACTGGCCACGATCGGGTGGGGCGATGTGGCGCGCGCCATCCCCACAGAGCCCTGGTTTTATGCGCTCTGGGCCATGGCCTATGTGCGGCTCCCCGTCATCGAGATGTTGATCTACCGGCGGGTATGGAAAAAAAGCCGGCTGGCGTTGCTGTATGCGTTCCTGCGCAAACGGGCCTTAAATGCGGATGTGGTGGGCTATTCCGGTGAGGTGTACCTGCTCGCCTGGGCCCGGAAGGCGGTGCCAGAGCCTGCGGACCGCCTCTGGAAAGCGATTAAAGACAACCTCATCATGTCGTCGCTGAGCTCGGTCGGTACGGCCGTGGTGATGCTCCTCGGGCTGGCCCTGTCTGGCCTGCTGGATCCGTGGTTGGGCGGGACGTGGGGCTGGTACGCCGTTGGCGCCATCGTCATCACCGCACTCATCATCGCGCTGCTGGTACAGTTCAGGGGCACGGTCTTCAGCTTTCCCCCTTCCGTGATTGCCTGGATGGGCGGCTGGCACAGTGCGCGGTTCCTTATCGGCTACGTGCTTTCGGTTACCATGTGGGGGGTCGTCTTGCCAGACGTCCCGATGGCCACCTGGGCGCTGCTCCTGACCCTGTTCATCCTAACGGACCGTATCCCCGTTATTCCCTCGCGGGACTTGCTGTTCGTGGGCGTGAGCCTCGAGCTGTCCGCCACGATGGGGGTACCAGAGGCCGCGCTGGCGGGCTTGCTGCTCACGCAGACCGTGCTTGGGAAGATCGTGAACTTTGTTTTCTTTCTGTCGCTGCCCCTCTACTGGTATGTGGCGGACCATGACCCTCCTGAAGAGGTAGAGCCCCCCATTGCTGACGCAGAGGCAGCGCCTCTCGCGGATAGCGCGCCCCAGGCCCCCACCTCATCTTCCTCACCAGACGCCTGACCGGCATGGAAATCACAGGCCGCCGCTGGACGCTGCAGGAGCAGCAATACACGTTTCCGTACCACCACATCCCGCACTTTACGGCAGCTGGCGTCCCCTCGCTCATGCGCACCCTGCGCTGGGGGATGGAGTACCTCTGCTACCAGCACCACGCGATCGAACGGACGCGTGCGCTGGATCCGACCTCGGTGCTCGAAGTGGGGTGCGGCGACGGGTACTTCATCGGCCACCTGGGCCATGACATCCCTACGCGGCACGGGGTGGACCTGGCCGAGCAGGCCATTCAGTTCGCCAAGGCCTTTCACCCGGAGGTCCACTTTGCGGCGGTGGATGCAGCCGATCTGGAGGAGACGTACGACGCGGTGGTGGCGATTGAGGTGCTGGAGCATATCCCCGACGATGTGGTGCCCTCGTTCCTGCAGGCCGTAGCGGCCCGGGTCCGGCCCGGAGGGCACGTGATGATCTCGGTGCCAACGACGGTTATCCCATTGAAAGATAAGCACTTCCGGCATTACACCTGGCCCCTGCTTCAGCGGCAGATCACCCGCCACACCGACCTGCAACCGGTCAACCATGAATTTGTCTACCGGGAGAGCCACCTGCTGCGTATCCTTCGGGGGGTGGTGCACAACAGCGTGTACGTGCTGCGCTCCGATGTGCTAAACCGGCTGCTGTGGAGGTACATCTGGAATACCGCGCGCTTTGCGGGGCCAGAGGACGGCTATCATCTCTTTGCCACGTTCACGAAGGCGTAAGCTCTCGGCTCCTATGCGGGTTGCCTACATCATGATGCGGTTTCCGCTGCCGTCCGAGACGTTCGCGGTGCGCGACGTGAAGGCGCTTCGGGCGTTGGGGGTAGACGTAGACGTGCACACGCTCCGCGCGCCGCATCCAGCGGCCAGCCGGCTCACCGGTGAGCGAGACATCGCCTCGATACCCGTAGCGCACGGGACCCCCGGGCAGGCCATACGAGGAATGGGGGTGGGCCTCCAGCATCCCCGCGTAGCGACTGACCTTCTGCGATGGATCGCCGACGGTAACCGGCACCGCCCGACTCACCTCTTCAACGGCTACTGGTTTAGCCCCGTGGCGCTGTCCATCTGGGATACGCTCCGCCGGGATCCCCCTGACGTCGTCCACCTCTTCTGGGGGCACTATCCCGCGCTCGTTGGCTACCTTGTGGCGCACTACCTACCCGGCGTGCCCCTCAGCATGTTTCTTGGGGCCTACGACTTAGGTCAGCAGTTTGGGGGCACAGCGCCCGTGCTGGCCCGGGCCGACACCGTGTGGACGCATGCGGCCACCAACGTTGCTCCCATCGCTGCACTGGGAGGGCGCGCGCCTGAGGAGGTGCAGGTCGTGCCACGCGGATTGGCGCTGGATGTAATTGATGCGGCCCTGGCCCGCCACAGGCGCGACCCGCTTCGGCTGGTGGCCACGGGGCGCCTCATTCCGGAGAAGGGCATGGACGACGTGCTGCGGTGCATGGCGACCGTGCGGCAGGCCCACCCCGATGTGCAACTGGCCGTGCTGGGCGATGGCCCGGCACGTGGTGCCCTGGAGCAACAGGCGGACACCCTTGGCCTCGGAGAAGCGGTTAGCTTTCACGGGCACGTGTCCGAGGGCCGGGTAGCCGCGGAGTTGGCGCAGAGCACGGCCTTTCTCCTGCTTTCGCGCAAACCCACCGAGCGGTTGCCTAACGCTGTCAAAGAAGCCATGGCTGCCGGCTGTGTAGCCATCACCACGCAGACACCGGGCATTGAGGAGTTGGTGACGGAGGGGGAGACGGGCTACGTGGTGCCGCAGGGCGCTCCAGACGCTGCAGCGGCTTGTGTAGCGCAAGTGCTGGACAGGCCCGTTGCTCACAGCCCCATGCGCACGGCGGCCCGGCAGGCCATTGAAGAGCGTTTCGAAGTAACGGCCTGCATGCGGCAATACAAAGCTGGTTGGGAAGCCTTGCTCAGCCGACCCGGGCCCTGACCGGCTGGCCATCCGCATACTGAACCCACGGGTCGATCCACCGCGCCCACGGCAGCGTCAGCAACACCAGCAGCACCACATTCATCCAGAAGGTGATGTGCAGCATCAGAAAGATGCCGGCGTGCATGCCCAGCAGC
>JAAAOI010000224.1 GCA_009908945.1 Bacteroidota bacterium
GCGCGCGTCGGCTCTTCGTTTCGTTGTCACGTCGTTTCGTGGTTTCCCAACCGGTGACCCCAGGGATGTGACCCTGGGCTGAATGGTGTGACCCCGTTGGGGTTGAATCCCGTGTTCGCGCGCGTCGGCTCTTCGTTTCGTTGTCACGTCGTTTCGTGGTTTCCCAACCGGTGACCCCAGGGATGTGACCCTGGGCTGAATGGTGTGACCCCGTTGGGGTCGAAACCCGCGCTTATGAGCTTGGAATCTTCGTCTCCTCGTTTCCTCGTCTCCTCGTTTCAACGAACACGCCCACACGCCCACACCCTACCCCTCCAACTGCGCCTCCAGCTCCTCGATGCTGTCGCGTAGCTCCGCAGCGCGCTCAAACTCCAGGTTGTCCGAGGCCTCCAGCATCTCCGTGCGCATCTGCTCGATGAGGTCCTCTTTCTGGTCGTCGTCCAGGTATTGCACCACCGGGTCGTGCACAGCGGTGGAGAGCTGGTCCGGGCTGCCGTAGTGCTGGCGGGACACTGCATCGCGGTCGCGCGATTTCTCCTCGGCAATGACCGTTCCCTTCATGATGTCGTCCGTGCTCTTGGTCACGGTCGTCGGGGTGATGTCGTGCTCCTCGTTGTAGGCGAGCTGCTTCTTGCGGCGCCGTTCTGTCTCGTGGATCATCCGTTTCATGGAGCCGGTGATCTCATCGGCGTAGAGGATGACCGTGCTGTTGACGTTGCGCGCTGCGCGCCCGGCCGTCTGGATGAGCGAGCGCTCGCTGCGGAGGAAGCCCTCCTTGTCGGCATCGATGATAGCCACGAGGGAGACCTCGGGCAGGTCCAGCCCTTCGCGCAGCAGGTTCACCCCCACCAGTACGTCGAAGGTGCCAAGGCGCAGGTCGCGGAGGATGTCCACGCGGTCCAGCGCGTCGATGTCGGAGTGCATCCAGCGGACCAGCACGCCGTAGGTGTCCAGGTAGTCGGCCAGGTCCTCCGCCATGCGTTTGGTGAGGGTCGTGACGAGCACCCGCTCGCCGCGTTCGGTGACCGTGCGGATCTCTTCCAGCAGGTCGTCGATCTGGTTTTTCGAGGGCCGCACCTCCACCTTGGGGTCGGGCACGCCGGTGGGGCGGATCACCTGCTCGACAAACACGCCGCCGGACTGCTCCAGCTCGTAGTCGCTGGGCGTGGCGCTGACGTACACGGCCTGGTGCTGCTGCTCCTGAAACTCCTCGAACGTCATCGGGCGGTTGTCCAGCGCCGAGGGCAGGCGAAAGCCGTGCTCCACCAGGTTCAGCTTGCGGGCGCGGTCGCCGTTGTACATGGCGCGCACCTGGGGAATGGTCACGTGGCTCTCGTCCACCATCAGCAGAAACTCGTCCGGGAAGTAATCAAACAGGCAGAAGGGCCGCTGTCCGGGCTCCCGGCCTGAGAGGTGGCGGCTGTAGTTCTCAATGCCCGAGCAGTAGCCGAGCTCCTTCATCATCTCCAGATCGAACATGGTGCGCTGCTCCAGGCGCTGGGCCTCCAGCATCTTCCCCTCGTTGCGCAGCACCGCCAGCCGCCAGCGCAGCTCTTCCTCGATGTTGTGGATCGCCCGCTCCAGGCGGTCCTCCGGCGTCACGAAAATCTTGGCGGGGTAGACGGTCAAAACTTCGTCCTCTTCCCGTATTTCCTTGCCGGTTTCTGGATGAATGAGCGACACGCGGTCGATCTCGTCGCCCCAGAACTCGAAGCGGTAGGCCGTCTCTTCCAGGTAAGCCGGAAAGAGGTCCACCACGTCGCCGCGGACGCGGAAGGTGCCCGGTTGAAATTCGATGTCGTTGCGGTTGTAGAACAGATCCACAAACTGCCGCAGGAGTTCGTTGCGCTCCACAACCTGGCCGGGGCGTACCTGCACGATCTTCTTGGCGAACTCGTCGGGTGAGCCGAGGCCGTAGATGCTGGAGACGCTCGCCACCACGATCACGTCGCTGCGGCCCGAGACGAGTGCGCTGGTGGCGCGCAGCCGCAGCCGGTCGATCTTCTCGTTGATGGCGAGGTCCTTCTCGATGTACGTGTCTGAGGAGACGATGTACGCCTCAGGCTGGTAGTAATCGTAGTACGAGATGAAGAACTCAACGGCGTTGTTGGGAAAGAACGACCGGAGTTCGGCGTAGAGCTGGGCGGCCAGCGTCTTGTTGTGGCTCATCACGAGCGTCGGCATCTGGGCCCGTTCCATGACGTGCGCCATGGTGAACGTCTTCCCGGTGCCGGTGGCACCCAGCAGCACCTGGTGCTTGTCGCCCCGGTTGAGGCCCTCGGTGAGCTCCCGGATGGCGTTGGGCTGGTCGCCCATCGGCGTGAAGCTTGAAACCACCTCCAGGGGTTGCCCCAGGGCATCGGGTCCGCGTTGGCGCTCCTCGGCGTGGTGCTCGTGCGGGTCGGCGGCGTTGTGCGGGTCCATGCAGGTACGGCGGCGTCAGCAAAAAGACAAACGGACGGTAGCCTATCATAGACCACACACCGCCTGCAGTGATTCCTACGGGCGCACCCTACGGCGCGCGTCTGCCGCTTCGTAGCCAGATCCGAACACGCCCCCTTCGTCTTCGGCCCGCTGGCGCGGTCCTGCGCTCAGGAGGACGGGCGTGAGGATTGGCGTTGCTGCGTTAAGGAGGACGGGCGGGATGTTGGGTCGGAGCAGGACTCGCGCTTGAAGGTGCGGTGCACTTACCCAGTCGGTCATGGTGAGCGCAGTGAGCAAAGCGAACGGAGACGAACCACCCTTCGTCTTCGGATCGCAGGGCGATCCTGCGCTCAGGGTGACGGGTTTACTGCACGAGTCCACAAAAGCGGGTCAACTCCACTCAAACTCCTCGATTCCTCGCCTCGGCCCACCGACGCCCACACCCACCAGCCTCCAAACCGTAACCTCCGGCGCCCTCCTTCCGTACATCATCATACCACTCACCAACGCTCCGTCATCAGGCGTCTCGTCCCATGGCTGCTTCCTCCCGTTCGTTTGTGACCCCCACCGTGCTTGGCCTGTGTTGCGTGGTGCTGGCCGTGCTCATGATCGCCGGCGGTGCGTGGAATCCGTTGAAGGTGCTGCCGCGCGTCTTCTTTTTCGGGCTTTCAATGGGGCCGCTGCCGCTGCTCTTCATGGTAGGCGGCTTGCTGTGGGTCGGGAGCTACCTCATCCAACGCGGCGATGAGTAGAGATGCACGGGATCGCTGCTGTGCGGCGGAGGGAGCTCCCCACAGGCCTTAGAAGGAGCGCGTCAGCAGGCGGCGTCCGTCCTCCTGCAGCCACGCTGTGAGGAACCGCACGGCCGCCCGGGTGCCACCCGTCGACAGCGGCTGCGCGAACGGCTTGATGCCCACGTAAATACCGTCGGCGTGCGGGCGCACCTCCAGCAGCAGTTCCT
>JAAAOI010000040.1 GCA_009908945.1 Bacteroidota bacterium
CCACATGCACGAGGCCGGGGCCACCGCCGACCTGGAGCTGGCCTACACGCTGGCCGACGGGCTGGAATACCTGCGGACCGGGATGGACGCGGGACTGGCGGTTGACGACTTTGCACCGCGCCTGTCGTTTTTCTTCGCCATCGGCATGAACCACTTCATGGAGATTGCCAAACTGCGCGCGGCCCGTCTGCTCTGGGCACGGATCGTGAAGCCGTTCGCGCCCGAGAATCCAAAATCCATGGCGCTGCGGATGCATTGCCAGACGTCTGGCTACAGCCTAACGGAGCAAGACCCCTTCAACAATGTGGTGCGCACGACCATTGAGGCGCTGGCCGCGGCGTTTGGGCATACGCAGTCGCTCCACACCAACGCGCTGGACGAGGCCATTGCCCTCCCGTCCGATTTCTCGGCGCGGATCGCACGCAACACCCAGCTCTACCTGCAGGAGGAGACCGACATTACCCACGCAGTCGACCTCTGGGGCGGCTCCTATTATGTGGAGTGGCTCACCGACCGGCTGATGCGGCGAACGTGAGGAAGCCGCGGCCCGCAAGCAGGCCCGCATCGACACAAAGCAGGAGACCATCGTGGGCATCAATCGCTACCGGCGCGACACAGAGGATGAGCTTGACGTGCTGGAGATCGACAACGAAGCGGTGCGCCAAAGTCAGCTGAAGCGCCTGCAGCAAGTGAAAGCTTCGCGCGACGACGCGGAGGTGGACGCCGCCCTCCAGAGCGTACGCCATGCGGCGGAGCACGAAGAGAACCTGCTCGCCGCCGCAGTGGAGGCCGCTCGCGCCCGCGCCACCCTCGGCGAGATTTCGGATGCCATGGAAACCACCTTTGGTCGCTATGTGGCCACCACCCGCGTGATCTCGGGCGTCTACTCCACGGAGGTAGCCAAAGATGACGCTTTTGCAAAGGCCCAGGACCTGGCCGACACGTACGCGGAGCAGGCTGGGCGGCGCCCCCGTATCCTCGTGGCGAAGCTTGGCCAGGATGGCCATGACCGCGGGTCGAAGGTCATCGCCACCGCCTTTGCGGATTTGGGCTTCGACGTCGATGTCGGGCCGCTTTTCCAGACGCCCAACGAGGCCGCCCGGCAGGCCGTCGAAAACGACGTCCACATCCTCGGCGTGTCCAGCCTCGCAGGGGCCCACAAGAGCCTCGTACCACAAGTGCTGGACGAACTCAAAGCCTTCGGCCGTGAGGATATCCACGTGATTGTGGGCGGTGTCATTCCACCCGGCGATTACGATGACTTGTATGCGGCGGGAGTCACTGGTGTATTTGGGCCGGGCACCGTCATCGCAGAAGCCGCCCAGCAACTCCTTCGCGTGCTGCTGGACGAGGTACAGCCCAGGCCCGACCTCCAGCCCGCCACCTGACCCTCGCGTCGCCTCTCCCCGCGAAGCCCAAGCCCGCGCATGCCCACCTCTGGCTCGTCGCCTTCCGCCGGCACCCCAACGCCCGACCCTGCCGATGCCGCGCCAGCCCAAGCCTCCGCCCGGCGCGAGTCGCGGAGCGTAGGGAAAGCGCCATCCATTAACCCCGACCTGCAGGCCCGGCCCCGGCCGGCCACATGGTCGGTTGATCGGTACGTCGAAGGCATCCGCGCGGGCGATCGTGTGGCCCTGAGCCGGGCCATCACGCTCGTCGAGAGTACCCAGCAGCGTCACCGCGAGAGGGCTCAGGCTGTGATTGAGGCCTGCTTGCCGTACGCTGGAGATAGCGAGCGTATTGCAATAACGGGTGTACCGGGAGTGGGCAAAAGCACGTTTTTGGAGGCCCTGGGCACGACCCTGGCAGAGAACGGCCGCAAGATTGCGGTGCTCACCGTGGACCCCTCCAGCGAGCGCAGCAAGGGCAGTATCCTGGGCGACAAAACCCGGATGGGCGCCCTGGCTCGTCACCCCAACGCGTATATCCGCCCCAGCCCCACCTCCGGTTCGCTGGGCGGCGTGGCTCGTAAAACCCGCGAAACCATCGTGCTATGCGAGGCAGCTGGCTTCCGCACCCTTTTTGTGGAAACGGTAGGCGTGGGCCAGTCTGAAATCACGGTGCACTCCATGGTGGACGTGTTTGTGCTGCTCGCCCTCGCCGGCGCAGGGGACGAGTTGCAGGGCATCAAGCGCGGCATTATGGAGATGGCCGACCTCATCGCCATCACCAAGGCCGACGGCGGCAACACGCGCGCCGCCGAGCAGGCCGGTCAGGCCTACCAGCGGGCGCTCCGCCTCTTCCCGCCCACCGATTCAGGCTGGGAGCCTCGCGTGCTCACGTGCTCAGCCACGACCGGCGAGGGCATCAACACGGTCTGGGACACCATTCAGGCCTACCTCGCGCATATCAAAAGCAATAACCACTTTGCCACACAACGGCGCGCGCAGGCCCGCTACTGGATGCACCAACGCATCGAGCAGCGCCTCACACAGGACTTCTTCGAGCACCCCGCAGTGCGGACGCACCTGGGCGATATCGAGCAGCAGGTGCTTGACGGGTCGCTCACCTCTTTCGTTGCGGCGGAGCGTCTGCTGCAGCTGTACCTTGACGATGAATAGCGTCGGACGCCGCAAGTGGGGCCTGACCTCCGTCACTGGCAGCGGGCCGCCGCATCGCGCGCCCTCGGTGCGTACCCGCGACGAAGATGCAGGAGGCTGGCCGCATACCGTCGACTGGCAACCCGCTTTCAACCGTCTGCGCGGTGCTACGTTGCTATCATCAAACGGGCCTTTATGCGACGGTACGTCTACATACCGGAGTTAGTCAGACACCGCCTGGGGCGCCTTTACCTTCAAGGTTTAGGGGTGGCGTAGCACCCCCATCCACTTGGGGGCAGGTCGCAGGGTGGGTTGGATACTATGAAGTCGGCCTGTAGTGCATCGTATGCCGCCTGCAATCTTTCTGGACCTGCCGGCTCTCCGGTACTCAGGCCATATTTCAAGAAAGCGGGCACCCCAGTTACGGGATGCCCGCTTTGCCGAGCATCGTCGCTAAACAAGGACCTGGTATTCCGCTCTACTACCGAATCGACCGGAAGGTGGGCGGCAGGTCGTTTTCTTCAGCGGTAGGAGCAGATTCAGTTGCCGGGCGCTCGGCCGTGCCATTGCTGGCGCTGTCCTCCCCGCAATATTTTTCGAAAGCATCCTTCAGGTCGCCAGCAATGGCGTTCGCACTGCGCCCTTCGATGTGCTTCCGTTCCAGCACGAAAACCGGGTCGCCATCTTTGATGAGCGCCATGAACGGCGAGGAGGGTGGAATTCCGGCCAAGTGCTCACGCGCCCGAGCCGTGGCTTCAAGGTCTTGTCCGGCAAAGACAGTGGCGTACGTGTCCGGTTGCACTGCGGCCTGCTGCACCAGGGCCACGGCCGGACGGGCATTGGCGGCTGCACAGCCGCACACTGAGTTGACCACAAGCAGCAACGTGCCATCAGCAGCGGTCTCGAACGCGGCGTCGGCATCTGCCGCCGTGGTGAGTTCCGTCACGCCAAGGCGCGTCAGTTCTTCGCGCATGGGTTGTACTAAGGCTTTGGGATAAGGCATAGCAGGAATAGAGTAAGGACTAAGAGTTCGAAAAGGACTGCAGGCAACCGGTGGGGGCCGGGGCGTTGGCGTTGACAATCAGATCGGGCGTTCAGAAAGAGCGAGCCTCATGGTAGCGCCTGCCCCCGGTGCGCACACGCAGCACGATTGTATAACACACGATCATATACCTTCACCTGAACACGTCCAGCACCATTGCATCCGAGTGGCGCTCCTGCGTGCCGTTCGGTATACTACAGAATACGCAGACCGTGCCGTGGCGTACGAGCGGGGCATGGTCGGCAAGAAACTTGCTGCCCGATCTAACACGCCGTTGGTAAGGCTTTATACAAGGCACACCCGCGCAGTTCCGCATCCGCCGCTGGGCTTCTTAACTGACTGGACTGATAGTATGCGACAGATTCGACGCTGGGGGTTTCATGTAGTTGTCGTGCTGTCCCTGTGTGCCAGCACAGGGTGCCAGAGCACGCAGCCGCTTCCCTATGGAGACTCGTCCGATACCGAGCGTGTAGCTACTGACGACGCGAACGACGGTGCGATGCCTGCGATGGGCGCGGTGGAGGCTACCCTTCGCGATGCATACGCGGCCTGGGAGGGCACGCCTCACCGGCTCGGCGGGACCAGTACCCAGGGCGTGGATTGCTCCGGTTTTCTATACGTCCTCTTCCCTGCCCTATTTAACACAGCGCTCCCGCGCACCACCGCAGCGCAGGCACACGCCGGCATGCCGGTGCGGGCGAGCAACCTGCAACCCGGGGACCTCGTCTTCTTTCGTCCCGCGCGGAAGGTGCGGCACGTTGGGGTTTACCTCAGTAATGGCGAGTTTTTGCACGTCCCTAACAGCGGCGTTCGCGTCAACCGGCTGAATGAACCGTATTGGGCGAACGCCTACTGGATGGCCCGCCGCGTGCTGGGAGACACCAATCGAGGAACGTCTGAACCGGAGGATCGGGGCGCCCCGGCTGCACCACGAACGGGCTGGTAGCGTGGATCACACCGCCTGACAAGGCGTGTAATATGCTGCTTTTTTAGAAACCGTGTGCATCACGCACACCGGGCGCCGCTACCGTTTCGGTCGTGGCGCCCTATTTTTTCGGCAGCGTCGTTTGCTGCCCTGATACGCTACTACCACGGATTATTCAATAGCTCACTATGAGTGCGCAAACAGTTTACCTCACGGAAGAGGGCATGGAGGACATAAAGAATGAATTACATTTCCTGAAGACGAAAGAACGCGCACGAATCGCCGAAGAGATTGCCGAGGCGCGGGCTCACGGCGACCTTTCGGAGAATGCCGAATATGATGCGGCAAAGGAAGAACAGGGCAAACTCGAGGCTAAAATTGCCAAGCTGGAAGATACGATCGCAAAAGCGCGATTGGTTGATGAGAAAAATATCGATACCAGCAAGGCGTTTATCTTATCAAAGGTTACGATAGAAAATAAGAAGACGGAGGCCGTGCAAACCTACACGCTGGTGTCGGAGCAAGAGGCTGATATCTCGCAAAACAAGATTTCGGTTGAAAGCCCGATTGGCAAAGCCCTCCTCGGGCAGGAAGTCGGAGATGTGGTCGACGTGAAGGTGCCCGTCGGGAACGTCAGCTTCGAGATCCTCGAGATTACCCGGTAAGTCCTCTGAGGGACTGAACCATGCGCGGCATTCTTTTCGGCCTTTTGCGCCGCCTTGTAGGGCTCATCGCCACGCTCGTGCTCACCTACCTGGCCCTTTGCGTACTTCTGCTGGCAGCCTACCGGGTAACGCTGCCACCGATTACAACGGTGCAGGTGCAGCGCGCTATCGAGGCTTCGTTAGCGAATGCTCCCTACAGCCGGCAGTACCGACCGGTCGCCCCCGACGCCGTCAGCCGTCACCTCCCCCGCGCCGTCATTGCTGCTGAGGATGGCCGCTTTTACCTGCACAACGGCATCGACTGGGAAGCCCTACGCGAGGTCCGTGAGGAGGTCGTACATGGCGGCCGTATGCGCGGCGGGTCTACCATTACCCAGCAGTTGGTCAAAAACCTGTTCCTTACCACGCACCGCTCCTTCATCCGCAAAGGACTGGAGGTGCCGTTGGCCTACGCCGCCGAGCTGTTGCTCTCCAAAGACCGCCTGGTACACCTGTATGTAAACGTCGTGGAGTGGGGACCTGGCGTCTTTGGTGCCGAAGCGGCTGCCCAGCATCATTTTGGGATCCCCGCTGCCGACCTATCGCGCACGCAGAGCGCCGGCCTTGCCGCCTGCCTGCCCGCCCCCCGTACCCGCACGCCAAAGGGCATGGAGTCGTACACGAATATCATCGAGCAGCGGATGGCCCAACACGGATGGTAACTCTCGCCTCCAGACGCCACAGCGTGGCATCGTAGCGTCGCTATTTTAGACTTTTCCAGGTTTTACTGATGATTGATCTGCGCAGTGACACCGTCACGCGCCCGACAGCTGCGATGCGTCAGGCTATGGCCGCCGCTACGGTAGGGGATGACGTGTACGGAGAAGATCCGACCGTTAACGAACTGGAGGCGACGGTGGCTGAGCTGCTCGATAAAGCCGCTGGGCTTTTCGTGCCCTCCGGGGTGATGGCGAACCAGATTGGACTGATGCTGCATACGGCCCCGGGCGACGAGGTGATCGTGGACCGGACGTCACACATTTTCAACTACGAGACGGGCGGGCCGGCGGCGCTTGGCGGCGTACAACTCCATCCCATCGATTCTCCCGACGGCCTGCTCACGGCAGACCTGCTGGAGAGCGCCATTCGTCCGGGCGCTGATGTCTTCCCGCGAAGCCGCCTGCTCTCGCTGGAGAACTCGGCCAACAAGGCCGGCGGGCGCGTGTACCGGCCACCTCAAATTGAGGCAGTTGCAGCCTGGGCAACGGCACACGGCTATGCCCTCCATCTGGATGGCGCCCGGCTGTGGAACGCAGCCGTAGCGACCGGCGCGTCGTTAGCCGCCCTGGCTGCCCCGTTTGATACCGTATGGGTGGCGCTCTCGAAGGGCCTTGGCGCACCGGTGGGGTCGGTGCTTGCAGGCTCCGAGGCCCTCATGCAGCAAGCACGCCGGCTGCGCAAACGGCTGGGGGGCGGTATGCGCCAGGCCGGCATCATTGCCGCGGGAGGGCTTCACGCGGTACACCATCATCGCGAGCGGCTGCAGGAAGACCACCTTCGGGCCACGCGGTACACCATCATCGCGAGCGGCTGCAGGAAGACCACCTTCGGGCCCAGCGCCTGGCCGAAGCCATTGCAGCGCTGCCTCCCTTCCACCTGGAGGTCGCCACCGTTGAAACCAATATCATCATCTTCGACGTGGATGGCTTCACCGCCGCCGAGGTGCTGGACCGCATGCACGACGCCGGCATCCAGCTTACGGCGTTCGGGCCGCAAACCATCCGTGCCACCACCCACCTCGACGTCGACGACGAGGACATTACGAAGGTCATCGAGACGCTGCAGCGCTGCTATGGGTCTACATAAAAACGATACGCGCTGCTATTCGACCGTCACCTCAAGTGAGGGAAGCCCTGTGCCCGATGCGACCAGGGTGTCCCCCGCTTGCACCGGGCCTACGCCCTCTGGAGTGCCAGTGTAAAGCAGATCGCCGGGCTCCAGGGTAAACACCGTGGAGCAATACGCTACAAGATCAGCCACGGGGAAGATCATATCCGCCGTGGTGCCGTGTTGCCGCATTTCACCATTTACGGTAAGGGACAGGTTGAGCTGCTGCACGTCTGTAATCTCATCAGCGGGCACGAGCGCGCCCAAGGGCGCAAAGGTGTCGAATCCCTTGGCCACGCTCCAGGGATGCCGCCGGTCCTTGGCCTGCTGCTGCACGTCGCGGGCCGTCATGTCGAGGCCCAGCGCGTAACCCCCAACATGGTTGAGGGCCTGCGCTCGGGCGATGTGCCTCCCACCCGTGGCGATGACCGCCACCAGCTCCAGTTCGTGATGTACCTCCTGCGACTGTGGGGGGATCTCCACAGTACCTCCTGACCGCACGAGGGCTGTTGCCGGCTTCAGAAAGACCATCGGGGTATCCGGCACGTCGCTTTTCATCTCGGCCGCATGCTTGGCATAGTTGCGGCCGATGCACAACAGCTTTCCGGGACGGAGGGTCGTGTCGGTACGGGGTAAGGTAATCGTCATCATAAAAAAGAATCAGTCGGTGACGAGGGGATCGGTACCGCAGGGTAGCCGTTTCTGTGGACCTACCGAGGACCTGGGCGCAATTTCGCACGCAATTGACGGAAGGGCGGGGCCAATGCCAGATCCAATGGGGTAGTCGCTGGTTGTCCATAAGCTCGATAGCCGTTAACTCTCGCATCGGTACCCAGCCCGGTGCTCCAAAGCAGAGGTCCCATGTACGCCATTATTGAAGTCTCCGATAAACAATTTAAAGTGCGCGATCGTGCCTTACCACCGTGATGCGGCCCCGGAAGACTCGCTCACGATTGACCGCGTCCTGCTCCTCTCCGATGACGAAACCGTCACGGTAGGCACCCCGACGGTGGACGGCGCTACCGTAGAAGCTACCGTTGTTGATCATGTAAAGGGCGATAAAGTGCTCGTTTTTAAAAAGAAACGGCGCAAGCGATTCAAAGTGAAGCGCGGACACCGGCAACAGTACACGAAGATCCGCATTGATAGCATCACTACTGGAGACGAGACTGCATCCACTGCAGACGAAGCGCCCGCTTCAGCCTCTGCATAAAACGGTCACACCCGTTAGCAGTATCGATCAGACGTACCACCACCAGACTCTATTTGTAGCAATGGCACATAAAAAAGGATTAGGTTCAACAAAAAACGGCCGCGACTCCAACCCCTCGTACCTGGGCGTGAAGGCCTTTGGCGGCGAGATGGTGCCGGCCGGCTCCATTATCGTGCGGCAGCGCGGTACCAAGTTCCATCCCGGCACCAACGTAGGACGCGGAGGTGACGACACGCTCTTCGCCAAGTCAGCTGGTGAGGTAGTCTTCGCCCGCCGCCGCGGCCGTCGGTACGTCCATGTGGTAGAGCAGGCGTAGCCGGCTGCGCCCTCAAGGCACAGCACGGCACCGGTGCGGGCCTCTTGTCTTTGGACAGGAGGCCCTTTTTTTGAGCCAGCGGGAATCAGATCCTGCCTACAGCGGGACGCCCGTCTGGAACGCGCATGGGCCTCCGGTGCGCTACTCCATACCCGTGAATACCACCCGCAGCATTTCCTGCAGCGAGGTTTCACCGCGCAGCACCGCCTCGCGCGCGGCTCCCTGCAGCGTCACCATCCCAGCCTCTACCGCCGAGGCCTGGATCTCCTGCTCGGCCACCGTGTCGCCCGCCGTCACGATATGCGTGCGGATGTCGGCGGTAAAGGGCAGCGCTTCACAGATCGCACGGCGCCCATCAAAGCCGGTGCCGCCACACGTCATGCAGTTGGAGTCACGGTTCGCCGTGTAGAACACCGTGTCGGCGGGGATATCGGTGAAGCCGTACGCCTCCAGCATTTCCGGCGATTCCTCCACAGGCGTTTTGCAATCGGGGCAGAGGGTCCGGATAAGCCGCTGCGCCACCACCAGATTAATCGAACTGGCGATCAGGAAGGGCTCGATGCCCATTTTGTAGAGCCGACTGACCGCACTGGGGGCATCGTTGGTGTGCAGCGTGCTGAACGTCAGGTGGCCGGTGTTTGCCAGTTTGATGGCCAGTTCGGCGGTCGCCCGGTCCCGCATTTCACCGACCATCACGATGTCCGGGTCGTGCCGAAGAATGGAGCGCATGGCCTCCTCCATCCGCAGCTTATGGCTTAGCTTAATCTGTCGTACGCCAGGCAGCACATACTCAACCGGATCCTCCACCGTAATCACGTTGAGCCGGGGCGTTACGACCTCCTGGAGCGCAGCGTAGAGCGTGGTCGTCTTACCAGACCCCGTAGGTCCGGTAAGAACCACCATGCCATACGGCTGCCGGATGGCCCGCTCCACCTGCGCATACGCCCCCTCCGGCAGCCCCAGTTCGCCAAGGCTCCCGATCACATTGCGGTCATCCAGCACACGAATCACGACAGACTCGGCGTGCATCTCATGATCCGTTGTGGTAATCGGCAGCACCGAGACCCGGTACCGGATGATGGTGTCGTCCACCGTACGCTGGATGAATCCATCCTGCGCTTTCGCTCGCTCAAAACGGTCCACGTTGAGCGTATTGTCCTTCACTACGGCCAGAAACGCTTCTGGATGGATGCGCTTGTTGGTGTGCCACGGCTGGAGCTCTCCATTACGGCGGAATAGGATTTCCACTTGCCGCTGTTCTCCCGGCAAAATATGGATATCGGATACCCCTTGCCGCACCGCTTCCACCAGCATCGCTTCAAATAAGTTGATGAGCGCGGAGCGGCTCATCTGGGACTCCAGCTCGTCCTGGTTGATGCCGCCGCTGTCCTGGTCAAAGTTGGACCCGAGGTCAACGGCGACCTCTCCCCCTTCTACCAGATCCATGTACTCGTTCCGCTGCCGCCGCAGATGCTTGAGCATCTGGTCGAGCGTTTCCGTCGGCAGAAACTTAATCTCGAACCGCTGGGGAGACACCCTTTTGAGCACGGTGTTCACGTTATGCCGCGTCGGCTCATCGGTGCCAAAGACCATCACGCGCTCGCCCGATTCCCGCGTGTAGGTCACCGGAACGATACGCGCCTCGCGAAGCTGTGCCCACTCATCGTCCGCGAATACATCACCGACCGTTTCGATAAATTCGCGGACGGTTTCGGTGGCGAGGGTCACCTTCTCAAAAGCATAGGCTTCGGCGGCGGACTCCCGTATACGGCTGGCGTCTACGCCCGGCACCTCCATCACGGCTCGCCAGAGTGCGGGCCGCTTGTGACGTGGCTTTTGACGCCACGCCTCCCAGGCTTTCGCGACCTGCTCCTCCCGGACGATCTCTTCAAACAGCAGCTTGATGACCACGCGATCGCGAAGCTTCAGCGGATCGAACCCATCAACGTCTGAGAGGGCGGGAGGTGAGGAGGCGGTGCCATTGGGTTCCATAGGACAACCGGGAGGGTTTGCGTGGTAGGTTGTTACGTGTATCGGCATCCGCAGGCAACACTAAACCGCCCTGCGATCGAACCGTATAGCGGTACCTGGTCCACTCCTTCAATCCGCAAGCTGATGCTTGACCTCCGCGACGCGTTTGTCCTCCCCGCTCCTCCCCACGTTGAACTTCGGGCCTTTACGCATGGCCTGATGCCGAAGGCTGTGCCAGCGCTCATGCAAGCCTTTACCGACGACTGGGCTGAGCGCGGCGTGGATGCCTGGAACCGCGTCCCCAACCACTGGCGGCCGGCCAGCGGTGAGGACGTAGGATGGTGGTCGTTGCCGGAGTATCTGGCCGAGCACTTTGTGGCCCCGCTCCTTGAGGCGCCTCCGCACACCTGCATCCTGCAGCCTAATGTGCACACCACCATGCAGTACGTGCTGTCGGCGCCCGAGGTCTTTGCCTCGGGGCGGCACGTGGTTATTACGGAGGCGGCGTTTCCATCCGTTCAGCACAGCGTGAAGCAGTGGCAAGACGTGTTTGACCTCTCGTTGACCGTCGTACCGCTCACAGACGCAGGCTTCATCGACGTCACCGCTGTCACCCAGGCCGTCAGGCCCGACACCGCGCTTGCCGTCGTGAGCCACGTAGGCTTCACAACCGGCGAACTGTTGCCGCCCGATGCCCTTCGCGCAGTAGCAGATGCCGTCCATGCCCACGGCGGGCTCTTCGTGATTGACGGGTACCACAGCGTTGGGTCCGTGCCCGTAGACGTCCAGGCCCTGGGTGCTGACCTATACATGGGGGGCCTGCTGAAGGAGGCGTGTGGCTCGTCGGGGAATGCGTTTGTTTACCTTCGGGACGGGCTGGACCTCACCCCGCGGATGACGGGCTGGTTTGGGGACGACGACCCGTTCGGGTTCCAGCCCGAGCCGGGCGTCCATCCGGATGTGCGGCGCCGGTTTATGGGCGGCACGACGGCTGTAGCCTCCATGTATCATGCCGTGGAGGGGGTGCGCATCCTCCGCAGGGCAGGTATCGACGAGGTGCGGGCGCATTCACTGGCCCTGACGGAGCAGTGCATAGCCCGCGCCGACGCCGCCGGCATCCCCCTTCGGTCGCCCCGTCCCGCCGAACGCCGGGGCGCGATGGTTATTCTGGAGGTTGATGCCGCAGACCGCCTCTGCGCCTATCTGAAGCAACGCGACGTGTACACCGACAGCCGGCAGCAACGCTACCTGCGCATGGCACCTTTTGTATGGAACACACCTGCAGAAATTGATCGGGCGTTCGATTTCATCGCCGACGCCATCCAAAGCGGAGCCTACCGCCATACCCTACCGGAAACAGCCACCGCGGCCGGGCCTGTGACGTAAGCCCTCGCCGCATCTGCTTTATGGGGATTTTCGTTGCAGGCCCGCTACATCCAGGTTGAAGAAATTGGCCAGGGCGTTATACAGCGCTTCGTGGCGCCGCTTCAGCACATCAGGCCGCTCGAAGAAGTTCTCCACGGCTACCGCAAACAGCTCGGCCCCGTTTTCAGCAGCGTACGGCCGCAGCAGCGATTGTCCGCGCGCAGCTCGGCGCATCTCCTGCCTCACCAACCGCTCCCAGGCCTCGGCAGAGTCAGCAGCGTACGGCCGCAGCAGCGATTGCCCGCGCGCAGCTCGGCGCATCTCCTGCCTCACCAACCGCTCCCAGGCCTCAGCAGAGGCCGGATCCATGAGGGTGGGCACGCCAACGGCCTCGGCGTGCGTAAAATCGAATAGGTGGGCCAGCTCATGCAGCACAACGTTATCTCCATTGTGCGGGTAGGCCCAGCTTTGCTCCACCGCCTGCCGGGTAAGGATGATTGGGCCCTGGGCGTGCACCATACCGTCGTAGTCGGCACCCTGGCCTTCCAGGTAGTCATCGTCGAATCGATCGGGATAGAGCAAAATCGTGCGTTTTGTGGGCAGCTCCCAATCCGGGCGTCCGTGCAGGATGAGCGCAGCCCCAGCGGCCACGGCCAACCGGTGGCGGTCCTGCACGGCCGTATCCGCAACGCCCTCAAACCGCCACTCGTCCAAAAAAAACAGCACATCGCGTTCGAAGCGCGCCCGGGCGTCGTCATCGAACGCGCCATACAGCGGCACGAACCGCGCGAGCCATTGCTGCCACACCTCCGGAAAGGACTGCTGCGCCACGCGCCATCGGCGGAACGGGCGACGCCCGGCCCAGAGGGCCAGTACGGCGGGGACAAGCAGCGCCCACCAGGGGGCCTCTTCGGCATGCCACAGAACGATAGCCGCGCTGCCCCCGAGGATGAGTGCAAGGAGTGCGTAGTATGTAAGCGTGGACCGTCGGATGATCTGCACGGCGAGGGACCTCAGGGTAAAAGAATCGACGGAGGGAAAAACCTGTGGTGCGACAGCGGAAAAGAGTACCGATACCGGCCCTGCAAAGCTCCATACGAGGCTCCACCGTGCATTGGCAGGGTTTTGTCTCCCACGTGCCTACCCAAGCGTCCCGTACCACTTGACCGCCACCTGCATGGATACGCCCCCTGTCACGCTGAAGTCGTACCACCTTCCGCCGCCTCGGTGTGAAGCCATTCCCCTGTCGGCCACTCTTCGCCCCATATGGCGGGCGCTCCAGGCGGGGCAGTGGCGCGCGGCGCGCACGGGGCTCCGGGCTTCGGGCGGTGCCACCGCTGGCGAACAAGCCGCCCTGAGCGCGGCCCGGGCCCGCGTAGAGCAGGCACTCGGCAACACTGATAAGGCCTTGCGTTGGATTGAGCGCTCCCAGGAGCTCGCGCCACAGCAGTGGTTTGCCCTACGGTTGCACTGTGACATCCTCAGCCGCCGGCATGCCCATGCAGAAGCCACCGCGCTGCTCGCTGCGCAGCCCGTTGATGCTCCTGCCTGGGGCCTGTGGGATGAACCGCTCACCCCGGCCGCGTACCACACCGCGCTGGCCGCATGGGCCTTTCAGCAACAGGAGCGCGGCACCGCGCGCGAGCATCTGCAGCAGGCGTACCCCTCACTCGACGCGATGCCTCCCGGGCTGCTGCACGATCTTTTCCGCCTGTGCGTCAACACTGCGCAGCAGAAAGGCGCGGTAGCGGCGGCCCGGCAGCTCATCACGCCCGACGCGTTTGCTGCGTCTGACGCGTTGCTGCAGGCGCTGGTAGATCAGGGGTGGGAGGAGGCCGCGCTGCGCCTTTACCTCACGCTGGATGCCCCGGGCGTCCCGGCCGATGCGCTCCGCCGCCGCATTGTGGGGCTCTGCCTCCGCACCGGCGCCGTCGAGAAAGCACGCGCCTACCACGCTGCCCCCTGAGCGCCGGTGGGTCGTGGGTCATCCAAGCGGTCTGTGCCTTGCCCAAGATCGGGGGCGCCTTTCCCTCCTCGCCCGGCGCCCATCTCTGCCCCGCACGCTCGACTCGCGGAGCAATCAAGCGACATTATTTGCTCCAAAGGTGCCTTAATATATCGCAGCGCGCCGTCGATACGACCGCCTGAACCTGACGCGCCCGGCGCAACGCACACCCCACGGGCGCCTTTGCCACGGTACTCTACGACGCCCCATGCGAGGTCCCTTTTGGCTCTATGCACTGGCCTACCATCCCCCTTTTGCCTCCGCTCATCCGGCTGGTGCCCTCCGCACGCCCCCCCATGCTTGCGACGACTCGCTGCCTGCCGACCGGCTACGGCAGCTCAAGCAACGCATCCGTGAGGGCTTCTATCGGCGACCTGAGGTATTGGATGAGGTGGCTGGCCCACTGACGGATGATCTGGTGGAAGAAAGCCGTGATGACTCCCCTCCACCTCCGGCCCTACCTCCTGCTCCGACAGAGGCACCCGAATAGGTCCTTCAGCCAGCGCAAAACGCCACGCGGTTCTACAGGCACTTCGACTTATGCTGTCGATCGCTACTTGGGGATATGCCCCTCTTCTCGGTACTTCGTCAGCTTGTTGCGAATGGTGCGGGCACTGACGCCCAGGCGCTTCGCCGCTTCTTTCTGGTTGTTACCGGTGTGCTCCAGGGTCTTCAAGATCATTTCCCGCTCCATCTCCTCGATGGTCTTGCCTGCGCGCACAAAGTCAGCCGCTCCGGTGGAGGAGGGTTTTTTGTCGCTAAAGAAATCGTTTACCACATCTTCCTGCAGGATAACCTCGCGGTCAGCCGAGAGGATGACTCCGCGCTGTACCATGTTCTCCAGCTCGCGCACATTGCCCGGCCAGGGCCGGGAGGTGAAGTCTTGCATGAGCTCATCCGAGACCTCTTTTTCAGGCAACCCGTACAGCGCAGCGTACTTTGAGATGAAAAACGTTACGAGCCGGGGGATGTCCGAGGCGCGATCGCGCAGCGGCGGTAGCGTCAGCGGAAACACCGATAGGCGATGGTAGAGGTCCTCCCGAAAGGTCCCCTCCTCCATGGCCTCTTGCAGGTTGCGATTGCTCGTCGCGATGACGCGCACGTCTACCGCCTGAGGTTTGGACGATCCTACCTTTACGAACTCCCGCTCTTGCAGGGCACGCAGCAGCTTAGCCTGAATGCTCTGTTTTACCTCGGTGACCTCGTCCAGGAGGAGCGTACCACCGTCCGCCTTTTCGAACGCACCCGTCATATCCGCCACCGCACCGGTAAAAGCGCCTTTGATGTGGCCAAACAAATGACTCTCCGCCAGTTCAGACGGCAGCGTTGCGCAGTTCAGGGCCACAAAGGGCTCTTCGGCCCGGTGGCTGGCCTGATGAATGGCCCGGGCGAGCACCTCTTTTCCGGTGCCGCTCTCCCCTTGAATGAAGACGGGCGCTCGGTTCTGGCTAAGTAGCGGCAGCATCTCCTTGAGCCGTTGGATGGACGGATGCTCGCCGATGAAGGAGTCGGCTGCGCCGGAGGGGGGCTGGGCCGGGGCAGCGACGGGAGCTGTAGCGGCAGGCTCCTCCTCTGCCAGTATACGCTGCACGCGCTCCATGAGCTCATCCGTCGAGAAGGGCTTCGGGATGTAATCGATAGCCCCGGTCTTCATTGCCCGCACCGCATGCTGCACGTTGGCGTGCGCCGTGATCATGATGACGCGAACCGACGGATACCGCTCCCGGATGTGGGCCAACAGCTCCACCCCGTCCATGTCGGGCATCATGAAGTCGGTAATGACCAGGTCAAAGGTGTGCTCTTCCAACAGGTCAACGGCCTGGAGGGCACTCATGCAGTGCGTCAGTTGGATGTCGAACCGCTTAAACAACCGCGTGAACAACGTGTGGAGCATTTGCTCATCATCGACAAACAGCACATGGGGTTGATCGGCCATCCCAGAGAGGATTAGGGGTTAAAAGGCACAGTGGACGCGTAAGGTACAACGACCAACCGTGGAAGTACAAGTGGGGTTACGCAGGGGGCGCTCGGCGCATCGTGGCCGACCGCTCCGACAGCCCCGCCGCCGTTACCTTTTTACGTGAAAGGTTTTCGTATCTCCCGACGGTAACGGTTGCCGTTCGTGGACGGGCGCTGCGGGGAGCGCAAGCGGGGTGTGGGCGTAGCGCGGCCCGGTTGCCGGCTGGCCATGCCCGCGGGGCCCCTGCACGGTTTGGAATATGCTTAATCAAGCCCCTGAGGGCCATATGATGGGGCTGTGAGGTGACAGGGAAGGCGAGCAAGCAGCGGAGGCCCCGGTACGGTGGGATGCCCCGGGCAGTGCCTCAGGAGGGGGTGGCACGGTGGTTGAACCACGGGAAGGCCACTGCGCAGCACACCAGTTGCTGTGATGAACGAGCCTTTCCACCGCCAGCCTCTTGTTCTCATGAAACGCGATCTGCAACAGCTTGCTGAAGCGCACACCGCGGCCCCAACCCCCGAAAATCGCGATGCATTGGTGCGGGCTGCCCTGCCGTTCGTACGCTCGCTCGTCAACCGGCTCAACGTCCCGGATACCATCCTGGCTACCCGCGAAGACCTCGAGCACGTAGGCTATATTGGGCTGCTGCAGGCCTTGGATGCCTACGACACCTCCCGTACCACACCGTTTGTCTCGTATGCCTATGGCCGCGTGCGGGGCGCTGTGGTCGATTACCTCCGCTCTATCGATACCTTGCCACGCGAGCGGCGACGGCGCCTTGCAAAGGCTCATCGCATCTATGACGACCTACAGCAGGAGTTAGGGGACGACCCCACAGAGGCCCAGGTGGCCGAAGCCATGAACATGTCGCTGGAGGACTACCGTTACCTGCTGCATCTCTCGCAGCGCCGCTACGCCCAGCCCCTGCACGATCCCCTCTCCGCTCATACCGACCGCAGCCTGCTCGATACGCTCATGCATCCGGATGCCCGCCACGACTTTGACGCTATCGACCGCCGGTCGCTTCATCAGTATGTAAGCGCCCTCATTGCGCAGTTGCCCGACCGCGACCAGACCATTCTGGGGCTTTACTACTACGAAGAGCTCCGCCTGAAGGACATTGCTGAACTGATGGACCTGACCGAAGCCCGCATCTCTCAGATCCTGAGCGAGATCCGAGGCACCCTTCGTGCCCAGCTTAGCCGCACCGAGGCTATCGCCGCGTAGCCCCTCCCGCCGAGCGACGACTGGCCGGCCCGTGGTCCTGCGGCGCGAACATTTTCGTTACGGTAAGGTACAGGTAGACTTGACGCCACAAGCCTTCGCTTGCGCGCGTACTCCCCACCTCGGTGGGGTTTCGCTGTACCCCCCACACATTACAGGGCTGCCTCATGGGCACAATGACTAATATTCGCGAGAATACAGGGATTATTCTCTGGATTCTCGTTTTTGCGTTTGGCGTAATCTGGGTGCTTCAAGACTCGGGTGGCGTCGACGTCATCAGTGGCACCAGCGCCTCCAACCTCATCGTGGTTGACGGCGAGTCCATCTCCCATCAGGAATATCGTGAAGCCCTGGACCAGCGGCTGGAAGTCTATCGGCAGCAAACCGGCGAACAGGTGTCGGCCCAGCGGCGCGATATCGAAGAACAGCGTACCTTTGAGGGCCTCGTGGAGGACCGCCTCATCAAGCATGAGATGGACCGGCTCGGCATTACAGAATCCCCACCCGGTGATCGTGGCTAACTTCGGTGATGAACAGGGCAACATCGACCGCAGCATGATTCAGAATGTGGTCGATAATATGGACCAGGACCCGCAACTGCGGGAGCAGTGGCTACAGCTGGAGGACTTCCTGCGGCAGGAGCGACGGCAGCAAAAGCTCGTGACATTGCTGGAATCGTCCGTCCGCATCTCCCCGGCTGATGTCCAGATGGCCCATACCCGGGAGCACCTGCGGGCCGACGCCGAATACGTCGCCTTGCGGTATGCTGCACTGCCCAACGACGCCGTAGACGTAAGCGAAAGCGACATCCGCGCCTTTTACGACGAGCACCGAGAGGATTATCGGCGCGAGCGCTCGTACGCGTTTCAGTACGCGTCCATCCCTAAGGTCCCGGCACCTGAGGATACGACGGCCTTCCTCGAGGACCTGGAAGACATGAAGGAGAGCTTCGCTGCTGCGGAGGATCCAGGCGATTTCCTTCAGCGCAATGCCTCAACGCGTCAACTCACGGATGCCTTCTTCGTCCTGACCGACCTTGCCGACCCCATTGCATCGGCAATTGCAGAGCAGATGGAGCCCGGGGCTGTCGTGGGCCCGGTGGTCGCCAATAATCAGGTAAATCTCATCAAGATTCGCGCTCTGCAACCCGCCGAGCAAGTGTCCGTCCGCGCCCGTCACATTCTCATCAATACCAATGATGGCGATGACGCCGGCGCACAGGCGCGGGCCGCAGAGTTAGCCGGAGAGCTGCGGGAGGGCGCAGACTTCGCAGCCTTGGCCCGTGAGCATTCGGATGATCCAG
>JAAAOI010000168.1 GCA_009908945.1 Bacteroidota bacterium
TGCCGCGAACGATCGGCCTCCCGGGACGGCGCGGGCGCAATCTCAGGGCTGCTGAAGAGGGTGTCGGCAGCTGCGACCGGCGGAGCGTCGGGTAAGACAGGGCGGCCTGAGGCTTCTGTGGTATCTGCTGCCGTCGTGTCGGCAACCGTCGTGTCCGCAGCCGTCGTATCAGGAGGGGCGTCCTGGGCCTGTGCCATCGGGGCGAAGCAGAGCAGCACCAGCACCACAAGCCAGTGCCCGGTGCACCGGCGCACCCTGGCCTCACGCCGCTTAAGATGCGCCAGAGGAGGGGGCATACGAATCCAGGTGCTGAAAGGCAAGACGTGCAGCGCCCAGAATACCTGCCTCATTTCCGAGGGTTTCTTGCACGATCTCGATACCGTCTTGCAGCGCCGGCGTCACGTAGTCCGTAACGGTGTCACGGGCGGGCTGCAGGATAAAATTACCAGCGGCTGAGGCGCCCCCGCCGACCACCACCGTGCGAATGTCCAGCAGGTTGATAGCAGAGCCCAGCACGCATCCGAGCTTGTGGCCGGCCCAGGCCAGCACCTCGATAGCCGGCGCGTCCCCTTTGCGGGCGGCTTCGCTGAGCGTTTTGGTCGTGACCTGGGAGAGATCGCCATCGGGGAGGAGGTCAGGGACGATGGTGTCTTCGTTCAGCAAGCGAAGCTGGGCATGGCGCGCGATGAACTCGTGCCCGAGGTAGCCCTCGATGGCGCCAGCCACGCCCGAGCGTGCCAGCGGCCCTTCGTAGTCGATGGTCATGTGTCCAATCTCTCCCGCGCCGCCGGTGCTGCCGCGGAAGATTTTGTTCTGGTAGATGATGGCTCCGCCCACGCCGGTGCCGAGGGTAACCATGATGAAGTTGTCGTGGGCGCGGCCCGCGCCGTGGAAGGCGGAGCCCAGCCCGGCTACGTTGGCATCGTTGCCCACCACGATAGGGCCGGCGAACCCGAGGCGCTCGGTGAGGCCCTGCTGCACGTTCACGGTACCCCAGTTGGGGAAGTTAGGCGAACGCGTAACGGTGGTCCGGTCCCAGCTCACGCCGCCAGGGGCGCCGATGCCGATGCCCTCCACCGCAGGGCCGTCAGCGCCCAGCTTGCGCGCGACATGAGCGATGCGATCGAGCACGTGGGAAGGGCCCTCTGCAGCCTCCGTCGGGACGCTGTGCGCCTCTACCATTCCAGCGGCTTCATGGACGCGAGCGGCCTTGATGCTGGTACCGCCGAGGTCAACTCCTATGGCAACGCGAGGCATAGCACAGATCGTAAATGAAGAAGCAGGACGAAAAAGCGGTGGGCAGGGCTACGGAGTGGATGTAGTGAGCGGGTACACCGTTTCGCCCGCCCGCTGCATCCCGTACTCCTCCCGGGCCATATGCTCGACGAGTTCGTCGGAGAGCGGGCGTTCCAGCCGGTCGCGAAGCGTATCGATCTTGGCCCGTAGCCGCTCGTTTTCAGCAGAAAGCGCGGCATGCTCCTGATGCCAGCGGACGCGGTCCACCACGCTGTGGCTGTCCAGCAGCAGTACCCACACGCACACGCCCAGTAGTGCGCCGCCGATGAGCAGACGGCGGCTCTGCGCGATGAGGGAGAAGACGGACGCCATGAGTAGAGGAGGCCTGAGTAGGAGGATCGGCGATCGGGTTAGCTGGGGCGGGGAGGCTGGGGCCACCCGTGCGACAGGTGTTAGAAACGAAACGCGTCGATGCCCGGATAGTAGTCGACCCCTTCCAACTGCTCTTCAATGCGGAGCAGGCGGTTGTATTTCGCAGTCCGGTCGCTACGGCTGGCTGATCCTGTCTTGATTTGGCCGGCATTGGTCGCTACCGCCAGGTCAGCGATCGTCGTGTCTTCCGTCTCGCCCGAGCGGTGGCTGATGACGGCTGTGAACTTGTTCTGATGCGCCATCTCAATAGCCTCCAGCGTCTCGGTCAGCGTCCCGATCTGGTTGAACTTGATGAGGATGGAGTTGGCCGAGCCCTCATCGACGCCACGCGCCAGCCGTTCGGTGTTGGTCACAAACAGGTCGTCCCCCACAATCTGGAGCTGATCGCCGAGCGTGTCCGTCATCAGCTGCCAGCCGTCCCAGTCCTCCTCATCCATGCCATCTTCGATGGAAATGATGGGGTAGTCGCGAACCCAGCGCTCCCAGTAGGCCACCATGTCGTGCGAGGAGCGCTTGGTGTCTGGATCGCTCTTCCAGAAGGTGTAGACGCCGTCGTTGTACATTTCGCTGGTGGCGGGGTCCAGCGCAATGTGCACATCGTCTCCCGGGATGTAGCCCGCGCGCTCAATAGCTTGGAGGACAACCTCGATCGCTTCCTCGTTGGACTGCAGGTTGGGCGCGAAGCCACCCTCATCGCCCACCGCTGTGCCGTAGCCCTTTTCCGTGAGCACGCTCTTCAGGTTGTGGAAGACTTCGGTACCCATACGCAGCGCATCAGAGAACAGGGACGCGCCGGTGGGCACGACCATAAATTCTTGCATGTCCACGTTGTTATCGGCATGCCGGCCGCCGTTGATGATGTTCATCATCGGGACGGGCAGTGTGCGTGCATGGACGCCGCCGAGGTAGCGATAGAGCGGGAGCCCTACGGTAGCCGCCGCAGCCTTCGCCGTAGCCAGTGATACGCCCAGAATGGCATTGGCGCCCAGCCGGCTCTTGTTGTCGGTGCCATCCAGGGCGATGAGCGTTTCATCTACTTCCGTCTGGTGCAGTACGTTAAATCCTTCGAGCTCGGCCGCAATGGCATTGTTGATACTTTCGACAGCCGTTTGCACCCCCTTGCCCATGTAGCGGTCCCCGCCATCGCGAAGCTCCATGGCTTCAAACTCGCCGGTCGAGGCGCCACTGGGCACCGCAGCTCGCCCCATCACCCCTTCGATGGTGATGACGTCTACTTCAATCGTGGGGTTACCACGGCTGTCAAGGATCTCTCGTCCAATTACTTCTTCGATGTAGGCCATGCGCTTGGAGGGGTTGTGTGGAGAGGGCAAGCAGGATGCTGTAAGCTCGTGAACACCGGACGCAATAACAAGACGCAATACCAAGCTGTAGGCCTGCTACTGGAGCAGATCGCGTGGCGCTTCCGGTATGCTGCCGTAGGGCCGGCAGCGAAGCCGCATGTTCACCGCCGGTCGTTGCAACGGATTGCCCTCAAAACAAAAGCGCCGGCACGGGGTGCCGGCGCTTGGAGGCAGGTCGAACGGTCGGGCCCGTTGGATTTCTGGATTCAGTGATTAGGCGGGGGCACGCACGGTTGTGGACTCGTTGATCCAGCTGTAGCAGCCAT
>JAAAOI010000116.1 GCA_009908945.1 Bacteroidota bacterium
ATCCCGTGGACGCCGCCGCCCGGTGGGGTTGAGGCCGACGACAGGTAGAGGGGAGCGCCCCGGTGCGTCCGGGCCGGGATCCGATACGGGTTCCAGCGGAGAAGGGGCCGGGCCACCACCTGCGGCAGATCGAGCGCGCCTCCGTTGATGTCGCCCCCCACCAAATTGGGGTTCCACGCTTCCAGCGCCTGAGGTCCCATCACGTGCCGGCGTAGAATAGTATCGCGAAAGCCAGGAGCAAACCGCTCGATCTGGTCCTCGATGCGACCGGTGAGATCGGCATGCGAACTGTTCGGAACGTGACAGTAGGCCCAGGCGGTATGGTGGCCGCTGGGGGCGCGGGTGGGGTCGAAGCGGCTCTGCTGAGCAAGAAGGACGTATGGGTCCGCGGCCGTGCGGCCTGCGGCCACCGCCTGCTCGGACGACGCGATTTCGTCGATCGTCCCGCCAAGGTGTACCGTTCCCGCACGCCGGCAGGCCTCCGCCGCCCACGGAATGGGATCGCTCAAGGCATAGTCCACCTTAAAGGCCGCCGCCCCGTACCGGTACTGTGCCAACCGGCGCGCATAGCGATGGGGGAGCCGGTGCCGGGCCACACGGAGGACCTGCCGGGGCGTGAGATTGAGCAGCACCGCCCGGGCGCTCGGCAGCGCGTCTACATGCTCCACCCGCGTACCGGTCTCGATGGTCCCCCCCAGGTCGCGCAGGTAGTCAGCCAGGGCCTGGGTGAGCTTCCCGGCTCCGCCCTTTGGGAAAGGCCACCCCACCGCATGCCCGGCAACGCTCAGCACGAGACCAAAAGCCGACGACCCGGGGGCCGACAGGGGCAGGTTTGCATGTGCAGCTACGCCGGCCCAGAGCGCGCGCGCTTCGTCCGTGCGAAAAAGGCCGCGCGCCAGGAGAGCCGCGGGGCACAGGGCCCGGAGGCCAAACCGGGCCAGCAGGAAGGGAGCTTGCGGCACGTGGAGCAGCGGCTGAAGAACCTCGTCCAGCAGGGCGGGCCAGCGGTCAACGAGCGGTGCCAGGAGGCGGCGGTAGGCCGGCCCGTCAGGGCCGAGCGCCTCGGCAGTGCGGGCCAGCGATCGATGCAACGCCACCGCACGCCCGCCATCGAGGGGATGGGCGAAGGGCAGCTCCGGCTCGACCCAGGACAGCCCATACGCGCGTAGCGGGAGCTGCCGAAAGAGCGGGGAGGCAGCCGCCAGCGGATGGATGGCCGACCCGAGGTCGTGAATGAAGCCCGGGCGGGTCACCGCCGCCGATCGTGCAGCGCCGCCCACGGTTGCGGCCTGCTCCTGCACGAGCACCGCCCACCCGGCGCGGGCCAACTGGATGGCCGCCCCAAGCCCGTTAGGCCCGGCGCCTACCACGATGGCGTCATAGTCAGGCATGCGGTTCGTTGGCGATTTGTGAGGATGTAGCCCCACTGAAGGGCCTCGGTAGACCTCCAGCGTCAATGCTCACCGGGAGTTCGTCGTCGCAGTTGGGAAACCTTCTACAGGAGGTTGTAAACGATGAGCCCGAAGGCGGTCAGCGTGCATCCGAACGCGAGGAGGGCCAGCAGGCCGTCGTTGGTAATGAGGGAGAGCCCGAAGGCCGTAAGCGCCGCGCCCGCGAGGTTGGCACTGAAGGGGATCACCTCCATGACCGGCATCAGGGCGGCCACGAAGAGGCACGCGATCGCAATGGGGTAAGCGGCCGCCCGATGGGTGAGCCATTGGAGCCGCGGCTGCAGCCACCGATCAATGAACTGTGCCGGACGCTCCAGCCAGTCGAGTGCGGTCTCAAGTTTCTCAGCCCCCACGGACCGGTTCAGCAGCCACTCCGGAAACCAGAGGTGGCGCCGTCGGAGGAGAAGTTGCCCGGCTACCAAGACGACGAACACGGCCATCACGGTGGGCACGCCCGGTATGTCTCCCACGAGGGGCATGAGGGTGATGAGCCCGGCCACGAGCAAGAGCACGCCGAAGGACCGGGGCCCGACCTCGTCCAGGAGGTCCGCCATAGAAACGCGACTGCCCTGCTGCGTCGTCTTGCGAAGCCGATCGAGGAGCTGCGCAAGGCATGCGGGCGACGCGTCCGTCATGGTGAGCAGTAAAATAGACGTAGGGGGATCGCAGCGCGTCACGTATGATCCGCGTCTTGGGTCGTTCCAACTACCGCGGATCTCGGGAGGAGGGCGGGGCCGCTGAATGGCGGCATGGGGCCGTTCGGGGATGCCGTGCTCGCCATGCCCCATCTATGCAATGCGCGACGCGGCTGAAAGACCCGTACCCCCGGCCTTTCCGTGCCCACGTGCACACTACAGAAAAAGGACCGCCTCGAAGGGAGACGGTCCTCTGGGTCTGCCTGATGTGACGCAGGTTAAAGACTGAAGCTCAGGCTCAGCGTACCGGTGAAGGCGCTGGTCGAGACCTCTTCAAAGCCCTCAACGTCGCCCAGCTCGGTTAAGCCGAGGGTGTAGCGGCCATCGAGAGCGATTTCGCTGAGCGGGCCCTTGTTGACAGCAAAGGCGATCTCGCCACCGACAACGCCGCTGAAGTCGGCATCGCCAAAGGCATCATCCGCATCGTTGCCGTTGACCTCACTGTTCGTGAGAAAGCCGAGGGCTGGACCGGCGTATAGGCGCGGCGTGATCGGCGCAAGCGGAGCGCTTAGCTTGAACAGCACCGGGATCTCAATCACATCCTGCCGCACACGTACGTTCTCCAGGGTGCCGGCCTCGTTGAAGTGGTTCTTCGCGCCTCGCACGGAGTAGAGCACCTCGGGCTGGATCGAGAAGGCTTCATTGACTTGGTAGTTCAGGAAGGCCCCACCCGTGAAGCCGGGCCGAAAATCATTGGAGGCGACGTCATTGCCGTAAAAGGTGGCCTGAGTTATGCCGCCGCGGACGCCGATGTCGACCGGCGACTGGGCTTGGCTCGTTAAGGGCAGGGCCAGGCCCACCACAAGCGTTAGGGTTGCGAAAGCGGCTGTAAATTTCGTTATTACGGATTGCATGATCTACGCTATGGTTACATGAGGTAGGTCGTGAAGCGCGGAGAGGTGCGGTAGATCGGGTGGTACCATCGATCGCATCGCCTCCGCGCGTTTTCATATGGTATCCTGTAGCATAAAACGTTACACTCACCATCTCAAAAATGGCTACTTATTTTGAGGAACCGTACGTGACGAAGGGGGTTTCGCTGCATTTGAAGGTTGCTCCGTATAGATCCTGATTTTTATATCATCTGCATGGACACACCATTCGATCTTTGCATGTCGTATTTTTATGTATT
>JAAAOI010000152.1 GCA_009908945.1 Bacteroidota bacterium
ACGTCCACCTCGGCCCCACCCTGCAATTTCAGCGCGGGGAGCAGGTGCGGCGCTTCGGTGGGATAGACGACGATCGCACCGTCGAGCAGCTCCTCAACGATCCTCGGTTTGAGGCTGACAATGTGTACCTGGATCGATCGCGCACCACCCCGCTGCGCCTGCTGACGGACGACGTGCGTCGCACAAACGTAGGCGCCTCGTTCGGCCTCCACTACGGGTTTCGGTACAACGCCGTGACGTTGAAAAGCATCTTCACCGCCCGAGCGGTGACGAACGTCGGCGGCATGACCTTCGGGATTGGTGGTAGCGTGAGCATCGACCTCTGATCCGGATGGACAAACGCTGCACCCTGACAGGCAACGCCTGCTGGCCGTGCGTGCTTGGCTTTGCGTGCTATCGGCCCGCCCACGAAAACGATACCAGGGTAGCGATCGCTGCGGAGGGCACAGGCGTGAGCACGTACAGTCCGTTGCGCAGCTTGAGCGGCTGCACAATCAGCGGTGGCGGTTGTCCACGTCGGCGGTGATGCGCCACCGGTTGTCGGGCCCTCTGCGCATGGGGAGGATGAGTGTGTCCGCGTCGGGCCACTTCGGCGTCGCAGTGAAGCCCCCGATGATGCAGGCCGTTGGCCCCGACTGCTCGACCGCCAAGCGCGCGCCGATGCAGCCGCCCGCCCGCAGTGCGGCAGTTTCAGTAAACCAGGTCGCTACTTGCTGAGCACTCAACTCCAGATTGCAGAAGGGTGCGGCTCAGACAGCATTTGCCGCTCGGACTGCTGGCTTCTTCCGGCTGAAGTGCAGATTGGTAGCCTGCAGCGTGTGTAGCGCAGTTGCGCAGAAGCTGCGTTTGGCGTCTTGAGCCCCTATTCTGCAGGAGTAACGTCTAATCTGCTGCTGCGTATTGCTGGGGCGCGCTCCTCTTACCATACCGAAAGTCATGAATCCATTTGAATACCTGCTGCCTCTTGTCTCTATTATCGTCGGTTTGGCAATAGCTGACCTGGCTACCAGCCTGCACCGGCTGCTGCGTGCACGGCGCCAGGTGGAGTGGGACTGGTTGCCGCTGGCTACAGCACTCCTGGCAGTGGTGTTGGTGCTCAATGTCTGGTGGGAGCTCTATCCAGCAGAGGCCATAGAAGTGTACACAGTCGCTGAGTTTTTTCCGGTCATGGCAGGTCTCATCGTCCTTTTTCTCATTAATGCAGCAGCACTCCCCGACCAGGTACCGTCTGAAGGCATCGACCTGAGAGCGTTCTACGAATCCAATAGTCCATACCTCTGGCTGCTCTTCGCAGTATATTTCGCCCTGGCTATTGCTCTTAACATATCAAGTCGATTGCCACCAATACTCGATGACGGTCGTTTAGGATGGAAAGAGGCCGCTGAACTGTTCACATTTCAGTTCCCAAACTTGGTGTTCGCAGGTCTTTTCGTAGGCCTTGCACGCTATCGCAACCGAACGTTTCACGTCATTTCCGTCGTAGGTGTATTGCTCGTTCTTACCTTTGCATTTTCGCAGCTGAGCATTGGCGGGCCACGGTAGGATGAGCAGAAGCGGGGGAGTAAATGGGATTCGAGGTGTGGATGGGATGAGAAGTCTCGCATGCGGTTTCCGCCCAGCCCATTTTCAATCGGGCACGAAGCGGGGCAGCGGGGCCGTGAGCGTGCGTTGCTCAGCCGGTGCGCCGCCGAAGAAGTCGGCGATGATGCCCGTGATGTCGGGGTGACTAAAGAAAAGGTTGTGCCCGGCATTCTCAACCGTTACGATAGCACCGTTGGAAAACCCGCTGGCGATCTCGGCGTGTGATTCCGGGTAGGTGCGCCCGTCGAGCGTTCCGGAGAGGAAAAGCGCAGGCCGGCCACTGACGATGGGCCCCCGGAAGGTCTCGCCCAAGTCAAGACCAGGAACGGCGTCCTGAAGATGCGGCATCGGGAAGTTCACCGCATCGCCCAGCAATGCGGTCTCGGCCTCGGCTGCGACACGTGCGGATCGCTCCGGCGAGACCCCCGAAGCGATGTCCATGGCCAGCGCCATGCCATCAAACGAAATGATGTTGTCGCCCACAAACCAGTCAAAGTAGTTCTTAAACCAGGTGTAATCGCCTCGGGCGGCATCCGCGTAGCCTTCGAGGATGGACCCGACACGGCCGGGATCCGAAAGCATGTACCCCGTGATGCGTTGCATTTCGAACCGGCCCAGCGTGCGGTAGAACTCAGGGTCATCGTCAACGAGAAGCGTCGGCGGATGGGTTTCCACCTCGTCAAGTACACCTGCGATGAGACTGCGTACGTCTGGGTAGAAGGAGCGCGACAACGAATCCGCATCAATAGCCGCTTGCAGACGCGCGAAGTAGGCGTCCGTGCGCGCGGGGCGCTTCACGGTCTGGTCCAGCCCTTCCGCACTGGCGAGCACCAGGCGGTCGATGTGCTCGGGGTAGCGCTTCAGTGTTGCAAGCGCGAGGTGCGTCCCGTAGCTAATTCCCAGAAGGCTCACCTGCTCCGCGCCGATGGCCCTGCGCACCGCGTCGATGTCGGCAGCGCTTTCCCAGGTCGTGTATCCGCGAATATCGATCCCCTCACTGCTCCAAAAGTCGAGGCATTCCTGAGCAGCCCGGCGGTGAACCCCCATGTACAAGGCTCGGGTGGTAGCGCTGTCCGCCGGAACCGTCACCGACGAGGTACACCGAGGCATCGTATCTGAGAGGCCCGTGCCGCGCTGGTCGAGGATGATCACATCGGCCTCCTCGCGTAGCCGGTCAAACATCAGCCAGCGCTGCCCTCGCATGGCGCGAGTACCCGCTCCGCCGGGGCCTCCCGCCAAGTATACGATGGGTGCGTTGGGACTGTCGGCGCGGCTTCGAAGACGTACGAAGCGGATGGGGATCTGCCGACTCTCAGGATTGGAGCGGTTCTCTGGGACCATGATCTCACCCCGCTCGGCGTCGACCGTTTTGGTGATTTCGACCTCGAATGCATACGGCTCAAAGGCCTGCGCCAGAACGGGTTTGTGTAGCAGTACAACGCAGGCCAGCGCAGCAACGAGCAAAGCAGCGGCACCAGTGCAGCTTGAGATACCGATGGGCTTCACACCTCTGATTGTTTGAGTGGTTATATGCATCGAGAGTAAGGCTTATCATGGTAGTTGAGTGGATATACATTGACCGATCCGCGCCGCGCGGGATGCGACCGGATCGGCGAACGTCTCGCAGTAGGGGCGAACGGCTCATCTCTGCCGAGGCTCGGGCGTATACTGCGCAGACATTCTCCTTCTCACGCCGCCCCGCCATGCACGCCCGCCTCACTGCATTCGCCCTATTGGTGCTCAGCGTCGGGCTGTCGGTGCCGACCGCGCTCGGGCAAGACACCGCATCGAAAGACATCCGGCAGGGCACCGTCCGGTTCGGCGACGACCCGCGCTGGGCCGACCCGGCGTACGACGACAGCACCTGGCCCACCGAATGGCTCTACCCCGCCCCGGATTCGCTCGGCATCCACTGGATGCGGGCGCGCATCACGATGGATTCGACGCGTGCGCCGTTCCAGCCGTACGGGCTCAAGCTGTCGATGCTGGCTGCCGCCGAGGTGTACTGGGACGGCGTGCTCATCGGGCGGAACGGACGCGTCGGCCCCACTCGCGCGCAGGAGGAGCCCGGCACGATCCGCGCCGTCTTCCCTGTCCCCGACTCACTCTACACACCGGGGGAGCACGTTATCGCTGTGCGGCTCTCCAACTTCTACATGCCGCCGGACTTCGCGTACTACCTATACGATTTTGAGGTCGGCCCGTACGCGTCGCTCCTCACCGACTGGACGGACTGGGCGCTGGTGCCCTTTCTGTTCCTGGGCGGCTTTTTGATCATCATGGTGTACTGTGCCGTGCTGTACGCGCTCGACCGCCGCAGCACCGCACTTGGGCTCTTCAGTCTACTCTGCCTGTGCGTGGCCGCGCTGTTGGCCACCGAGGTCACACGGGCCGTCATCAACTACTCGTACGACTGGCACCCCGTCCGAATACATGTTTTGACAGCGCTCACCACCGCCGTCGCTGGGCTCCTGCCGCTGTTTTTCATGCACCAGTTTGAGGCCCCGCACACGCGGCCCGTGATGGCTGGGCTCGCGGGGCTGCTTACGCTGTCGCTCCTCCTGCCGGCCTCGACGGATGAGCAACACTACTGGATGTTCTGGAGCACGCTTACCACATCGCTGGGCGTGGTCGGATGGGCCGTCGTCCAGCAAAAGCGTGGCGCGGTACCGGCGCTGTCGGGCGTGGGCGCAAGTATTGGCGGACTGGCGGCCTCGGGCTGGTGGTTCATCGACACGTACTTTTTTCCGACCTTCGCACTGATCGTGGTCGCCCTGCTCGCTTCGCTGGGCCTGCAGATGCGCGAGCAGCGCCGCCAGCGCGAGGCCGCCCAGCTGGCTGCCGCCCGGCTCGAAATCGAACTCCTAAAGAAGCACCTCCAACCGCACTTCCTGATGAACACGCTCACCGCCGCGATGGAGTGGATGGAGGAGCAGCCGGACGTCGGCGTGCGCTTCATCGAGGCGCTGGCCGACGAGCTCCGCTTGCTCGTTGACGTGTCCGACCAGACCCGCATTCCACTGGCAACGGAGCTCACTCTCTGCCGGCGGCACCTCGAAGTGATGGGCTACCGGCAGGACCGCACGTTCAAACTGCAGGTTGAGGGCGTCGAGCCCGAGGCGCCGGTGCCGCCAGCCATCTTTCACACGCTCCTCGAAAACGCGCTCACCCATAACCGCTACACGGCGCCCACTGTTTGCTTCCAACTAACCGGCGATTCGCTGGACAGCGGCTGGCGGTACACGCTCCGCACGCCGCGCAACGGCCCTGCCTCGGCGGAGGGGCGCGAAGGTACCGGCCTTCGTTACGTGAGGGCCCGCCTCCGCGAGAGCTTCGGCGAGGCCGGGTCGCTTACGAGCACATCTCGAAATGGTACCTGGACGACCATCATCGAACTGCACAGTGGTGACTGACAGATCGCTTCGCCCCGTTGGTGCTTCACGATTCTTGTCAACCGTAAAGTCATTCACGATCCTGATCGAAAATTCAGAGCGTCTGCTGTTTCTAAATTCCCAATCACGTTGGAGATGACAACCCTCTCCACGCGCTCCGCCCAGACCGTTCGACGCTCAACCCACAACCCGCCACCCTTCAACCCGCATGCGCATCCTCATCGTCGAAGACGAGCCGATCATCGCCCGGCGCATCGCCCGCCTTACGCGGTCGATCCTGGACGATGCCAACCTCATCATCGAGGCGGCGGAGGGGCTCGATTCCGCGCAGGACGCGCTGCTCGAACGCGACATCGACCTGCTCTTCCTCGACCTCAACCTCCACGGCGCGGATGGCTTCGACCTGCTCACCACATCTGTGGCCGGCGCGTTCCATACCATCGTCATCTCGGCGTACACGGACCGCGCCATCGAAGCGTTTGAGTTCGGCGTGCTCGACTTCATCGGCAAGCCGTTTGGGCGCGAGCGGCTGGCCCAGGCGCTGCAACGCCTCCATGCTCCCGGCGCGCGCACCGACCCGCCGGCCCGCTACCTCGCCGTGCGCGCCAGCGGCCGCGTCACGCTGATCGACGTGGAGCGCGTGCTCGCCCTGCAGGGCGCCGGCTCGTACAGCGAACTCGTGCTCCGTGACGGATCGACCACGCTGCACGACAAGCCGCTGAAACGCCTCGTCACGCTGCTGCCGGATGACTTTGTGCGCATTCACCGCTCGTACGTCGTTCGGATGAGCGCCGTCGCCCACTTCCTCGCCCGCGAGGGCAGCCGCTACGCCGTCGAACTGCACGATGGCACCACACTCCCTGTCGGCCGCACGCGCGTCGACGCCGTCCGCGAGCGGCTGGTGTGATCCGCCGCTTCACCGGGTCAGATATTTCGACTGGCTGCTTCGTGACAAGCGTCTTCCCGAGATCTCGTGGGCGACCTCCACCAGCCGCTGCACGTCGGCACAGAGGCCGATAGGTCGGATACAGCGTGGGGTGTATGCGGCGGGAATAGTCGCCTACGCTGCGGGAGATCCCGAACTCGGCTCCATAAACGGCCCCCCCTCCAGCTGCTTAGGCGTTCGCGTTAACCACGTACAACACCACGACTCGTCGAGCCCTGACGCGGCTCGTCGACGTGCGGTGAACGCGGAGTGAGCGGAGGGGATAGAGGCTACCACACACGCTCTTTCCGCTACTGCGCTCGCTCATGTTTACCGCGTTCACCGTGCGCTGCTGCTGGGCTGTTATTCTCGGAGGCTTCCTCCTGCCCCCCCTCTCGGCGCACGCGCAAGCCCAGGCCGTCGTAACAGGGGTAGTGATGGATGAGGGCAGCCACCCGGTGCCCTATGCCAACGTGCAACTTGCGGGTACCCTCCTCGGGGCAGCCACTGATGCCACGGGGCATTTCCGATTTGCAGCCCCGGTGAGCGGGGCCCATCAGCTGCACGCGTCCGCGGTCGGGTATCGCAGGACAACACGTCCCGTGCAGCTTGTACCCGGCGACACCGTACGCATCCAATTCACACTCGCGGTAGATACCGTCCTACTCGAGGAGGCGTCTGTAACGGCCAGCGCCTACACCGTGAGCGGCACCGATGGCACGATGGATCCACTGGAAGCGGTGACCACGCCAGGCGCGATGGGCGACCTCTTCCGCGCCCTGCAGTCCTTCCCGGGCGTAGCGCAGGTGGGCGACGGAGCCGGGCTGTACGTCCGTGGGGGCGATCTTAGCGAAACCAAAACCGTGATCGACCAATCGACGCTGCACCACCCGTACCGGTACGAGTCGCCCGCGGGCGGGTCGTTTGGCACCATCCGGCCCTTCCTGGCCGAGGGCACCACGTTCTCCACCGGCGGCTTCTCGGCCCGTTACGGCAATGCGCTCTCAGGCGTGCTCGCCATCGACACGAAGGATCAACCGGATGCCCGGCGCTTCCGAGGCAACGTGGGGCTGGCGGCTGTGTCGCTCGGCCTGGACACGCCCCTGCTGGACGAGCAGGGCGGCCTCCGTGTTACAGGCAACCGCTCGTTCACCGGCTTTCTTTTCCGTCTGAACGGGCAGCGCGATGACTTCGAGACAGCGCCACAGGGCCTGGACGGCACCCTCAGCCTTACCTATGATTACGAGGGCGGCCAGCTGAAGGCGTTCAGCTTCGCGCGGCGCAATCGCATGGGGATAGAGACAGCTGCAGGGGCCTTCCACGGGCTCTTTCGCAGTCGCTCAACAAACCAGTTACACAGCCTGCAGTGGAGTACCCGGCGTGATACGTGGATCGGCCGTACCAGCGTGGCGTACAGCCGCTACGGCTCGCGCGATCGCTTCGGCGCACTGGACGTGGAGCCGGTGGAAGCAACCTATCAGTTCCGCTCCGACTGGGACCGCGCGCTGGGCTCCCGGTTCACCCTGAGCGGCGGTGTGGTGGCCATGCGCGAGCAGTCAGCCTTCCGGGGCACCTTCCCTGCACGGCCCGGTCGGTGGGGTGAAGATGCCGCCCGCCTGCGCATAGATGACCAACTGGCGGCCACCCGAACCGGCGGATACGTTGAGCTGGATACCGACGTACGGGATCGGATTCGCCTAACCAGCGGCATCCGGGCTGACCACCACTCGCGCGCGCAGGAAACGACGCTCGACCCGCGTGTGGCAATCGCGTATCAGTTCGGTGAGCAGACACAGGCGCGGCTGGCGTGGGGGCGCTTCCATCAGTTTCCCGATCTGGAAACGTACGCCCAGCACGCCGGCACCGCCTCACTTGGGGCTCAGCAAGCCCAGCACTGGACGGCTACCCTGCGACACAGGCGCGGACCATTTCGGCTGCGATTGGCCGGGTATCTGAAGCCGTACCGCGCCCTCGTCGTCCCCACGGGCGACGCCACGTACGCCAACGTAGGCTCGGGCATCGCTCGCGGCATCGACGCCTTCACCAAGTACGGCGGCTTCCTGGAGACGCGCCTCAGCGGGTGGCTGTCGTACAGCTTCGTCCAGTCGCGCCGCACGCAGGTCCGCCAGCGCGGCGCCGATGTGACGCTGGAGCGCGGCCCCGCGCCATTCGACCTGACCCACCAAGTGACGGCTGTAGGCAAGGTGCGTGTCGTGGACATGCTGTTTGCCGGTTTCACGGCGCGGCATACGACAGGGCAGCCCGTCACACCGGTCGTAGACGCCCTGCCGCAGGGCGACGGAACGTATGCGCCCGTCGAGGGCCCCGTCGGCTCGGAGCGGCTGCCCGTCTACCGCCGCCTCGACCTCCAGCTGAGCTACTACATCCCCCTCGGCCCCGGGCAACACCTCACCGTGTACGCCGCCGTCAACAATGCACTGGACCGCGCCAACGTGATCGACGTCACGTACACGCCCGACTACCGCACCCGCACCGAGCAGACGACTAACTTTCGCCGCTCCCTCTATTTTGGCCTGACGATGACGCTGTAGCCTGTATCCACGCCCTCCATCCTGCACCTTTTCATCCAACCCGCCCCTGCCATGCGTACCGCGCTGATGATCGCTCTCCTGTTCCTTTTTTCCACCGCGCCTCTCGCCCAGGCCCAGCCGGCCGACTCCCTGATGCACCACGGCCTCGACGTGCTGGAGCGCGGCGTCACTGCCGGTGATGTAGACGCGATGCAGCAGGCGCGTGCCGCCTTCGAGCGCGTCGCCACGGCAGCGGACGATGCCGCGCAGGCGCACTACTACGTCGCGCTGGCGAACTACCGCATCGCGACCCGCATCCTCGACAGCGACGAAGACCGCGCGGACGCGCTGATCGACGATGGGATCGACCGCCTCGATGCCGCGATCGAGGCGCAGCCCGCCTCGGCGGAGGCGCATGCGCTGCTCAGTACACTGTACGGGCTGAAGGCGCGTGGCGGTATGTTCAGCGGGATGCGCTACGGCCCCCGCGCCGACGGCGCCATCGAGCGAGCGCAACAGCTTGCCCCCGAAAACCCGCGCGTGCTGCTGCTCCACGCCGTCAGCCTGCTCAACAAACCGAGCCGGTGGGGCGGCGACCGCGACGGAGCCATCGCGGCGCTCAACCGCGCGATCCAGCAGTTCGAGGCCGCGCCCCCCTCGGACGACGCCTTCCAGCCCCGGTGGGGCCACGCCGACGCGTACGCCTGGCTCGGTATCGCGCACATGAACGGCGGTGACCCCGCGCAGGCCCGTGCCGCCTTCGAGCAGGCCCTCGCTGTGCGCCCCGGCTACAGCTGGGTCGAGTCCGGGCTGCTGCCGCAACTGGCGGCCAAGTAGCACGCGCCCCCTCGCCGCTCTGCTCACCCATCGGCTTGCGCTTATGGATTCGGCTCTACACATCGATCACCTGACGAAATCGTACGGCGGCACACCGGCCGTGGACGGACTCTCCCTGGACGTGAAGCGCGGCGAGATCTTCGGCCTCATCGGCCCCAACGGCGCGGGCAAAACGACGACGGTGGAGTGCGCCGTGGGCCTGCGGGCGCCCGACGTCGGCACGATCCGGATGCTGGGCCTCGACCCGCAGGCGCAGGGGCGGCGGCTCCGCCAGCGCATCGGCGTGCAGCTGCAGGATGCAGCGCTGCCGGCGCGGCTCACGGTGCGCGAGGCCGCTGCCCTGTTCGCCGCGCTCTACGACAACCCGGCGGACCCGGAGCGGCTGCTCGCGACGTGGGGCCTGGCCGACCAGCGCGACACCGCCTTCGCCGACCTCTCCGGCGGCCAGCAGCAGCGCCTCTTCATCACGCTCGCGCTCATCAACACCCCCGACCTCGTGGTGCTCGACGAGATCTCCACGGGGCTCGACCCCGAGGCGCGGCGCGCCACGCGCGATCTCATCCGTTCGATCCGTGAACGCGGGACCTCGGTGGTGCTCGTGACGCATTTCATGGACGAGGCCGAGGCGCTCTGCGACCGCGTGGCCATGCTGGTGGATGGGCGCCTCATCGCGCTCGACACACCGGCGAGGCTGATCGAGACGCATGCGCCAGCAGCCCGCGTGCAGTTCACGGCACCGCCAGACTTCGAAGCCGGCACACTCGACGCGCTGGAGGCCGTCACCCGCATCGAGCGGTCGAACGGGCGCATCACAGCGTACGGACGCGGCCCGCTCCTCGCCCGCGTGGCCCAGCACCTCGATGCCCACGGCGTGACGCCGCCCGACCTGACGCACCGCCCCCCGACGCTCGACGACGTGTTCTCCGCGCTTGCCGGCTCCGGGCCGGACGACGCGGCGTGAACCTGCGCCTTCTCTCTCACCAACTGCTCACCGTTATGCGTGCGCTCTGGACGATGACGTGGACCGAAGCGAAGCTGTTCATGCGCGAGCCCGCGGCGGTCTTCTTCACGCTCGCCTTCCCGCTGCTCCTGCTGCTCGTCTTCGGCATGATCTTCGGCAACGCGCCCCTTGGCGACTCGGCGTTCGGGTCCGTGGACCGCTCGGTGCCGGGCTACATCGCCATCATGATCGGCGCGCTGAGCCTGATCGGCGTGCCCATCACGCTGGCCACCTACCGCGAGAAGGGCGTGCTGCGCCGCTTCCGCGTGACGCCCATGCCCACGGGGCTCGTCCTCGCCGCGCACGGGCTCGTCGCGCTCGTCATGGTGCTGATCGGGACGGGGCTCGTCGTCGGCACGGGCGTCGTGCTGTTCGACCTGCGCCTGCCGGCGTCGCCCGTCGGCGTGCTCGCGGCGACGGTGCTCGGCTGCGTGAGCTTCCTGGCCGTCGGCTTCCTGCTCGGCGGCACGCTCCCCACCGCGCGGACGGCGCAGGCCGTCGGGATGGCCCTCTTCTTCCCGATGCTGTTTCTCTCCGGCGCGGCGCTGCCCCGCCTCCTCTTTCCCGACCTGCTGCGCCAGATCAGCCTGTTCTTCCCGCTGACGCACGTGGTGACGCTCATCCAGAACGTCTGGATGGGCACCGGGTGGAATATGGTAGCGCTCGGCGTGCTCGCCGCCCTGCTGCTGACGAGCGCGACCGGCGCCATTGCGCTCTTCCGCTGGACCTGACCCCAGACGTGCCTCCACACGTGCCCTCCTCCGCCATGCCCTCCGCCTCGCCGATCATCCCGAATGGATCCGGCGCCTCACTGGACGCGCCGCCGGTGCCCAAGCCGCGCCCAACCGTCAAAGGCGTGGCACTGGCCGGGGCGTTCTGGGCGCTGTACGCCGTCCTCTATGCGCTGCTCATCGCGCAGAACGAGGGCATCCCGTTCATGTGGGCGCTGCCCGGGCAGGCCATGGGCGCCGCCATCCTGGCGCTGTACAGCGTGCCCGTGTGGCTGCTCACCGTGCGCGGGATGGACGACTGGCACGGCGGCTGGGTGGTGGCCGCGCACCTCGCCCTCGGCCCGGTCTTCGCCTGGGCCGGACTGGAGACGCACCTCGCGCTGCTCAACGCCGTGGCGGGTGCTCCCGTGGCCGGCGAGGTGGAGGCGCGCTACGGGTGGATCTTTTTCTCCAACGGGACGATCTACGCCATTCAGTTTGCCATCTACCACCTCGTGCGGTCTACGCAGCGGCTGCGCCTGCAGGAGCGACAGGCCGCCGAGTACCGGGCCCGCGCCCGCGAGCAGGAGTTCGCCGCGCTCAAGGCGCAGGTCAACCCGCACTTCCTGTTCAACACGCTCCACTCGATCAGCGCGGCCGTGAAGACGACGCCGGAGCACACGCGCGAGATGATCGCCCAGCTGGCCGACCTGCTGCGCTACGCCCTCGCCGGCGCACGGCGCGACCTCGTGCCGCTGCGCGACGAGCTGCGCTTCGCGACGGCGTACCTCGACCTGGAGGCGCACCGCTTCTCGGACCGGCTGCAGGTGAGCGTGGACGTGCAGGTGGACGACGCCGCGCTCGACACGCCTGTGCCGCCGATGGTGCTGCATCCGCTCGTCGAGAATGCCGTCCAGCACGGCATCGCGCCGCGCGAGGCGGGCGGCACCATCACGCTCCGCATCACGCCGGACGGCGACCGCCTGCGGGTGACGGTGACGGACACGGGCGTCGGACCCGGCGCGGCCGACCCGCTCGACGACCCGGGCGGCCTCGGCCTGGCCAACACCGATCAGCGGCTGCGCCACGCGATGGGCCCGGCCGCCGGCCTGCGCACCGAGCCGGTGTCGCCGCACGGCTTCCGGGTGGCGTTCTCTGTGCCCCGCGCCGGTGATGCCGTGCCTGCGCGCTGACCGCATCGCCCCCCTTCATCAACGCCTCGACAGCCTCATGCAAGCACTCATCGTGGACGACGAGCCGCCTGCGCGCAACCTGCTTCGGGAATACGTAGAGGACGAGTATCCCGACATCGAGATCATCGCCACGTGTGGCACGGGGCGCGCCGCCGTCGCCGCCATCAACGAGCACGTGCCCGATCTCGTCTTCCTCGACGTGCAGATGCCGGGCCTCGACGGCTTCGACGTGCTGGAGCGGCTCGACGTGCTGCCGCACCTCATCTTTTCCACGGCCCACGACGCGTACGCGCTCCAGGCCTTCGACGCGGGTGCTGTGGACTACCTGCTGAAGCCGTACACGCGTGCCCGCTTCCGGAAGGCCGTCGACCGCGTGCGGGACCGCTTCACCGAGCAGGCTGCGCCCGGCGACGGCTACGCCGAGCAGCTGACCACGCTCCTCCGCGCGGCGCGGAGCGAGGGCCGCCCGCCCGAGCGCCTGTACGTGCAGCACGGGTCGAAAATTATCCCCGTGCCCACCGACACCATCCTCCACATCGAGGCCGCCGGCGACTATTCCAAGCTCCACACGGCCGACGACACGTACCTCTCGAACCAGGGCATCGGCGCGCTGGAGGAGCAGCTCGCAGGCGACCGCTTCATGCGCGTCCATCGCTCGTCCATTATCGCACTTCCGGCCGTCGACCACCTCGTGAGCGACGGCTCGGGCGGTTACGTTGCCGTGCTGACGGGGCCGCGCCGCGTGCGGGTGAGCCGGACGTACGCATCCCGCGTGCGTAACTTGATCCAGTAGGTTGCGCACGGCGCGGCAGCTACCCGGTCTATGGCGTTGAGGCCCTACGGCATGCGATGCATGACATCGATGATCTGCACCACCCACTACTCAGAGCAGCACCTCATACATGATAGGGGCAAACGGGTGGGCGCCTGCCGCTGACCGGAGCAACCCCAGGACGCACCGACCCGCTACTCGTATTCTCGCGGAAGTGTGGGCATGAGCCACCACGTACAGCTCACCACGCGCGGCTCACCAATTCAGCCCTTACAGGCTGTTGGGTACGTTAGGCTCTGCCTGAACACTGTTCGCGGGCTGCGCGTGGTTGGATGACCTCCACGGCAGTGGCCGCCGCGTCTGGCCTCCCCCTCCGTGCGCCGGCCCTGGCCGCACGTCAGATCCATTGGAGCGCTCGAAAGAGGGCCAGTGCCATGAGGATCAGCCCGGCCAGCATGGAAAGGCGGTGCCGATAGGCGCTGCCTGCGTAATTCCCAACCGCAAGCCCCACCCATGTGAACGTCACCGAAAAGCCGCAGATCGTAGTTGCGACGAGAAGTGCGGCAGCCTCCCCGAGGCCCAGGCTGAACCCGATGATCAGGTTATCTACGCTCAAGCCTGCGGCCAGCGCCGCTAACCCCGCCCACGTGGTTAGGTACGGGGCATACGTTTGCTCTGGAGGGGCCTGCCGAAAGCTTGTCGCGAACACCCACAGGCCCAGTGCCAAAAGCAGCAGGATACCCACCCACGCTACCTCTTGCTCAATCCAGACGGCGGTAGTGCGCCCGACCCACAGCCCGAGCAGCGGCACAAAAAACTCAAAAATCCCGAACACGCCCATGATGCGCCAACGCCGCGGATACTGGCCGAGCGCCCCGAGGGCCAGCGCGACGGCTGTGTTATTGGCCGCGATAGCGATGCCGAGAATGCTCAACTGTAGGAGCGACATGCAAGAGAGGGTTCATGACTGGCCAGACGCCGCGCCGGCCGCTACGCGCAGTAGAAGCGTCAGTGCCTTACGTCTCCGCTACAGTGACCCCGCTCCAAAATGCCACATGGTCTTTGATCTCTGCCGCAGCCTCTTTGGGGCTGGGATAGGTCCAGGCGGCGTTTTTGTTGGTCTCCCCGTCCACCGTCACGTCAAAATAGTGGGCCTCCCCTTTCCACGGGCAGCGGGTCCGGTGGTCGCTCGGCGTGAAATGCGCCTTGCGGATCGCTTCCGGTGGGAAGTAGTGGTTGCCTTCCACCACCACAGTGGCGTCGCTTTCAGCGATAACGGTGTCGTTCCAATGGGCTTTCATCACAAGGGTGGGCTGATGGATACGAAAGAGCGTGAACTACATAACGGGCGTTGCCGGGTTGAGGTCTCCCGCAGGGCACGTATATTCCCCGTTAGGGGGTCATCGGTGCAGCCCCGGCCGGCGGTTGTACGCTGCGCACCGCTGGCAGGGCGCTCTCCGCCCTGTAGACGCCCACACCCGTGCGGATCCCCTCCCGGTGGCATCGCAGTCCGCTCCTGCCTATTATACAAGAGATCCTTCAAGCGCTACGATCGCCTCGCTCTCCTGCTTAACTTACCCCACCGCACGTCATGATAAAGCCCTCTTGCACGGCCCTGCTCGTACTGGTGCTTACCCTCCTGTCGGTTGCCGGGCCTGCAACGGCCACCGCACCGGCCGACACGACGGCATGGACGCCCGAGCTGGCGATGCAGTATCCTGCGATCACGGAAACGGCCATGGCGCCAGACGGCGCGCACGTCGCGTACGTGGTGCGGAAAGCGGTGATGGACGAGACCACCTCCACCTACCGCCAGCAGATCCACGTGGTGGCCCGCGATGGGTCGTCCGACGTGCAGTTCACACGCGGGGACCATTCCAACTACAGCCCGCAGTGGTCGCCCGATGGCAGCCGCCTTGCGTTCATCAGCACGCGGACGGAGCGGCCGCAGGTGCACCTGATCCGGCGAGACGGCGGCGAGGCCTATCCCGTCACGGCTGCGGAGGAGGGCGTTAACAGCTTTGCCTGGGCGCCGGATGGGCAACAGATCGCCTACACCATGACGGACCCCAAATCCGAGGCGCAGGAGCAGCGGGAGCGAGAGAAACGTGATGTGAACGTCGTTGGGGAGGCGTATCGCTACAACCACCTGTACGTGACGGACGTGGCCGAGGCCGATGACGAAGACCGCCGCGTGCAACGCCTCACGGCAGGCAACTTCCACATCCGCACCTTCGACTGGGCGCCCGACGCCTCAACGCTTGCCTTTGCGCATCAGCCCACGCCTGACATCAACGACGGGTTTTTACAGGCGGATATCTCGACGGTCCCGGCCGACAGCGGGGCCGTTACGCCACTGGTCGAACAACCGGGCGTCGATGACACGCCGCACTTCTCCCCGGATGGTCAGCAGATCGCCTTCTCCAGCCAGGGCGGGCAGGCCGAGCCCATCGGGCTGAGTGACGTGTACGTGATCCCCACAGCAGGCGGCACGCCGGAGCAGCTCGCCGATACGCCCAACCGCGACGGGAGCCTGCTGGGTTGGATGGGCACCACAGTGCTGGTTGCCGAGCCGGTTGGTACGTCGAGCCACGTCATTGCCGTACCGGCCGATGGGAGCCCCGCGCGGCAGCTCACCCTGGGCGACGGGCTCCACAACGCGGTGTCGCTCGATGCCGATGCGGCCCACATGGCGTTCACGTATGAAAATAGCGACACCCCGCCGGAGGTGTTTGTAGCCTCAACCGACGCCTTCGCGAAGGAGGCGCTGACCACTCAGCACGCCGACGTGCCTCAACCGCCCATGGGCCGGACGGAACTGCTCACCTGGACGGCACCCGATGGACTGGCTATCGAGGGGCTGCTGACCTACCCCGTAGGATATGAGGATGGAGATCAGGTGCCGCTCGTGCTGAGCGTACATGGCGGCCCGGCGGGCGTGTACAACCGCTCGTTTACCGGAGGGCCGGGCATCTACATGACACAGGTGTTTGCGCAGGCCGGCTACGCGGTGCTGCGCCCCAACCCACGCGGTAGTACGGGCTACGGCAAGGACTTCCGCTATGCTAACGTGGAGGACTGGGGCTTTGGCGACTATGAGGACCTCATGGCCGGGGTTGACCTCGCGGTAGACCGCGGCATCGCGCATCCTGATAGCCTCGCGCTCATGGGCTGGAGTTATGGCGGCTACATGACGTCTTACGCCGTTACCAAGACCGACCGGTTTCAAGCGGCCAGCATGGGTGCCGGGCTGCCCAACCTCATCAGTATGGTGGGCACCACCGACATCCCCGACTACCTGGTCGCGCACATGGGCGGGGAGTTCTGGGACCGGTACGATACCTACGAGCGCCATTCGGCCATCTACCAGGTTGCTAACGTAACCACGCCGACCCAGGTGTTGCACGGCGCCGAGGACGACCGCGTGCCCACACGGCAGGGGCAGGAGTTCTATCGCGCCCTGAAGCGCCGGGACGTCCCGACGGAGCTTGCGCTGTACCCCCGCACGCCCCATGGCCCGCGCGAGCCCAAGCTGCTGATGGACGTGACCCCGCGCATCATCGCCTGGTTTGATCACCACCTCGGGCGCCCATCGGCAGCAGATGCAACACCAGACGACGAATAAGCCAGCCCCTGTACTGGCCGGGTCCGGGATACCGCCCTGCAGACGCATGAGCGCTTAGGGGCCGCTCCTGCCTGGCTCCGGGAACGACTTCCTGCGATGCGCGCACAAGCATGCATCGCCGCCTGCTCAGTCACCAATAGCTACAGCCGTCATGATGGATCCTACACAACACTACCGCCGCTGGCGCTGGCTGGCACCCGCCGGGCTGCTCACCATTGGCGCCGGGCTTAGCGTGGTGGGGCAGGCAACGCTCTTCAAAACGCAGCAGGCGCCCACGCGGCGCTGGGTGCTATGGGGCACGGCCGGGCTCGCCCTTACCAACGCAGGCCTCTCCATGCTGGGCGACAGCATAAAGCATCGCGCCCTCTACGAGGGGCAGCAAAGCACCGACCGTGTAAAGAACGCTTGATGTTTTACGGTGCGACGGCCGCCGCTGTATCCCCGCCGGTCCGATGCCGTAGGTGTTATGCACGTGCCCTTCCTTTCTTTGTCGGTGTCGAAATGTCTTCTGTTCGCTACGGGATGTGGGTTGCCGCCACCTGGCTGCTGCTCTGGACAGGCGGTCTTGCTGCGCACGCACAGGAGCGGGCTTCGCTCAGCGGCTACGTAGAGGATGCCACCACCGGCGAAACCCTCATCGGGGCAAACGTGCTGGTAGAGGAAGCCGAGCGCGGCGCTTCCACCAACACGTCGGGCTACTATACCCTGCCGCGCCTGGCCCCGGGGGCATACACGGTGCGCATCTCGTACGTAGGCTACCAGACGCAGCGCATGGAGGTCACCCTGACGGCCGGCGAGGAGCGACGGCTGGATGTGGCCCTGGCGCCGGACGACGTGCTGTTTGAGGAAGTGGTGGTCACCGCCGAGGAGGAAGCGGCCGAAGCCGCACGCGACCTGGGCATCGCACAACTGCCGGCCCGGCTGGTGCGCGAGCTGCCGGCCGTGCTGGAGCCGGACGTCTTCCGGTCGCTGCAGCTGCTCCCCGGCATTGCTCAAGCGTCCGACTTCTCCAGCGGCCTCTACATCCGGGGCGGCAGCCCCGACCAGACGCTCATTCTGCTGGATCGCACTACGGTCTATAACCCCAGCCACTTCTTCGGCTTCTTCTCCACCTTCAACCCAGATGCCGTCAAGGACGTGCGCGTCTACAAAGGCGCGTTTCCGGCACGCTACGGCGGACGCCTCGGCTCGGTGGTCGATATCTACAACAAAGACGGCAACCGCCGCGCCACCCGCGGATCGGCCAGCGTGGGACTGCTGGCCTCGCGCGCTTTCCTCGAAGGGCCGTTGCCCGACGAACAAGGCTCGTACATGGTGGCTGTGCGCCGCTCTACGCTGGAGCCCCTCCTGGCCGCGCTCCAGAATGCCGACATCGATGGCATCCCAGATAGCTTCTACTTCTTCGATGTCAACGCAAAGCTGAACTGGGATGCCAACCAGCGCAATCGCTTCTCGCTCTCGGTGTATGCCGGGCAAGACGACCTCGTGCTGCCCTTCTTGGACGATGCCCTCTTCGACATTGCCTATGGCAACCAGACGCTCAGCCTCAACTGGA
>JAAAOI010000202.1 GCA_009908945.1 Bacteroidota bacterium
CCCATGTCACGTCCAGCACTTCGCCTTCACGGGGCGGCCTACCGATGCATGGGAGATCCTTCACTCGCTGACGCTCCCTCAGGATGACGTGATAGGGGAGGTCTGCCGCCATCCTCTCCCCACCGTCATCCTGAGCCCCCCGGGCGAAGGATCTCCCACGCTAACGCCCGGCACTGCGCCGAGAAGTAGCGCCATTCTTGCACGTGGGAGATCCTTCACTCGCAAGCTCGCTCAGGATGACGTGAAGGGGAAAGCCCGGTGCCCGGGCTAAGGAACTCCTGCGCGAGATCCCGGCACCACGACGCGGTCCCTACTCCTCCGCCTCCTGCAAGAGCTCAAAGTACCGCCGGATGAGCTGCTCGTAGTCCGATGCGTAGCCGCGTTCGAGGGCTTGCAGGAGAGCCTGGCGGAGGCGATCGGCTTCCTGCTCGGGCGACAGATCTGCCGGGCTCTCCCGCACGAATTGCTCGCCGGTGGTGCCGCGCCGTTCTTCTTTCTCGCCCTCGCGGTTGAGGGCACGTGTGGCCTCCAGGAGGCGCGTCAGGATTTGGTCTTGCCGCTCGGGGAGCTCCCGGTTGAAGCGCCGTTGTTGCATCTCCTCAATGCTGCGCTGCATCTGCTTGGCCACGTCCTCCAGATCGCCCAGGGTGCGGTTGCGAAAGCGGCGGTCCCGGTTCATCTCACGCAGTTGCTCGCGAATGCGCTCCTGCTGCTGGCTCAGCTCGTTCAGGCGCTGCTGCTGGTCCACGTTCAGCCGCTCCCCCTGCGTTTCGTTCAGCATCTGTTGGATCTGCTCGTTGAGCTGCTGCTGCTCGCCGGTCATCTGTTGCAGCTGCTCCATCATTTGCTCCATCGACATGCCGCTGCCAGAGCCGCTGCCATCTTGCAGCGCCTCGTACAGCTCGCTAAGGACGAGCGCCAGCTCATTCAGGTGCATCATCGACGTGCGCTGGCGCCCTTGCGCCTCGCGGGTCTCACGTTCGGAGAGGGATTCTGTAGCGCGCTCCATGTCCTGCATGGCATCGCCGGCGTGTTGTTGCACGGCGCGTCCCATCTGAGGAATCTCGCGGGCGAGCGTCTGTAGCGAATCGCTGACGGTGCGCACGCTTTCCGTCATGGTGGCCTGCTGCTGCGCCAGGGTGCGGAGCTGGGCGCTGGCGCTTTGCAGGGCGCGCACGGTGTGGCGGAGCGACTCCTGGCGCTGAGAGAGGGTGAGCACGTCGCTGATGGCCTGGCGCAACCCTTGCAGGTTGACCTGCATCTGGGCGCCCTGCATTTGTTGCTGCATATTCATCAGCTGCTCCTGCTTCTGGCGCATCTGTTGCTGCATCTGCTGCTGCCCCTGCTGAGCATCGGGCATCTGTTGCTGCTGCAGCTGCTCTGCGTTTTCCTGCAGCTGGTCGGAAAACGAGGGATCTTGAAGTTCTTCTCGGAGCTCATCCAGCGCCTCGGCGGGTGCGTTCTTGACCTCCTCCATCTGCTCGCGGATCGCATCGAGTTGCTCTTCGAGCTGGCGCATCTCCTCCGCGGCTTGGTTCTGCGCTGCGGCCAGGTCCTCCGGGGGAGGCGCGTCGTCTGCGGGCGTGTCCCCGGTGTGTTTGCCGGTTTCCTGCTCCAGCTGTTCCTGCTGTTGGGCGAGGTCTTCGAATCGGTTCGCCGCCTCTTCCAGTTCCTGCTGCACGCGCAGGTTGCGGAAGAGGTCGAGCGTCCGCTCCAGGCGATCGCGGTACTGGTCTTCGTTGAACTCGTAGTCCTCAAAGGCCTCCTGCATGCGGCTCATGTCCATCTCCTGCATGGCCTCGCGGAGTTCTTCCAGCGCCTGCTGCAGCTCGGGGGAGTTAATCTCGCGAGTGACCTCTTGGAGCTCCTCCCACATGGCAGAGGTTTCGTCGCTCACCAGGTCGTCATTGCGCATCTCTTCCCCCAGCGCCTCCATCTGCTCGGAGATTTGCTCGGCCTGCTGCTCCATCCGCTCCTGCTGCTGGCGCATGCGTTCCAACTGCTGCTCGTCCTGCCAGTCGGCTTCTTGGCTGCGCCGCATCTCGTCGCGGAACGCCTCGTACTCCTGGCGCAGCGACTCGGCCTGCTGCAGGGTTTCCTCGAGGCGGCTTTCGGTGTCGTCCTTGACCTCATCCAGGCGCTCGTAACGCTCGGCGAGGGAGGGGACGCGGACGCGATGCACGGCGCTCCGGGAGGCTTTCGGGCCGGTGACGGTGTCGTTGTCTCGGATCTGGAGGTAGTACTCAATCACGTCACCCGGGCCGGGGTCGAGGGCGGTGTCGTCGGTGAGCGACCAGCGGAAGGGGACCTCGTGGTCGGTGGCGTCTCCGGAGGGGAGGGGGAGGGGAAGCGACTCCAGCTCGGTGGTCGGCGGCCCGAAACGGCTTTGGATGCGGCGGTAGAAGAGGCGGAGGTCGGCAAAGCCGTAGTCGTCCTGGATGCGCCCCAGCAAGTCCAGCGTGGCATCGCGCGGGAGATCAACGTCCTCGGCGGGCGCCAGCAGGTCGACCCGCGGCGGAGCGTCGGGCCGGAGCCGGAGGGTGTGCGTGATGGGGTCGCGGTTCATCACGAGGTCCGGGCTCTGCAGCATGAGCTGGTAGCTCCCGTCCTCGGTGAGCGTAAACTCGCCAGCGACGCCTTCGTCCGTGATTCTCAGGGGCTGTTGCGTTCCGTCCTCAAACAAGAGGTGCGCCTTCGCTACGCCTGAGCCGCCCACAGCCGCGCGTAGCGTGACTTCAGTGCCGGGCAGGGCGCGCACGTCGCCCGTGTTGGCGGGCAGCGCCTCAGGGGGGCGTCCGGTGTAGCCAGGGTAGGTGAGTGTAAGGTTGAGCATCTGAACCCGCGGCCGCTCCACGAGGGCCACCTCGTACCAGTCGCTGGTGACGGGGCCGGCGCTCACCTGGTAGCGGAAGGGCGCGCGGATGTTGCGGACCGTGTGGGGGTAGACGCCATCGGCCGTAGCCGCAACCGGGACGTCCTCCGGGGTGTCGCTGTCGGCGTAGGCCATGCGGAGGGTGACCTCACCGGGGGTATCGCCGTAGGCCCGCGCCGTGACGGCCAGCGAGTCCCCCCGCACCAGTTCGGCGCCCAGAGGCCGGACCTCCAGCGAGAAGGGGGCCGGGCGCTCAAAGGCGGCATCGTAGGCGACCAGGCGCTCCGCCGCACCGAAGAACGACGCCGGCGCCAGCAGCGCAAACGCCAGCAGCGCCACGACGGGGAGCGCAGCATACGGACTGACGCGGCGCGGCGTCGAGAAGTCTTCCATGGCCTCGAAGGGCACCCCGTCGACCTCCGCTACCAGGTCACGGACCGCGCTGTCGACGAGGGGGGTGGGCGCCTGGGTGCGGGCACCATCGGCCAGTTGGAGCAGGTTGGTCAGGCGATCGGCAATGGCCGGGTAGGTATCGCCCACGCGGCGAGCCACCGCATGGGCATCGGGCGCACGGCGCAGCCCTACGTACTGCAGCGCCGGACGCCCAAACAGGACGGCTGCCGCGCCGCCAACGCTCAGCACGACGCCCCAAAACAGCAGGGCGCGGGCCGTTGGCCCGAGCCAGAGCAGCGCCTCTACGCCGGTGGCCACCCCCCATCCGGCGGCTGCCAGGGCCAGGGACAGCAGCAGCCCGGTAAGCAGGCGGGCCAGCGTCATGCGACGGGCGGTGCGCTCGAGGCGTGCGCGGAGGCGGGTAACCAGGTGGGCCGTGTGCTCACTCATGAAGGCAGGAGGCGAGTGCCGAAAACAGAACAGGCAAAAGAAAAGACTGTGAAGGGTACCTTGCGGCCGGATGGGGTGTTTCGCGCGGACGGTTGGGCCCGCAATCACTGCCAGGGAATGCCCGGGCGCCCTTGGAAGGGAGTGCAGATGTTCCTATGTTGGTGACCCCACCCTGCGCCGCCGCTGATCGGTGCGTGCTGGCTGGTGTGTACTTCGGCCTCGGTTGCCACCGAGGCGACCGGTTTGCGTGGAGCGTCCGTGTGTTTCTTCTCTCATTATAGCCCCGTTTCTTCCATGAGTCAGCTGCTGTCTGTAATCCTTGGTGGTGGTGCCGGAACTCGCTTGTTTCCCCTCACGCGCGACCGGTCCAAGCCAGCCGTACCGCTGGCCGGGAAGTACCGCCTGATCGACGTTCCGGTGTCCAACTGCATCAACTCGGACGTCAACCGCATCTTCGTGTTGACACAGTACAATTCGGCCAGCCTCAACCGCCATATTGCCCGCACCTATCGGTTTGATCGGTTCCGCGGGGGGTTCGTCACCATCCTGGCTGCCGAGCAGACCCCGGCCTCCAAGGAGTGGTTTCAGGGCACGGCCGATGCGGTCCGCCGCAGCCTCCCCCACATCAACACCTACAAGCACTCGCAGGTGCTCATCCTGTCGGGCGACCAGCTGTATTCAATGGATTACCGCAAGATGTACGCCCACCACATGGCCTCGGAGGCGGACATCACGATTGCTACCATCCCGGTAACCGCGCAGGAGGCCCCGGCTTTTGGCATCCTCAAGACGAACGATGCGAGCGTCATCACGGAGTTTCATGAGAAGCCAGACGAAAACGACCTTGATGGCAAAGAGAGCCCGGTCTCGGAAGCGATGGAGGCGGGGGGGCGCGTCTATCTGGCCTCCATGGGGATCTACATCTTCAACAAGGAGACGCTCAACAAGATGATTGAGCAACGGCCGGATGAGCACGATTTCGGTCACCAAATCATTCCAGAGGCCATCGATACCCTGAAGGTGGCAAGCTATTCGTTTGAAGGCTATTGGAGCGACATTGGGACGATCCGCTCTTTTTACGATGCCAACCTGATGCTCACGCGCACCTCCCCGCCCTACAACGTCTACAATCCGGAAGCCCCGCTTTACACCAACGCACGTATGCTCCCACCGGCCAAGGTCCAAAGCTCCTACGTGCAGTCGTCACTGGTGGCTGAGGGTAGCCTCATCATCAACAGCCAGGTTTCCAACTCCATGATTGGCTTGCGCTCGTACCTGGCCGACAATACCACCCTGAAAAATACGGTGGTGATGGGCAACGACTACTATCGCTGGCATGACAAAGAGGTGCGCGATCCGGTGAAGGGGCCGGATGCACCGGGAATTGGCGAAGAATCGTACGTGGAGGGCGCCATCATCGACAAGAACGTGAGCATCGGCAGGCGCTGCATCATCAAAAACCGTGACAATGTGGAAGAGGCCGAGGGCGACAACTACTACATTCGCGATGGCATTGTGGTGATCCCGAAAAACACGGTGATCCCCGATGATACCATCATCTAATGGCATCACGTCAAAACCTGAAGCTGGCCGCCCCTAGGAAGTGCCGCTCTACGTTAACGGCCAGTGAAAAAGGGTGAAAAAGACGGCTGTGTGTCGTCAGCCCTGTGCAAACATAGGGGCAGTAGCGTATGTTAGGTACGGGCCGTAGCCCTCCTGCCTTGTATTGATTGATTTCTCCATGCCTGTGTTTTCCGTACATCTTCACCGTTGGTCTTCATGCCTTGCCCTGGCCGGGCTGGCTGTACTGTTAGTGCTGTCGGGCTGCCGTACGTATGGCCAGTACGATAATACCGCGCTCATGCTTGAAGAGTTAGAGACGGCCAACGAGCGGTTTGCCGAGCAACTGCAGCAGGCGCGGGCCGACATCGATCTGTTGCGCGATGCCGCGGCCGAGAACGAGGCCCTGAGCCCCTATGTGGCGGAGTTTGAAGCGGCTGTGTCGACGCATGAACAGATGCTGGAAGAGCATCAGGCCCTACAGGCCGACGCCGAGATGAAGGCCAATGATTACCGGGTCGTTCACCGCAACTTCGGCGCCATCGTCACCGACCATTCCGGGATGCGCGATCGGTATGTGCGTATCATCCGTGCGGTCGATTTTGAGGTCAACCCGGAGCGGGCCGCGGAGCGCCATCTGGAGCCGCGCGAGAAGAGCCAGTACCAGAGCACCCCGCCGCAGTACGACCAGATTCGCTACCGCGAGGCCAACCGCCTGCAGTTGGAAGACGTGCTGCGTGGCTAACGGCCGGTGGTTGGTGGTATCCGTGCGGGGCCTCAGCTATCGGCTGATGTGGCGGCGCTGGCCGCTCACGCATCCCCTTCGCCGTCACCGTTCAGGCTCATGCTCTCGATGAAGGAGCGCATTTCAGGGAGCTCCTTCACGATCAAGGCTTCGATGTCCTCGGACGACCGCTCCAGGGCTTGCGCCAGCATGTGCAGCGCATCCGGCGGATGAAAGTTAGCATCTGGCACCGTCAGCCCGATCCGCGCAGAGGCACTGCAGGTGGCCAGCAGGAGCGTGAGGGTGCGCAGCTCGCGGTGCTCCTCCGCGATCATCGCATGGCTGAGTTGTGAGCGCAGCACTTCAGAGATGGTGCGGGGCAGTTGCCAGTTCTCGGTGGCCATGGCGCCCAGCTCCCCGTAATCTACGCCAAAGATGCGTTTCTCGGCGAGCGGATCTGGAGGCGTCGGCCCGCCGTCGCCGTACCAGAGCGCTTCGTAATCGTCGGGGCGGTTGTAGAGCAGCACCAGCCGGCCCACATTGTGTAGGAGGCCCACCGTGTAGCCCATCGCATTGGCGGGCTGCTCCAGCTGATCGATCATGCGCCGCATGAGAAAGGCGGCCCCGATGCTGTTGCGCGTGATCTTCTTAAAGATCGCAATCTGCTGATCCGTGTCCATGATGTCGCGGAGCTGCAGCATCGCCGCCGTCATCACCAGGTTAGAGACCTCCAGAAAGCCTAACAGGAATACAGCCTTTTCCACCTGGCTGATGCGGCGGCGCATCCCGTAGTAGGCAGAGTTAATGCGCCGCAGCACAGCGCTGGCCACAATCGGATCCTGGTTGACGACCTCGGCAAGGGCCTGCACGTCGGGCTGCCCATCGGCCTCTTCGAGCAGTTCCGTCACGCGGACGACGGTTTGCGGAAGCGGTGGGAAGTGAATCTCAACGTCTGGAGTCCGTTCGAACCGCATGGCAGGTGGGTCTTCCTTTCCGGCACTAAAGGAGGCTAACATAGCAGCAGGCACGTAGGGTAGGAGTGGCGCGGGGATGGGCGATGCGGCCCCGTCGGCCGCACAATGGCTGCTTTGGGGCGTCAAGTATCGCGCACGCAGCCGCGCGCTGTATCGCTGTGGCAGGCGTACAGACTACAAAGGGTATCGGAAAGCTAAGGAATAGCTTAAACACATGCAGTGACGGAGAGAAATGCGTCACGGGCGGCGCGGTGCCCGGTGCTCAGCGTTGCGGAGCACCGTATGGCTGAACGCCTGTGGGGGGGCAGCGAACAGGGGCTTCGTCTTCGCCCAAGTTGTTTGAAAGAGGGTAGAGGTGCGGTAGGCGTCAAGGGCCGCAGCGTTGCGCCAGAGGCTGTACGTGGTGAGCACGTTGGGAAAACGCGCATCCTCCCAGAGCTCCAGGTGCTGGCAGCCGTCCACCGTGCGGATCTTGGGAGCGGCCTCATCGAACAGGGCAAGGAAGCGGTCGCGGTGCTGCGGCGCGAGCGTCAGGCGGACCAGCCGAACGAGCATGCGGGGCGGAGTGTCGGTGCGCAGGGCAGAAGCGAATAGGCTCGGCAAAAGGTACGGGGATCCCCAGACTATTGCGACCGCCGTGTTCTCGCGTTGCGCTACGCTTCTGGGTCGTGCGAAGCTGCCGTCAACACATGCGCTCCGATCTTGCACGAGAGGCAGCGTCCCTGTGTACAGAATGACCGGTAGAGGGCGTGGTAGCCTTGGGCCATGAGTGCGTTTTTGGGGCGGCTGCCCAGGGCGGCAAAGCGCCGGATCACGCGGTCGCGCTCGGCCGGGAGGCGCTGCAGGAGGTCGAACACAGCCGAGCGGACGGGCGGTGCCGCTTCCTGCTCAGCATACAGCAGCAGCAAGGGCAGCACAGCATTGGTGAGGAGGGCTCGCCGCCGAGTCTGCCCGATGCCCGGGAACCGGTCGGCCGTCTCCGTGGCCAGCCGATAGTGCGTGCGCCAGAACGCGGGAGGCGCCGTGGTGGTCAGTAAATCATCCCAGGCCTCGAGTGGGTCATCCGCGTCAAGTCCAGCCACCAGCTGCCCCACCGGATCCTGCTGGAGCAGCCCGCCGGTGTGAAACAGGGCCGCCAACTGCGCAACGCGCAGCGGGGGAAAGTTGGCGGGCCGGAGACGAAAGAACTGCCACTGCGCCCGGTCCATGGGCTGCAGGTGGTGCTGGTGTTGAAGCTTGCCATACAGGGCGCGCAGCGTGTCTACGTAAGCGCGGGTAGCAGGTCCGGCGTCCTGTAGGGCGTCTTCATCGGGGAGCAAGCCCGCGGTGCCCAGAAACAGCGCATCGAGCTGGGTAGGGGTTCGGGCTGCAGCACGCGCCACGGCCAGCGGCACGCGCTGGGCCAGCAGGGCCATCGGCGCGGCGTTCTTGGCATAGCCAAGGGCTTGGGCCAGCTTCAGGTACAGCAGCGACTCCAGGCTGGGCTGGACCTGGTACTGATCGCCAAGCGCGCGGGCCTTGGTGCGCAGACGCTCCCGGCCGAGGTGTTCTACAAAGGAGGTCCGCACCGTGGCCGGGACGTCCTTCCACTGCGCCGCGCAGGGTAGCGTATCGGCGGGATGCGTCAAAAAGGCGTGCAGTAACTTCCGGAGGGGGCGCTGCAGCCGGTCGGCCAGCGCCAGCTCCGGCACCCCCGACCCATCGGCGCGGAGCAGCCCGCCCGTCCACATGTCCGGGTAGAGGGTCACATGCAGCACGACGCTGTTGTACCGGGCATCGGTGTGGTGGTCGTGAGCGTACCACCCGCCCGATTGCACATGCACCTCCACCGCGCCTACCCACTCAACGCCGTTCATCAGCAGGCGTGCGTTGAGGAAGTCCGGCCCGGCATCGGTATTCAGGCGGCCTGGATCGAGAACGCGGAGGGGGTGCCCATCGGCTGTGGCGAGTCGGGACGTATCAAACCTCTGGGTGCGCCACAGGTCCTGCACGAGCGCTTCGGGCACGGCAGGCTGTGGCTCGTGGACGGTGAGGGCAAACACCGTATCGTCTATCCGGTGGTAGGCGGGTAGCGGGCGGTGCGGGGCGGCGGGAGAGGAGGTGGAGGAAGAGGCAGGCATGACAACGCTCCGAAGCAGTGGCAGAAGAGGCTGCTTGCGTAGACACACCGGCTTGCCGGACGTAACGTGTGTTCGTATGTCTTCTTATGATTGCGCCAGATATGGACGCATGGTGTCGTGAAACGCCTCAGCCTTCTGGGCTGCGGCCTCGGCAAAGTCTTCCCCCTCCGAGGCGTACAGGATACTCCGGCTGCTGCTGATAAGTACGGTGCCATCCCCGGTCGTGCCGAGCTCCATCGCGGTTTTCAGGGAGCCGCCCTGCGCGCCGACCCCCGGAATCAGAAAGGGGAGGCCCGGACAGGCTGCGCGCAGCTGCGCAATGGCATCGGGTTTGGTGGCGCCCACCACCAGCCCGGCCTCGCCCGGCGCGTCCGCTGCCCAGTCTCGCACGTACCGGCCTACGCGCAGGTAAAGCGCCTCGCCATCGGTGGTGCAGAGCTGGAAATCGTTGGCGCCGGCGTTGGAGGTGCGGGCCAGCACAAACGCTGCCGTCCCTTGCCGTTCCAGAAACGGAAGCACCGTGTCCTGGCCCATGTAAGGGGATACGGTGCACGCATCCACCCCCAGATCATCAAACAATGAAGCAGCATAGAACCGAGCGGTGTTGCCGATGTCGCCGCGCTTCACATCGGCAATCACCAGCACATCGCCCGGCAGATAGTCCAGCGTCTCGCGAAGCACCCCCCAGCCGCCGGGCCCCAGCGCCTCGTAGAAGGCGAAGTTGAGCTTGAAGGCACAGGCCAGCGGCGCCGTGGCGTCGATGATCGCCTCACTAAACCGACGAGTGGCCTCCAGCAGGTCGTCCTCCGGGGCTACCGCTGCAGGTAGCCGGTCCGGGTCGGGGTCGAGCCCCACGCAAAGTGCGGTGGACTTCGCTTTTTGAAGGTGGGCCAGGCGGGCGGTAAACGGGGTAGACATGAGGGGCAGCAGGGTGGGAGCAAACGGCGGGCGGGAGAGCGGGCGGCCGAGGGCGGCGGGCCTCGGCCCCAATGCTTCAGTATACGGCGGGGCCAAGTAAAGACCTAATCGACTTGTGTGAGTCCTCTGTGGATAGACCTGCATCACAGGGCGGGCACGCCAATGCACAGAAACTCTCAGGCCCTCCTTACGGTTTGAATAGTCTACCTTTTGGAAGCGCTTTGTGCCACTGACAGATCCCCCGGTCTGGCACGGACGTACTCCATGTGTAAACATAGCCTTCTGTCCATAGCCTAACCACGCCGTATGTCAACTAAAGGATTAAGCAATATAAAAGGTGTCTCGAAAGCCGACCAAAAGATGATCGCCGATGTGGAGGCGATGTTTGGCCCGGAGCCTTCCGAGATGGGGTTCGTGAAGAATCTTTTCTGGGGACGGTTTCGGGATGAGGTGGTGTTTCCCTATCCGGAAGAGAGCGCCGAAGAGCGCGCCAAGTGCGATGCACTGCTCGAGGAGCTGGAGGCCTACCTCGTCAATGAGCACCCCTCGGTACTAATCGACCAGGAAGAGTATATTCCCGAGTGGTGCTTCGATCGCCTGTTCGAGATCGGCGTCATGGGCATGACCATCCCGGAGTCCCACGGCGGCCTCGGGTTGGGCGTGACCAGCTACAACCGGGTGCTGGAGCTCATCGGGCGGCACTGCTCCTCGACGGCGGTGGTGGTGTCCGCGCACCAGTCGATTGGCTGTAAGGCCATCATGCTGTTTGGCACGGAGCAGCAGAAAGATCACTTCCTGCCGAAGGTCGCGCGCGAGTACCTCTCCGCGTTTTGCCTCTCGGAGCCCAACGTGGGGTCCGACGCCGCCGGGCAGGAAACCTACTGCGAACTCACAGACGACGGTACGCACTTCATCCTGAACGGCGAGAAGAAATGGTCGACCTCTGGGGCCCTGGCCGGCATGTTTACGGTGATGGCCAAGCAGCAGATGCCCAACGGTAAAGAGAAGGTGACGGCGCTCATCTGCACGCCCGATATGGACGGCGTGGACATCTTTGAGAAGAACCGCAGCAAGACGGGCATCCGCGGTACGTGGCAGGCGCGCATTCGCTTCAATGATGTGAAGGTGCCCCGCGAAAACGTACTCCACGAAGAAGGCCGGGGGCTCAATGTGGCGCTGACGTGCCTCAACTTCGGCCGGTGTACGCTGTCGGCCGGCGTGAGCGGCGCCGCGAAAGAGGCTATGGACCAGAGCATCAAGTGGGTGCAGACGCGCTACCAGTTCGGCCGGCCCCTGGCCGAGTTCGATCTCGTGCAGCAAAAAATTGCGCGGATGGCGGCCTACACCTACGCCATGGACGCTATGCTCTACATGGTGACGGGCATGCTCGACCGCCACGATAAGGACATTATGGTGGAGACGGCCATCTCTAAGGTCTTTTGCTCCCACTTCGGATGGGAGGTCATCGACGACGCCATGCAGATCATGGGCGGCGAAGGGTACATGACCGAGAACGAGTTTGAGCGCATCTGGCGGGATAACCGCATCCACCGCATCGTGGAGGGCTCCAACGAGGTGATGCAGGGCTTCATCTTTGCCTACGGCGGCAAACAGCTGGCCGAGCAGATGCTGAGCGTGCAGGACGCACTCCTGTGGGACAGTGACGAATCGCCGCTGCGCAACGTCACGCGGATGGTGCGCAACGGACTCAACCCCAAGGTGCTGGAAAAAGCCGTCCCGCTCGGGCTGCAACTGTTCTTTGGCGTGAAGCCGTCAGCACCCGAGATTCGCGGTGTGCATCCTTCCCTGCAGTCCTACGCCGACCGCCTCAGCAACCTCGTGCAGAAGCACTCGCACTACTTCAAACTGGCAAGCAAGTGGGAGCGCGAGAAGATTGTGAAGCACCAGACGCAGCAGGCGCGCGTGGCCGACAACGCCATCCGCCTGTTTGCGCTTACGTGCGCTCTCAGTAAGATGAGCGCGCAGCTCCGCAAGGGTGAAGCCGGCGCCGCGTTTGACCGCGACCGCGCCGCGTTCGATCACCTCTTCGATCTGTTTGAGATCGACATCTTCAACAACTTTGGCGAGATGCGCTTCCACGCAGACGAGAGCATGCGGGAAGCCGCTGCGGCTGCCCGGCGCCACAACGACACCCTCCCAAACACGGACTACTACATCCACGAGGCGTCGCCGGTCGCTGCCGGAACCGGCAAGGACGTGCCGACCGAACATGTGAAGCAGTTTCCTGGCGATGAAGATGCCCTTGGCGATGTGAGCGGCGACGGCGCCGCTGCCGACGCTGAGATTGCAACTGAAGCAGGTGAGGCCGCCGAAGGCACGGCGTGAGCGCCACACGTTCCGAACGGCGCCTGCAGTATGGCGCATGACCCTCAGCGGGCAGCTTCCTTTTCTGGAGGCTGCCCGCTGCGTTATTCGTATGCTTCCGCGCCACGCCTATCCCTGTGCGTCATCTTGAGCGAGCCTGGGAGCGAAAGATCTCTTGGCGCGGGGCATGACGGTGCTCTTTGGCTTGGGTGCTGGGCGTAAAGAGATTCTTCACTTCGTTCAGAATGACGTTGGTGTGGAGGGTAGCGTCATCCTTCCCCCCTTGCGTCATCCTGAGCCTGCGAAGGATCTCCCATGTGCACGTATGGCGCTCCGTCTCGGCGAAGTGCCGGTCATTGGCTTGGGGTATCCCTCGATCGGAGTCGAGGGCAGGCTCTTCGCCCGGTGGGCTCAGGATGACGGTGGGCTGGAGGATGGCGTCATACCTATCTCCACGCGCCATGCCTATCCCTGTGCGTCATCTTGAGCGAGCCTGGGAGCGAAAAGCCTGCCCTCCACCACAAACGAGGCCTCTGGCCGACTAACGGAGCGAAGCGGAGCTAATCGAGGGATCTCTTGGCGTGGGGCATGATGGTCCTTTTTGGCTTCGGCGCCGGGCGTGAAGAGATTACTGGCGTGTGTCGCACCCCAGGAGTACTTCACCACAGGCACTAACTTCACTGCGTTCGTGTCGCCTCCCGTTGGTCGGGGCGCTCCGCTCGGCTCTTCATTTCGTCCAGGATGACGGTGGGGTGGAGGAATAGCGCCAACCCTTTCCCCGCGCCCACTATTCACCGGATTCATCCATAAGATGATATAAAACCGACTCCATATGTGCTAAAGAGCAACTCTTGTGCACCACTAAGTTGAAACGCCTTGCGTGATACCTTCCCTGTTCCTGCCCCGTAAGCTAATCGTAGGGGCAGAGCAGGGCTGTATGTTTTGGAGTGTTGCGCTGGGCCTATCCAGAGGCAGCAGTACCGAAGCTACACCTTGTGCGGCGAACCGCATGTGTGTTCAGTACGATTATCGGCTCCTGACTCAACACCCACAGGCCCAGTCTATTCTACATGCCCGTACATATGAGGTATATTCCCGTGCTGCCAAAATGGTGAGTCAGTATCCCCGGCGCACGGGCCCCCGCTGACCCTCTTACCCCACCTCATTAACCCGCGCTCGCTCTCATGCCTCCCTCCTCCCGCCCCTCACCTGCCGGATCGTCTTCGGCCGATCAGCTTTCCGTCTACGTCATTGATGACCATCCGGCGATTGCGGAAGCCATCCGGGACATTCTTGATGACCGGCTGGACATGCAGTTTGTGGGCACGGCGCGGTCAGCCGCCGATGCCATCGAGGGGATCGAACATACGCGCCCCGATGTGGCGGTTGTTGACATTTCGCTGGAGGACTCTCACGGTCTCAACCTGGTCCAGCAGATTCGCAGCATCAGCCCCGAAACGCAGGTGGTGGTCTTTTCCATGTACGACGAGGTGGCGTACGCCGAGCGAGCCATCCGGGCCGGGGCCCTGGGCTACCTGATGAAAAGTGAGTCGACCGACAGCGTGATCGAGGCCATCCGTGCGGCTGCCAAAGGCGAGGTGTACTTGAGCCACCGCATGTCATCGCGGATCCTGAGCAAGGTGGTCCGCGGGAAGGGCAAGCAGCCCCGTTTTGCGGTGGACGACTTGACGGACCGCGAAATGTCGGTCTTCCAGATGCTGGGGCAGGGCCTGAGCGTGCAAGACATTACAGACCGGCTGGGCCTCAGCCGGAAGACCATCGAGACCTATCGCCGCCGCGCCAAAGAAAAACTGGGCCTCGACTCCGTGTCGGCGCTGCTGCAGTACGCCATTCAGTGGAACCAGGGGCAAACCTCTGTCCAGTCGTCCCAGGAAAGATCGTAAGGGGGGAAGCCTTTGACAAGTGAGGCAAGTAGCTTTTGGATCGGCTGGTGTAATCTATGAGTGGGAGGGCATGCGCAAACGCGCGTGATTGGCGCATGCCGTAAAGGTTATAAGCAGGGTGCCGTGGGGCGAAAGCTGTACATGGTTGTGCAAGGCCCCTTTGTACGTTAATCCCGAACTCGTTCATACACCGGTACGCTCATGACTGCCAACTCCTCACACTTGCGACTGGCCAAAGGCCCGGCCCGGCCCCCAGGGGCTTCCGGCTTGCGGTCGCATCCGGCGCTGGATGAGGCGCAGGTGGCGCTGGTGCACGATTGGCTTCCGGTCTACGCTGGTGCAGAGCGGGTATTGGAGCAAATGCTTCACGTGGTTCCGCAGTCGGAGCTCTACAGCTTGATCGACTTTTTGCCCCGTGACCAGCGTGACTTCTTGCAGGGCCGAGAGGTGCAGACGTCCTTCATTCAGCACCTGCCGTTCGCTGAAAGCAAGTACCGTTATTATCTGCCGCTGGCGCCCATTGCTATCGAGCAATTTGACCTCACGGCGTACAACGTCGTGATCTCTTCCAGCTACGCGGTAGCGAAGGGCGCGCTCACCACAGCCGACCAACTGCACATCTCCTACGTGCACAGCCCCATTCGGTATGCGTGGGACCTGCACTTCGAGTACCTCCGGGAAGGAGGCCTGAAGCGCGGCCTCCGCAGCATGCTGGCCCGCGCCATCCTGCACTACATGCGGCTCTACGACGTGTCCACGGCCTCGCGTCCCGACGTGATGGTAGCGAACTCCCGCACCGTGGCGCGCCGGATCTGGAAGACCTATCGCCGCGAAGCCCGGGTAATCTACCCCCCGGTGGATACGCAGGCCTTTCAGCTGTATGAGCAAAAAGAGGACTTTTTCCTCACCGCCTCCCGGCTGGTCCCGTACAAGCGCATCGATCTCATTGTAGAGGCGTTCGCGGGCATGCCCGACAAGCAGCTTGTCGTCGTCGGTGATGGGCCCGAGATGGACCGCATCAAGGCGAAGGCCACCGCCAACGTTGAGATCCTCGGCTACCAGTCCAACGAAGCCCTGCAAGACTACATGCAGCGAGCCCGGGCGTTCGTGTTTGCCGCGCAGGAAGATTTTGGCATTGTGCCCGTGGAGGCGCAGGCCTGTGGCACCCCGGTGATCGCGTACAGCCGCGGCGGCACAGGGGAGACGGTGCTGCCGGGCGAGACCGGCGTGTTTTTTCACCGCCAAACGGTGCCCGCCCTACAGCAGGCCGTGCGGACGTTCGAGGCCCAGCGCGACACCTTCGAGCCGGCGCACATTCGGACCCACGCAGAGACGTTCAGCATTGAGCGGTTCCGAGACGAATTCCAGGAGTTGGTTCGCACGCAGTATCGACAGTTTACACAACCGTAGTCCATCGGCTACTTCTTACAAGCCGTCGTTTCTCACCATTCACGTAGCAACCATGATGTCCCAACTGTTAACCGATTCTTCAGATGCACGGGCCACGCGCCCGTCTTCGGCGGGATCGTATGTAGAGCGGGCACCAGCGGCATTCCCCGTGCGCTGGGCGACGGTAGGATCGTTCCTGGCTGCTGACGTAGCGGCGATCGTGCTCGTATGCCTGATAACGCTCGGGGTGCTTGCCCTTGCCCCCGAAAGCTACAGCGGGCTTGTGCTGCAGGTTACCGGACCCGTCGCCCTGCTCCTCCTGTCAGCGTTTGCACTCTCTGGGCTCTACCAGGTAAACTCGGTACATCCAGCGCTTGAGATGAAGCGGGCAGCAGTACTGACCGGCATCGTGTCCGCAACATTTGGTCTCGGGCTGTACGTATTTGCGCCATCCATCCCAGGCCTGCTATTGGTCACGGCAACGGTGGGCATGCTTGCCGTGCTGATCATTCCGCCGGTCCGTGGGCTCTTCCGGGTGTGCTGTGCACGGTTTTCGTGGTGGGGCGTACCCACGGTGGTGATCAGCTCTGCCGCGGCAGCGGATGAGGTACTGGAGATCCTCCAGCGCTGGCCGGAGTTGGGCCTGAAGCCGGTGGGCGTTGTTCAGCCAGGCTCGCGTGAAGCGGTGAGGGGCGTGCCCGTCATCGGGCGCGAGTTGCTGGCCCTTCCAGAGGTGCGGCGGCGCGGCATCACGCACGCCGTCATCGCCTCGCCCGACATGACGCACCGGGAACTGTCGCAGCGGGTACAGCGCTTCCGCCGGTTCTTTACGCAAGTGTCCGTTATCCCTGCAGGGCCCGATGTTCCCGCTATCTGGACCAGCAGCAATACCTGGGATGGGCTCACGGGTTTTGACCGGAGTGAGCGTAGCCTCCAGTTTGCGACGGCTGGCAAGCGCGTGCTCGATCTCCTGTTAACATCACTGGTCGTGCTGCTGCTCACGCCATTGTGGATCATGATCGCCATACTGCTAAAACGGGAGTCCGAAGGCCCCGTCCTCTTCCGGCAGGAGCGCATGGGGCAGCACGGACGCCCCTTTACCCTCTACAAGTTCAGGACGATGCATGCAGACGCTGAAGACCGGCTGGCAGAGGTGCTGGCGGGTGACCCGGCCTTAAAGGAAGAGTACGAGATGTACCATAAGCTGAAAGACGACCCGCGGGTGACGAGGGTAGGTGAGATTTTGCGCGCCACCAGCCTGGACGAGCTCCCGCAGTTGCTGAACGTCCTTAAAGGCGACATGAGCCTGGTTGGCCCTCGCGCCTATGTGCCGGGCGAACGTGACGAAATGAACGGCCACGCATCAACGATCCTGCAGAGCCAGCCCGGCGTTACCGGGCTCTGGCAGGTGGCTGGTCGCAACGAATTGACCTTCGACGAGCGGGTTTACACCGATGTCCACTACACCCAAACCTGGTCGTTCTGGATGGATCTGTACATTCTCGTGCGCACCGTGCCGGTGGTGGTCACGGGTGAGGGCGCATGCTGAGGAATGACAACGGCAACGGATAAGGCTACTTGCTCTACCCTGCGGGCGTTGACGGGTGTTCGTTCTTAAGCCTCCATGTGCCCGCACTGTGCTCCTCAGGGTATGTCCTGGTAATATGAGCTGGAGTGGCCAGCAATCGTAGTTCCCCAGAGACGAGGCGAAACGAGCCGGCTGCTGCTTTCGTCCTAACACTCAGGCGAAGACGGGAACTAACTCTTTGCTATCACACATGACACTTAACCTGAACCGGTATGCAGCCGAAACCTCTTTTATAGGATGTCGGTGCTGGTCTCATCTAAAAGATCAGCAGGAACGAGCCAGTTGTGCATAATCCTTCCGGGTTCGGTCGCGTTACGCTCATGCTATAATTATGTCCTCAAACGTCATGCAAAGCTGGTATGAATGCCGGTCACTCGCCGTAAGCCTTTTCCGTCACGGGGTACTTTATGAGTAGCAATAACAAGTATCAGCACAACATGCTGGTCGGGCCAACGTCCGAGAAGCCTGCGCGATTTGGTGTCAACGGGGCCAACCAAACCCAGCAGGATGATGACGCCACGCTCGACTTTTCCGAGATCTGGCTGACCCTGCGCCGGGGAAAGTGGCTCATTTTGCTTACCTGCCTCATTGTGACGGGGGCTGTAGCGGGCTATACCTACATGCAGGAGCCAGAGTACGAGGCTGCCAGCCTGGTGTTGATCGAGCGCGGACCCGGTGAGCGGGCTGCATTTGCCGGGCTTGGGGGAGAACGAGAGAGTCGCGGGCTGGCAAACGAGATTGGCAAGCTGCAGTATTCGGGCGATCTGATCCAGCGTGTTGTGGAGCGCCTTTCTGAGACCGCCGATGCGATGGAAGAAGCAACGGCGCGTCAATACTTTCCCGTGCTATACAGCGAGACCGGGGAGCGGCTGGGAC
>JAAAOI010000209.1 GCA_009908945.1 Bacteroidota bacterium
AGGCGAAGAATCGAGGAGGCGAAGAATCGAGGAGGCGAAGAATCGAGGAGGCGAAGAATCGAGGAGGCGAAGAATCGAGGAGGCGAAGAATCGAGGAGGCGAGGAGGCGAGGAATCGAGGAATCGAGGAATCGAGGAGGCACGGTAGCGTCGACCGGCCGGTCGACGTGCCTGGAGTAGTCACCCTACAGCCCCCGTGCCCGGTCGCGCCGTCGGTCCTGTAGCGACGCGGCGCCGCTGCGTCTAACACAAAACGCAGCGCCCCACCAGTCCGCCCGTCAACCGGTGCCTCCGTAACCCAACACGGGCCACCTCGTAAGCGGACGAAAACCTGTCCATAGCCCGTGTACTCATGACCCATTACGAACACACGCAAGTAGGACACACCACCGGAGGGGCCCTGCTCGCCGGCGCCGGCCTCGCCCTCTTGAGCCCGATGGGATGGGCCAAGGCGGCACTGGCTGGAAGCCTCGGTGTTGGGGCGGCGCTCTTTGCCTCGCTCACCGTCCGCGTCACCGACCGCGCGCTGCACTTCTACTTCGGCCCCGGCTTCTGGAAGAAACGGATTCCCCTCGATGAGATCGCCGCCGTCCGCGCCGTTCGCAACAGCCCGTGGTACGGCTGGGGCATCCGCCTCACGCCGCACGGCTGGCTCTACAACGTGTCGGGGCTCGATGCCGTGGAGATAGAAAAAACCGACGGCACGACCCTACGCATTGGAACCGATGAGCCCACAACCCTCGCAGCGGCGCTCACGCGGGCGCGGCAGCCGTCCTGAGCTGCGTCTGGAACACACACCTTCGCCCCCGCTCCGACCGCGCACCGTGCGCTAAGGTTGTGCAGGCACGGCCTAATCAATAGGGGCAAAATGCGCCGTAAAGTGCCGCAGTTGGCGCGGCTCGTGTGTGATGGCGTAGCCGGGGAGCCCGCCGGTGCGCGTGACGATGTCTTCGAAGCACTCGATCACGTAGTCGACGTGGGACTGCGTGTAGACGCGCCGTGGGATGGCCAGCCGCACCAGCTCCATGGCGGCCGGCTCCTCGCTCCCGTCGGGCTGCCGGCCAAACATCACCGAGCCGATCTCGCAGCCGCGGATGCCGCCCGTCAGGTACAGCTCCACCGCCAGCGCCTGCCCCGGGTACTGCAGCGGCGGGATGTGGGGCAGCAGGCCCTTGGCGTCGATGTAGACCGCATGCCCCCCAATCGGCTCCACCACCGGCACGCCCATCTCCACGAGCGCCTCCCCCAGATAGCGCGTGGAGGCTAATCGGTAGGCCAAATACTCTTCGCGGACGATCTCCCGAAGCCCCTGCGCAATGGCCTCCAGGTCGCGCCCGGCCAGCCCACCGTAGGTCGGGAAGCCCTCCGTCAGGATCAGCTGGTTGCGCGCTTCCTCGGCCCATCGGTCGTCGTTTAGCGCCAGCCACCCGCCGATGTTGACGAGGGCGTCCTTCTTCGCACTCATCGTCATCCCATCAGCGTGCGCAAACATCTCCCGCACGATGTCCGCCACGTCCCAGTCGGCATAGCCCTCTTCCCGCAGCTTGATGAAGTAGGCGTTCTCCGCAAAGCGACAGGCGTCTATAATCAGCGGGATACCGAAGTCCTCACACACCGCCTTCACCGCTGTGATGTTGGCCAGCGACACGGGCTGCCCGCCGCCCGAGTTGTTGGTGATGGTGAGCATCACGATGGGCACGTGCGCATGATGCGCGTCCAGAAAATCCTGCAGCGCGGCCACATCCATGTTGCCCTTAAAAGGATGCGGGCTGGACGGATCTTTTCCTTCGGCAATTACGAGGTCCACCGCCGTGGCGCCCGTGGCTTCGATGTTGGCGCGCGTGGTATCGAAGTGGGTGTTGTTCGGAATATGAACGCCCCCATCCGCCACGATGCCCATCAGGATGCGCTCGGCGGCGCGGCCCTGGTGCGTGGGGATGATGTGGTCGAACGGCATCAGCTCGCGGACGGCCGCTTCGAAGCGGTCATACGACGGCGACCCCGCGTAGCTCTCGTCCCCCTCCATCAGCCCGCCCCACTGCGCCGCGCTCATGGCCGAGGTGCCCGAGTCCGTCAGCACATCGATGATAACGTCATCGGCGTTCAGGTTGAAGAGGTTGTAGTGCGCCGCCTGGATGAGCGCGGCGCGCTCCTCGCGGGTGGTCAGCCGGATCGGCTCCACCGACTTGATGCGAAAGGGTTCGATGATCGTCTTCATGAGGGGGCAGGCGTCCAAAGAGGAATACACGGGGGTCTGTAAAGATACACACACGCGCCCCAAATGCGACAGGGCTACCCGGCGCCGGACCGTAGCCCCTCGCCTGGCGTTTTATAGGCACTACTGTTCTTACAGCCTGCCCTGCCGCATCCCATGGCACTGCCCTCCGCGCCCCCGGCCCCTGCCCCAACCCCCGCAGCGTCTGCCGATACGCCCCCGCGCCTGCTTCGGTGGACCCGGGCACAGTACGAGCAAGCCATTGACGCCGGCGTGTTCGGCGAAGACGACCACGTAGAGCTCATCACCGGACACGTCGTAGAAATGAGTCCTCAGAATGCGGCCCACGCCACTGCCATCCGCCTGATTGCGAAAGCGCTCCGCGATCACTACACGTCGTATCTGGTAGACGTCCAACTTCCCCTTGCGCTAAGTGCAGATTCTGCCCCGGAGCCCGACATTGCGGTGATAGAGGGCACGCCTGCAGATTTTGTGGAGGCGCATCCGGACACCGCGCTGCTGGTGGTGGAGGTCTCCAGCCGCTCGCTGGCCTTCGACCGGGGCGAAAAGCAGCGCGTGTACGCCCGAGCGGAGATCCCAACCTATTGGATTGCCAACTTGGTGGAGGGCGTGCTGGAGGTGTACACCGACCCCACTGGCGGGCGCTACCGCACGGTGCGCACGCTGGAAGCCGGCGATGCCGCTGCAGTACCGGGCACAGACGCGACGCTGCCGGCGGGCGATCTGCTGCCCTGACGCCAGCGTCCCATCAGTGGGGAACCAGAGGTCCACGCTCCGATCCGCTTCAGCCGGCGCCCGTACCGGTCTCGTAACCGATACGGCTGGCAGGACACGCAGCGATTGCAGGGAATAAAAGTTGTGTTGCTGTTGTCTGTTGTAGCTCAGCTTTTTCGTGTTTCTTCCATGGCACTTCTGCCTATGCCCTTGCTCTCCCTTCTACAGCGCCTGCGGCCTCCGGTGCGCCTCAGCGCTGGTCTGATGCTGGTACTCTTTGTGTGGATATCCGGCGTGGGGCCCGCCCCAGCACAGGTGGTGGAGCTTCCCCACGACGACGATACGCCCGGTACGTTTTTCGGGTCGGCCGTAGCCATTGAGCCGGGCCGCGCCGTGGTAGCCGCTCCCAACGAAAGTAGCTGCGCGGCCGAGGCAGGGGCTGCCTACGTGTTCGAACGCAGCGGCGAGCAGCAGCGCTGGGAGCAGGTCGCCACGCTGCTGCCGTCCAACTGTGAGGAAGGGCTCTTCTTTGGGCGCGCGGTAGCCCTTAGCGGCGACCGGATCCTCGTGACGGCCTCTCGTGAGTTTTTTGCGACGCAACGCCCCAACAGCGTGTATGTGTTTGAGCGCACCGCGGACGGCCAGTGGGAAGAGCAGACTCAGCTCCGCGCCGACCCCGGCCAACGCCGGGAGGGCAGCTTTGGCGCCGATGTGGCACTCGACGGCGACCGGGCCCTGGTGACCACCTGGGCCGACACCAACGCCGGGGCGGAAGGCGGCGCGGCCTACATCTTCGAGTTCACCGGAAACCGCTGGGAACGCACCGCCCGTCTGACCGCAGAAGGGATCCGCGACGGGGACGTGTTTGGAGGCTCTGCCGCGTTGGATGGCGACCGCCTGGCCGTGAGCTCTGCCCGGCATGGCGACAATGGGCGGGGCAGCGTGTTTGTCTTCGAGCGGTCCCCTGCCGCCCGAACCTGGGACCTGGTCGCCCGCGTGCCGGACGTTGAGGACTTCTTTATCTCGCTGGCCCTGGACGGGCCGCGCCTGGCCGTGGGCGAGAGCCGCGCCGGACGCCGGGGATCGGGCGTGGTGCGGATCATCGGGCCTGACGCGCGCGGCACATGGCGCGAGCAGGCCCGCATCGAATCGCCACGCCCGTACCGCGGAGGGGCCTTCGGCACGGAGGTCGCACTGCGCGGCGACTGGCTCCTGGCCACAGGCTTTGATGAACAGTTTCAACTCAACACGAACATCGACCGGGCGGTGTTTGCTTTCCGCTACCACCAGGATACCGCAGCGTGGCGCTTTGAGCACGTCATGGACATGGGCTCGCCCAGCTTTGGCGCTGCCATCGACCTGAAAGGGCAGACCGCCATCGTGGGAGAATCCTCGCAGGACGACCGCGGCCGGGCCTTTGTTATTCGAATTCCCGTGCCTGCGCCCTCAGCTGAACGCGAGTAGACGGCCGGCACGCCGTCCGCCCCACCAGCTTATCCCCTGTTCGGGGGTACTTTATCGTTTGGTAAAAAATAAGGTTTTTTGGTGTACCTGTATATACGCATTATATAATAAAGTCTGGTAGCCCTTCCATAAGTAAATATAAATTATTTTAGGGGTTAGCTTGACTATTGTAAGGTCAGGCCGTACTGTATAGATGTTCAAACATGTACTTGGCGTTTATAGCGGGTTCCTGTATTCATGCATCGGTGCAGCCTGATTTTTCGACGACGAACGTTTCGACGACGAACGTTTCGGCGACGATAGGCACTCTCCACTCCCGACGCTCAGCGTAGCGTTCACGACGGTTCAGGGTACTGGTACCCCCGTCCCCAATTCCCGACGGAAGCCCCGCCCGATCGCCTGTACGCCTCCAGCGCCGGTCTCCTCCCCACTACGCGCCGCCTCTGCAGTACCTATGGCAGGCAGCGCCCCCTGCCGAGCGCCCCACAAAGCCTCGCATTTTTCTACCCAATCCACCACATGTCATGAAGCACTGGTACACAGCATTCATGGTACTCACAGTACTGCTTCTTGCCGTCACGACGGTCGCCGCGCAGGAGCAAGGCACGCTAACGGGGACGGTTACCGAAGCCGGCTCCAGCCAGGGGCTGCCCGGCGTCAACGTCGTTATCCCGGCGCTGAACCGCGGCGCCGCCACCACTATTGATGGCGTCTACACGCTCGCGGACCTGCCGGCTGGCACCTACGAGGTAAGCGCGCGCTTCGTGGGCTTTCGGCCCTCCACGCAAGAAGTCACTATTGTAGCCGGCGCGGAGGCTACGCTCAACTTTGAGCTGCAGGAAGACTTCATGCAGATGGACCAGACGGTTGTTACCGGAACGGGCCTCAGCACCGAGCGGCGGCGGCTGTCTGCCGATGTGAGCGTAATCTCTACGCGCGACATCGAGGAGTCCCCCGTCGCCTCCGTGGATCAGCTCCTGCAGGGGCGGGTCTCGGGCTCGTCGGTGCGTATGCAGTCGGCGCAGCCGGGGCAGGGCGCGCTCATCAACTTCCGGGGCATCACCAGTGCCTTTGCCGATCAGACGCCCGTCATTTATGTGGATGGGGTGCGCGTGGACAACAACACGGGCACCAGTTTCAGTTTCGGCGGGGAGTCCACCTCCGCACTCTCGGAGCTGCTCACCAATGACATCGAACGCATTGAGATCACAAAAGGGGGCGCCGCCAGCACGCTCTACGGCTCCGATGCCGCCAACGGTGTGATCCAGATCTTCACGCGACGCGGCCAGGAAGGGCAGCCGGTCATCACCCTCCGCACCGAGCAAGGCATCGACCTCCCCAACACGCAGTTCTTGCTGGATACGGGGTTCTCGTTTGCCAGCAACGTGGAAGACCCGGACGACCCGGACTTTGGCCGAGCCAACTTCATCCGCGATGAAATCCTCCGCACGGCCCACACGCAAAACTACTACACCGGCGTCTCGGGTGGCACGAGCGACGTCACGTACAATGTAAGCGGCCGCGTGCAGCAGAGCGGGGGCGTGCAGCCCAACAACGCCAGCACCCTGTACGCCCTGCGCGGAAACGTGGAAACGAAGCTGGCCAACACGCTCAATGTCAGCTTCTCGGGGGCCTACACCCGCTCCAACTTCTCGCGCATCAACAACGGGACCGCGATTGCGGACCCCCTCACGGCCTTTGAAGTGGGCGATGCCAAGTTCTTCTCAGGTGCTTCCACCCTGGATGAGGCGCTGGACCTCTTCCTTTTACCGACCATCAAGGAAGGCGTCGATCGCTTTACCCTCTCAACCACCGCATCCTACACCCCCTCGGAGCTGTTCAGCTCGCGCCTGACCGGCGGCATCGATAGCCGCTCGAACGAGCAGCGCCGGCGCAATCCGGCCGCAGCTGATGCCCTGACCGGCAACGATGGGGGGCTACTGACCCGGTTCGACCGCAACTTCAACGCGGTCACGCTCGAGTATCAGGGCACCATCAGCTATCCCCGGGAAGGACGCCTTACGTCCGACTTCACGTTTGGCGCGCAGGGCTTCCGGGAAGAAACCAGCACCATCTTCGGTGAAGGCGAAACGTTTGCCCTGCCCGGTACCGAAGACTTCGGGGAAGCCGGCTCCATCATTGCAGACGAGACGCGTAGCCAAATCTTCAACGGGGGCTTTTTCTTCCGTGAGCAGCTCGGCATCGACGACCGGCTCTTCCTGAATGCCGGCATCCGCTTCGATGGCAACAGTGCGTTCGGCGATGATGTGGGCCTGCAGGCTTACCCGAGCGTGGGCGCGGCCTACAACATCTCGGACGAGAACTTTTGGCGTGGGCGGGTACAGTCCATCTTCAGTGAGTTGAAGCTGCGGGCCGCCTATGGCGCGACGGGCAAGTTTCCCACGCCGTTCGCGCGGGACGTCACCTTTCAGGCGAATGCCTTTCGTGGCGAAGCTGCTCCACGGTTTGACAACCCCGGCAACGCGGACCTCCGCCCCGAACGCACCGCCACGCTTGAGGCGGGCTTTGAGACCTCTCTGCTGCGCGATGTCTTCGGCTTAAACATCACCGGCTACCGCTCCATCACCTCCGACGCGATCTTCTCCGTGCCCGAGCAACCGGTGACCGGGCGGGGCGCACAGCTGCGGAACGTGGGCGAAATCCGGAATCGGGGGATCGAGCTGGACGCCGACCTGCGGATCTTCAACCGGCGCAACGTGCGCTGGTCGTTGGGCGCAGCCTACGGCTACGTAGAAAACGCGATCACCGATATGGGTGGTGCGGCTGACTTCAACGTAAGCACGACGGTGAGCGCGCAGCAACGCGTAAGCGAGGGGCGCCCCGTGGGGGCCTGGCGGGCCACCACCCCGTTCGACAGCAACGGGGACGGCCTGCTGGATGCCTCCGAGTTTCGCTTCACCGACACCACGCCCTTCCCCGACCACACGGGGTCGATTTCTACTCGGCTGACGCTCTACAACCGGCTCAATCTGTTTGCGCTGGCCGACTGGGCCACCGGGGCGGAAGTGTTTGACTGGGGCAGCCACTGGGCGCAGTTCAACGGCCTGGAGCGTGCGCCGCGCCCCACCCGGTTTGATACCGAGGGGAATGAGGTAGGGAAGTTCAGCACGGCGGCGGCCGGCACGGCGCTGCTGCAGAGCGGCGACTATCTGAAGCTGCGCGAGATCGCCATCAGCTACCGGCTCCCCGAGCGCCTGATCGAGCAGGCCAACCTGCGATCGGCTCAGCTCTCGCTCACCGGCCGCAACCTGCTGACGTTTGCCCGGCAAGACTTCGTGGACCCCGAGCTGGCGGGGCTTACCAGCGGCGGCGGCTTGCAACTGGGCGGCGCGCAGAGCATCACGCTCTCGCCCCCGCGCCAGCTGCGCCTGAGCCTCGAAGTGACGCTGTAGCCTCTGCGCTGGCTTCGCCTCCTCCCCCGTCCCTGCTCCCCTGAATACGCTATTGTCATGACAATACCCCCGTACCGCCCCCATCGCCTACTGGCTGCCCTGCTTGCCCTCGCACTGGCGGGGGGCTTCGCCACCGGCTGTGATTTCCTCGACCCTACAGAGGTCGAGAACCCCCGCACGACGGACGATGACCTCGCCTCGGCCAACCAGCCCGTGCGCTCGTTGCTGCCAGGCCTCCGCGCGCAGTTTAGCCGCGCGATCGGCTCAACCGTCGTCGCCACGGCTGTAGCCACCGACGACTACTCCATCAACGGCACCGGCCTGGGGGGCAACGACATGGACTTCCCGGAGCTGGTAACGCCCAACACGGCCGTGATCAACTCCACCGGCGCCACGCTCGGCATCTACTGGAACCTGCAGGAGCTCCGCGCCCTCAGCGACTTCGTGCTGAACGACATCGCCCCAAACGACGAAGAGGCCTCCAATGCCCTCCTGGCGGAAGCGCACTACTACCGGGGCATGGCCTTCCTCCTGCAGGCTGAGAACTTCACCGCCGTGCCGGCCGAGGCTAACGAGGCGCCTGCATCGGCCGCCACCCTGTTTGCACGGGCCCAGGACGACCTGCAGACGGTCCTATCGCTGGATGAGGGCGGCCCCTTTGCGCTCCCTGCCGAAGCCGCCCTGGCCCGCCTGGCGCGCGGCACGGGCGACACGGGAACAGCCGCCACACTCGCCTCCGCCGTCCTGACGTCAGCCCCCAGCTTCCTCTTTCAGCAAGCGTTCGACGAACAGAACCTGGTCAACGCCCCGCACCTCTACATTGTGACGCGGGCCCTGAAGGAGCTCCAGCCCCTGCCCCGGCTCGACTTCCTCGACCCCAAGTACACAGCACGCGATGCCGGGATTGCCGTAGCGAAAGCGGAAGAGATGCATCTGATTCTGGCTGAGGTTGCCCTCGATGCAGGGCAACCCGAGGCGGCACGGGGCCACCTGCGGGACGCCCTCGCACTGGTCGCGGAACGCTCGACGACAGCGTTCGCGGATGACGACCCGCGGTTTGACAACGACCTCAACCCGCGCCCCCGGACGTCGGACATCGCGATTGCCTTTGAACCGGGCGGCGACTTCGTGGAAGGCCTCGTGCTGGATCGGCCCTGTGCGGAAGGCGTGGCATGCATCGAGACCCCGACCGTATCGGGCACGTCGGTGACCGAAGCGCAGCTAACCGCGGCCGATGCTGCCGAACTGACGCGGCTGCTGTACCTCATGCGGCAGGAGATCCTGCTGCTGGAAGGGCGGCGCCTGCACGACCTCGGCCTGCGCTTTCCGATGATGCTCCGTGAGATCGAGCAAAATCCGACCATCGCGGAAGGGGATCCGGGCACGGAGATGGTCATCCCGGCCTACATCCCGCCCGGCAATGAGCTGGACCTCTACACGCCTGTGGAGATCTACGACGAAGACGGCAACACCATCGAACCGGAGATCACCCTGCTGCATGACATGAACCGCGTGCTGGCTACGGAGCGCGGCCTGCTGATCACGAACCCGCAGGTGCCGTAGCAGCGCGCACGAAACCCACCAGAAGCGCCCGTCTCCTTCATGGAGGCGGGCGCTTTTTTATTGCCACGTTCAGGGGCATACATCGTGCAGGCGCTCCCGCAGCAGATCGGGCCGTCCCTGCCCTGGGGCGCCATCGTAGGTGTAGCTGGCAAGCACATCAGCAGCCTCTGGCACCGTCCACGCAGCCTCGTTGGTAGCGGCCTGTTGGTAAGCGTCGCGGAAGGGCACCCCGTCGGCTACAGCAGCAAGCGCCTGGGCCGTGGCAAAGAGCTCGGGCGTCAGGTATGCTTCCATCTGCTCCGGGCAGAAGGTGACGCCGCCGGCCACCCGGGTCACGGCTTTCACCAGATCGCGGACCGTCTGCGTGGCGCGCATGATGGCATCTTTGGTAAACTGCAGGTCGCGGTGGTAGCCCGAGGGCAGGTTGGCAGGCAGCGCCAGCAGGACCTGCGCCTCGGCCTGCAGGCGCGGAAATGTCGCCCGGGCCAGCTCCAGCACGTCGGGGTTCTTCTTCTGGGGCATGATGCTACTGCCCGTGCAATAGGCCTCGGGGAGCTCCACGAAACCGTAGCTCTTGCTGTTGAAGCGCATCAGGTCGCTGGCCAGGCGGTTGAGCGTAGCCCCCAGCTGCACGTACGCGTGGGCAATGGCGGCTTCCAGCTTGCCCCGGCTCAGCTGCACGGCAGCCACGTGGGTCTGCACCCCGTCGAACCCGAGGCGCTTCGCTACCGCCGCGCGGGGCAGGTTCAGGTGCGGCACGCCATAGCCTGCCGCGCTGCCCAGCGGCGAGCGGTTCACCAGGCGCCGCGCCGTCTGCAGCAGCTCCAGATCATCCAGCAGCACGTCGGCATAGCCCAGCGCCCAGGCCCCAACGGTAGTCGGCATGGCCGGCTGATCGTGCGTGTAGCCGGGCATCAGCTGCCCGTCCCACGCCTCCCCCCACACGCAGCACTGCTCAATGAGCGCAGCCACCTGCTGCTGCAGGTAGTCGATCTCTGCTCGCAGGTAAAGCCGAAGGGACACCAGCACCTGATCGTTGCGCGAGCGGCCGGTGTGCACCTTCCGCCCCGCTGCCCCCAGGTGTTCGGTAAGGTAGCGCTCGATGACCGTGTGGCTATCCTCGTCAGCCATCTCGACGCCCACCGCGCCCTCTTCGTAAGCACCCAGCAGGTCGTCCAGCGCCTGGCTGATGGCGTGGTATTCGTCCGGCGTCAGAACCTCAATGGTGGACAGCCCCCAGGCGTGGGCGCGGGTGCCTTCCACATCGTACGGTAGCAGGATCGTATCCCAGGCCGCGTCGGATCCCACCGTGAAGCGGGTGACCCAGTCGTCGGGCGATTCGTCTGTTTTCTGCCAGATGGGCCGCATAAGGATCCGTGTCTATGAAATGTCCTGAGTGAAGTAGGCAGTGATGATTTTGCGGTAGACCTCAACGGCACGCGTCACCTCGGCCAGGTTGATGTGCTCCTCGGCCGTGTGGGAGCGCTCGCTCAAGCCCGGTCCAATTTTTACGGTTGGGACGTCCGATAGAAAGATCCAGTCCGACGCTGTCGGTGACCCGAAGGGAGACGCCTCGGAAACGGCCGCCTGGCACGCCTGCACGATGGGCTCCTCCGGCGCGGTAGCAACGGGCACCAGCCGCTCGCTGTGCACCACCACCTCCGACTGCACCGCCTGCGTCACCGTAGCGATGAGCGCGGCGTGCGTGGTGGAGGGCGTGGACCGGATGTCGAGCGTGGCGGTGCAGCGGTCGGGGACGGCGTTGTTGGCATCGCCGCCACTGACGACGGTGGGCGTCAGCGTGCAGGGCCCCAGCAGGGGGTCTTCGCCCGGCAGGGAGAGCGCCCGCAGCCGCTGCAGATCCTCCATCAGCAGGTGGATGGCGTTCTGGCCGAGATGCGCGCGGCCAGCGTGGGCAGCGCGGCCGTGGGCGATCAGCTTCAGGATGAGCAACCCTTTCTGCGCGATGCACGGCTGCAGCGCCGTGGGTTCGCCCACGAGCGCGGCCGACAGGTCGGGCAACTGCGGACGGATGGCCTCCAGCCCGTTGTACCCGCTGGTTTCCTCGCAGGCCGTCAGCGCTACCATCACGCGGCCATCGGGCGGCGCGTAGCCCGCCTGCGCCAGCTGCAGCAGCGCAGCCATCATGCTGGCCCCACTGGCTTTCGCGTCGACCGTGCCGCGGCCGTAGAGGTGGCCCTCGCGCTCCGTGGGGGTGAACGGATCGTACGGATGCCCCTCGCTCGGCGGCACGACATCGAGGTGGGAGTTCAACAACAGCGTGCGTGGCCCCTCGCCTATCCAAAAGATGACATTGTCGTCGATCCGCTGACACGAGACGCCACAGGCCTTCACCAACGCCTCGACCCAATCCGCCAGGGGGCCCTCTTCGTGGCTGAGGGAAGGAAACGCGACCATCCCCTTCAACAGGGCCACCGGATCGAGCGCCATGGTGAGGTCTGGTGTGAGCGAAAGAGTGTGCGGGAACGCATTCATGGGTCGTAGAGCGAGCAGATTAAAGCGTGACGTGCGTGGCCCGTTGGCGCTCCACGAGGTCGGCGGCATGCACGATGCACACCTCCGAGACCCCCGCCCGAAGCGCCTCCAGCGCCATATCCACCTTCACCTTCATGCCGCCGCAGATCCACCCTTCCGACGTCCCGGTCGCTGCCGTCGTGGCGGAGCAGGTCTTCAACGACGCGCCATCGGCACCCGGGGAGCGGTGGACACCGCCGGTTTCCGTGGCGAACAATAGCGCCTTCGCCTCCAGCGCCTCCGCGAGCGCTCGCGCAATCGTATCGGCATTGACGTTGTAGACCTGCCCCTCGGCGTCCACACCCAACGGCGCGACCACCGGGAGCATCCCCCGCTCCAGCAGATGCTGCACCACGACCGGGTCCACCCGGCAGATGTCGCCTACATGCCCGAAGTCAACCTCACGTCCGTTGACCGTCCACGGGGGGCGGCGCTTCACCTCAATCAGCCCACCATCCACCCCCGAAAGCCCGACCGCCTGCAGCCCCTGGCGCCGTGCCGCGGCCACAAGCTGCGTGCTGAGCTCCCCGCGGACGGCCCAGAGCAACGCCTGCAAATCGGCATCCCCGGTGATGCGTCGCCCTTCCACCTTCTCCGGCTCGCGGCCCAGCCGGCGCGAAAGCGCCGACGTCTGCGGCCCGCCGCCATGCACCAGCACAACGGGCTGGGACTGCTGCAGGCGAACGAGTTGCGGCCAAAAAGCGGCCAGCGTCTGTTCGTGTTGAAGGAGGCTACCGCCGAGCTTCACGACGACAGGTGCTGCGGATGCGTTTGTAGGCATGAGATCAGGGGGTCCAAAGCTCATGAAGAAGGGCTTGCTGGGCCGAGAGGCGATACCCGGCCTGGCGGAGGTGGAGGCTCGCCGGGCCGTCCAGCACCGCATCTTCCACCACCACGTTGCGGCGCACCGGCAGGCAGTGCATGAACTGGCCGTTGCGGGTACGTGCCATGCGCTCCGACGAGATAATCCAGTCGCGGTGCGCCTCCCGCTGGGCGGCTTCTCTGGCCGGATCGGTATAGCGCTGCAGCCCGCCCCACGACTTCGCATAGACGATCTCTGCGCCCTCCATGGCGGCGCCAAGGTCGGACGTCTCCCGGACGGTCGCACCATGATGGGCGGCCGACTGGCGGGCCTCTTCCATCACCGAGGCGTGCAAGGCGTGCGACGCCGGCCGGGCCACCGTCACCTCGCAGCCGAGCCGTGCGGCCGCCAGCAGCGCCGAGTTGGGCACCGCCATCGGCAACGCCTTCGGGTGGTACGCCCACGTCACGACCACGCGGCGGCCCGCCGGCGACCCATCGAAGTGATCGGTGATGGTCGCGGCATCGGCCAGCGCCTGGCAGGGATGGTACCAGGCCGATTCGAGGTTAATGATGGGCACGGGCGAAGCCTGGGCGATCTGCTGCATCCGGGCATCGGTGCGGTCCGCCTCCAGGTCCGTGCCCGAGGCAAAGAGGCGCACGCCGAGGGCATCATAGTACTGCCCGAGTACCGCGATAGCGTCCTCCACGTGCTCCGCCGCTGCGCCGTCCATCACGGCCCCCTGCGCCCAGCTCATGTCCCACGTGCCGCGGCCTGGCTGCAGGGTGGAGACCTGCGCGCCCAGCCGGGCGGCCGCGACTTCCAGGGAGGTGCGCGTGCGCAGCGAGGGGTTGAAGAACAGGAGGCCCAGGCTCTTGCCTCGCCCCACCGTTTGCTGCCGCTCGGGGTGATGGTAGAGGGCGCGCGCCTGTTCGATCAGGCGCTGCCAGCGGGTACGGGCTACGCTCGACCAGTTCAGCAGGTGCGGAGGGGCCAGCGCATCAGTTGGAGGTTGCATTGGAGATACCATCATGCGTGGGCAGGAGCAGGTTGGTGAAGGGTGGCCGCCGCGGCAGCGAAGGCCTCGATACATGCGTCAATCGCCTCATCCGGCGTCACGAGCGGCGGCATCAGGCGCATCACGTGCGGATCCCCGCTCCCGCCGGCCAGCACGCCCTCGGCCCGAAGCGCGGCCAGCAGCGGCTTCACGGGCCTGGGCATCTCCACCCCGATCAGGCACCCGAGGCCACGGATGGACGACACGTGGGGCGCCAGTCCGGCCGCCAGTCGCTCGTGCACGTGGGCAGCGCGCGCCATCAGGTTGTCCTCCACAAGGGCTTCCATGGTCGCCTCCACGGCAGCCATGGCCAGCATCCCGCCGCCGAAGGTGGACCCCTGGTCGCCCGGTTCCACCATCGCGGCCAGGGCGTCGCTGACAAGCACGGCACTGACCGGCATGCCTGCGCCGAGGCTCTTCGCCAGCGTGATGATGTCGGGCTTCATGCCCAGCTGCTGGCTGATGGAAAACGTACCGGTACGCCCGACGCCGGTCTGCACCTCGTCAAAGATCAGCACCACGTCGTGGGTATCGCACAGTGCACGCAGCGCACGGTAGTACGCCGGCGGCGCCATGCGCATGCCCGCGATGCTCTGGATCGGCTCCAGGATGAGCGTGCCGATGTCGTCGTGCTGCGTCAGCAGCTGCTCGACGGCGTCGACATCGCCAAACGGCGCGAAATGAACGGAGGGGAGCACAGCGGCATGCGGTGCCCGGTATTTTGCGGAGGCCGTTACCGCCAGGCTGCCCAGCGTGCGCCCATGAAAGCCGCCCTCCATCGCAATGACGCCCGGCTTGCCCGTCCACTGCCGGCCCATCTTGAGCGCCGTCTCGTTGGCCTCGCTGCCCGAGTTGGCGAAGAAGGCGTGCCCCAGCCCCTCAGGAGCGAGCGACACCAGGCGCTCCGCGGCCCGCGCCCGCACCGGGCTGTAGCTTACGTTCGAGTAAAACTGCAGCTGGCCCGCCTGCCGCTGGATTGCGGCCGTCACGCGCGGATGGCAGTGGCCCAGCAGCGCCACGCAGTGCCCACCGTAGAAATCGAGGTAGCGAGTGCCGCTCGTATCCCAGAGGTACACGCCCGAGCCGCGTTCCAGCGCCAGCGGCATCTTGGTGTAGGTGGGCAGCAGAAAGCGCTCTTCCTGCGCGATGATCGCGTCCGTAGTCATAGGGCAATAGTGGGTGAATGAGTTGGAACGGGCGTGATAGAAGTGTTGGATAACAGGCCGGCGGTTTCGGGCAGGCCCAGCAGGAGGTTCAGGTTCTGGACCGCCTGGCTCGCCGCGCCTTTCATCAGGTTGTCGAGGGCAAAGCCGATCGCCGCGTGGCCGCCCTCCACTACCCAGCCGACGTCGCAGAAGGGGCTCCCAACCACCGGCTGGAGCTCGGGCAGGTGGCCTGGATACCGCCGGATGAGCGGCGCCTCGGCGTAGGCCGCTTCGAACCACGCGGTGAGGGTCTCCTCCGAGAGGCCACCGGGCGCATGCACGTGGAGCGTCCCCCAGATGCCGTGCGTCCAGGGGCCGGACGCGGGCGAAAAGGCCAGGTCCACGGATCCATCCAGCCCCTGCAGCACCTCCGGCAGGTGGCGATGGCGGAAGGTGCGGTAGGCGCGCACGTTGCCGCTCCGCGTGGGGAAGTGCGTGGTGGCAGACGGCGTAGCGCCCGAGCCCGACGCCCCGGTGAGCGCTGTCGCGGCCACCCGCAGCGTCGGCAGCTGCGAAGCGAGAGGCGCCAGGGCCAGCCGCAGCCCGGTGGCGAAGCAGCCCGGGTTCGCCACATACGGGGTGGCGTACGGCGCCTGGAGCTCTGGCACGCCGTAGGCGAACTGTTCAAGCAGGGCGGGGGCGGTGTGCGGGGCATCGTACCACGCCTGATAGGTGGCGGCGTCGCGGAAGCGGAAGTCCGCGCTCATATCCACAATGGCGCCGGCGTAGCCCTGCTGCAACAGCGCGGCCACGACGGCCATCCCCCGGCCGTGCTCCGCGGCCACCACAACGGCAGCGGCGCTTTCTGGATCGAAGGCCTCGGGCGCCGTGAACCGCAGGTCGGTGACGCCGCGCAGCGCCGGATGGGCTGCATGCAGCGGCTGTCCGGCAAAGGTGCGGCTCGTGACGGTCTGCACGTGCACCGCGGGATGGGCCTGCAGCAGGCGCACAAGCGTACCGCCGACATAGCCGGCGCCATGGAGAAGGGCTACGGTGTGCATGGCATAAACGCGTTTGAGGGCGAGGGGTCGAGGGTGGAGGCCGGTGCATCGGCCGGTGAGAAGGCGCGGATCGCTGCCTGTACGGTGCGGGTCAGGTCCGCCGCCGCGTGGAGCGCATTGCATCCGGGCGTACCAAGCGCTTGCTGCAGGTACGCGCAGCCCACCGCATTGTCGGTCACTGGCCCAGTGAAGGCGGCGATGGGCTGTGCGTAGCGCGTGTTGAAGAGGCGGTGCACCGCCCACGCCCCGGCCAGGTCGCTGGCGGCCACCACATGCGCGGCGGTGTACTGCTGCAGCTCAGGGTCCCGAAGCAGTTGATCCACCCCGTACGGCCCAATGACGCCGTCCCCCAGCTCAGCCACGATCACGTCGGGCGCCGCCGCCTGCAGCGTGCGGAGTAGCCCCTTCGCCAGCCCGCGCGTGTCTTTGCTGGTGGTGGACACCGCCCCCGCGTCGGTGAAGCTGGCCGTGGCTACTGCCCCATGGGCCTGCATGGCCGCCACGTCGCGCTGCAGCGTCGCCCCTGTGAGCTTGACAGCTGCCACACGTAGACCCGCTTCCGTTAGCCCGCGGACCAGCGTGCAGGCGGCGTAGGTCTTGCCCGTGTTCATGGCCGTGCCACTGACCACCACCAGCGGCGCGCAGGACGGCAGGTGGTCCGCCGGCGCAACGGCATGATCGGCTAATGCCACGGGGCGCGCAGATCCGCCGGATCCGGTGCCCACCGCCCCGAGGACCTTCACGCGCAGCGGCGGGCCAAGATCGGGATGGCCTGCGGTGCAGGCGCCAATGATGCCGCCCATGTTGAGGACGTGCAGCACATCACCTACGGCCACCTCCGCCGGGATAGCGCCGCTGTAGCCTTTCAGCGCTCGGCGCTCACCCAGCGGCCCCACAAGCACGTCTCCCGGGGCCAGACGCTGCATCGCGCCGCCTACGGTTTCGAGCTGATTGTAGGTCTCCTTCTCTTCCAGGACCCGTACAGCGACGGCGTATCCTTCCGCGGCCGTGATGGCCGGTGTCAGGTGCACCGAGGAACCCAACCCACAGGGAGTAAGGCACGAGGCCACGTGATCTACAGAAATGGTTTGCATAGCCATAGGGGGGGTCAGGCGTGCGTTGCCTGTTGCTGGTGAACGTGGTGGGCGATTTCAGCTTGGAGTCCATAGATGCGCGAGAAGCCCCGGGCGTCGCGCCCATCCCAGGCCTCGTTGGCTTCGCCATAGGCCGCGCGTGAGTGGTCGAAGAGCGAAAACGGGCTCGTGCAGCCCAGCACCTGCAGCCGGCCCTGATGCAGCGCTACGGTGACCTCCCCCGCGACCGTCCGCTGGGAGCTATCGAGGTAGGCCTCAATGTCCTTCAACACGGGGTCCAGGTAGTGCCCCTCGTGCACCAGCCGCCCGTACTGCTCGGCCAGGTAGGCCTTGTGCCGCTGCTGCGCCTGGGTGAGGACCACTTTTTCGAGTTCGCGGTGGGCGGTGATGAGAATGGTGGCCGCCGGTGCTTCAAAGCCGACCCGGCCCTTGATGCCCAGAATGGTATCGCCCACGTGCATCCCGCGCCCGATCCCGTGCTTGGCGCCGAGCGCGTGCAGGTGCTTGACCAGGGCGACGCCGTCCATGGCCTCGCCATCCACCGCGGTGGGCAGGCCCTCCTCGAACATGATCGCGAGGCGGGCGGGGGTTGCGGGGGCGTCGGCCGGCGCGGTGGTGTCCTCGTAGGCGGCTTCGGGCAGCGGCGCGTGCGTCGTCAGCGTCTCCGCGCCGCCAATGGTATTCCCCCACAGCCCCCGGTTGACGGAGTACGCCGTGGTACTGACCGGCACCTCGTGGCCATGCGCCTCAAGGTACTGGGTGCTGGCCTGCCGGGAAAGCCCCTGCGCACGGATCGGCGTGAGAATGTCGAGCGACGGCGCCAGGGCCCGCAGCGCGCCATCGAACCGGACCTGATCGTTGCCTGCCCCGGTAGAGCCGTGGGCGATAGCTGTAGCCCCCACCGCATCCGCCACGCGGACGACGGCGGCCGCCTGCACAAACCGCTCCGGACCGAC
>JAAAOI010000183.1 GCA_009908945.1 Bacteroidota bacterium
TTGGGTTTGTCCCAGCCGGAGGCCACCTTCGCCAGAAACTTCGACCCCGCCACGCCCGCCGAGGCGGTCAGGCCCGTCGTGTCGCGGATCTCCTGCTTGATCGCCCGGGCGATGAGCGTGCCGGAGGGCGGGCCCTGCTTTGGTTCGGTCACGTCCAGGTACGCCTCGTCCAGCGACAGGGGCTCCACCAGGTCGGTGTAGGCATGAAAGATGGCCCGGATTTGCCGCGACACCTTCCGGTACACGTCGAACCGCGGCCGGCAGAAGATGAGCGCCGGGCACCGCCGCGCGGCCTCCGCCGAGGGCATCGCGGAGTGGATGCCGTAGGTACGCGCCTCGTAGCTCGCCGCTGCCACCACGCCCCGCCGGGAGGAGCCGCCGACCGCCACGGGCCGGCCGCGCAGCGACGGGGCGTCGCGTTGCTCGATGGAGGCGTAGAAGGCATCCATGTCGATATGGAGTACGCGTCGCATGCCAATACCAACACGCCAACGGGCCGAAGTGCTCCATGCCAGCGGGGGCACGCCCGAGGATAGGGCGCCGGGGGCGGAAAAAGTTACCGCAACGCAAGGCTGCTGCAGCACGATACGACGCTGTGCGGCCTCCGGGCGTGTTCGGCATGATCTTTCGCGCGGTACAGGATTAGGCCATGCCTACCAGTTGAGAACGACCTGCGTCTGCCGTAGGTTATGGCCGCTATTCATTGCATGCCCTTCCTTCTCGCTATGCGCCTCCATGCCTTTTGTCTGGTTGCCGTGCTGAGCCTCGCGCTCTGGTCCGGCCGTGCAGTGCAGGCCCAGGAACTGGGGCGGGCAGCCGCGGACTCGCTGCATCAGGTGCTGGCGCAGACCACCACGGACACCGCGCGGGTGGCTGCGCTGAACGCCCTGGCCTACGCGCTCTACACCGAGGCCCCCGACTCCACCCGCCGGTACGCCACCGAGGCCCTCGCCTTGGCGCAGGAAGCAGAGTACGCGGAGGGCATCGCGCGGGCCACCATGGTTCAGGGCATTGGGCTTTACGCTACCGGGGCGCGGGAGGAAGCCCTCCGCTACTTTGAAACAGCCCGCTCGCAATGGAGCGCCCTGGACCGGATGGAAGAAGCGGCCGGGGTGGGGGCCAACATCGGGGTCATCCTGATGCAGCAGGGCGCGTACGCCCGGGCGTTGGAGGTGAACCTGGAAGCCGCCCGCGTGCATGCCGCGGTGGATAGCTCCCGCCAGCTGGTGTCGATCTACAACAACATCGGGATTATCTATGGGCGGCTCAACGATCACGACGAGGCGCTGCAGTACTACGAACAGGCGCTCGCGGCGGCTCAGCGGGTGGGAGATCCGGCGCTTATCGCGATGGCCCAGGCCAACATCAGTAGCGTGCTGAGCGACCAGGGCGACCACGCGGCTGCGCTGGAGCGCTATGCCGAGGCCTTGCAGATCTACGAAGCGCTTGAGGTCACCGAGCACCGCATCCGCATCCACGGGGCGATGGGCGAGGTGCACGCCGAGCGGGGCGACCCCGCAGCGAGCCTACAAGCGTTTGAGGAAGCGCTTGCACTGTCAGAGGCCGCCGATCGCACGCCCATGCCCTTTGTGTTGCGCGGGCTGGGGCTGGCGCACCTGCGGCAGGGGGACGTAGCCACGGCCGCGCGTTACTTGCAACAGGCCGAGCCGATTACCGCCCGGACGGGCAACCCGTCGGAGCAGGAGGCGCTGGACAAAGCGTTTTACGAGCTGCACAAGGCCCAGGGCGAGCCGGCGCAGGCGCTTGAGCGGTTTGAGGCCCATGTGGCGCTCCGGGATAGCATCTTTTCAGAGGAGCGCTCCGAGCGGATGGCGCAGCTGCGCACCCAGTACGGGATGGAGCAGCAGGCCCTCGAAAACGAAATGCTGCGCGCTCGGGAGGCCGATCAGGAAGCCACCATTGCCCGGCAGCGGCTCTTTGTCATCGGCGGGGTGCTCTTCCTGCTGGTGCTGGGGGGGATGAGCCTGCTGCTGTATCGTACCAACCGGCGCCTCTCCGGCGCCATCGCCACCCTCGAAGACCAGAACACCGTGATCCAGGAGCAGCGCGATGAGCTGGAGGCGCTGAACGCCTCAAAGGATGAGCTTTTCGCCGTCATTGGCCACGACCTGCGTGGCCCGGTGGGCAACATCAAGATGCTGCTCGATACGCTACTCGACGACGAGGCCCCGCTGGACGCTGAGGCGAAACGCGACTTGCTGCAGATGGCCGACGAGACCGCGGGGGCGTCCGTGACGCTGCTCGAGAACCTGCTCTACTGGGCCCAGACGCAGCGAGGCGACCTGGCCGCTACCCCCACGCCAACCCCGTGCCGACGGCTCATCCACCGCAACATGAAGCTGCTGCGCTCGGAAGCGCGCTCCAAGAAGATTCACCTCTCCACGGTCGTCGACGACACCGTGGTTGCACAGGTCGATGAGAAGATGGCCGACATCGTCGTCCGCAACCTGCTGGCCAACGCCATCAAGTTTACGCCAGAAGGCGGACAGGTCACCGTTCGCGCCGTCCAGGAGACCGGGGCGGCGGTGCTCACCATCGAAGACTCGGGGGTAGGGATGAGCCCGCAGCAGCAGCACCAACTCACGGACGGAGAGGAGCAGCCGGGCTCGTCGGCCGATACGCGCGGGGAGAAGGGCACCGGGTTGGGGCTGAAGCTCTGCCGGGTCTTGCTGGCCCGCACCGCCGGCACCTGGCACATCGACAGCACCCCCGGCGAAGGCACCACCGTCCACGTCCGCTGGCCCCTCGCCGCGCCCGCCCCGGCCCCGCTGGAGCAGCAGGTGGCGTAGGGCGCCCGGCAGGGTGGGACAGCACGCCGCCCTCCGTTGCTCGTTCCAACCGTCCCGGTTGGAATGCCCCCTCCGGGCCGTCCCCGGCCCGACGTGTCGGTAAGCCGCTTGCCCTGTCGGGTGCTGCCGATCCCGAGCAGGTGCTACTGACACCAGCAATCCATAGTGCGCCTGATGGGGGCAACCCTGGTTAGGCATGATACCCCGTTCAGACACGTCCTGCTGAAGCCCAATGTTTATTACCTCATGCGACCATCGTATGGATTACTCCGCTTCGCTCCGTGTGTCGCTCCGCTCGGCTCTCGATTAGCTCCGCTTCGCTTCGTTAGTCGCTTCGCTAATATGTTGATCGACATTGTTATATTGTCTCCGAGGACGCTCGGAGCGGGAGGCGGGGCAACCCGGTCGCTTCGTTGGCTTCGA
>JAAAOI010000208.1 GCA_009908945.1 Bacteroidota bacterium
CCGCATCTGACCCCGCATCTGACGCTGCATCTGACGCTGCCCCGCGCGAGAGCAGCCGGCCGGCGTTCTGGGACGAGCGCTATCGGGCCTATCCGGGCCTGTTCAGCACGGCGCCCAATGCCATCGTAGCCGCGGAAGCCGACCGGCTGCCCGCAGGGGCCGAGGTGCTGGAGGTGGCGGCCGGCGAGGGGCGCAACGCGCGCTTCCTGGCCCGGCGTGGGCACCCGGTGACGGCGCTCGACTTTGCCCCCGCGGGGCTGGAAGCCCTGCAGGCGGCCGCAGCAAACGAGGCGCTCCCCATCACGTGCACCTGCGCCGACATCTTGACGTGGGCGCCCGGCCGCCGGTGGGATGCCATCGTCGTCACGTTCTTGCAGTTGCTCCCGGACGAGCGGCCCCGCCTCTTCGCCCGGCTCCGGCGCCTGCTTCGGCCTGGGGGCGTGCTGATCGGGGTCTTCTTCCGGCCTGAACACCACAGGGACGCTTATGCCGACGTGGGGCCCCCCGTAGCCGACCGCATGATAAGCCCTGCAGAGGTCCGCCAGTACCTACCCGGCGCCGGGCTGCACCGCTGTGCGCCGGTCGACAGGCTGCTTGACGAAGGCCGGATTGCGGGGGTTTGTGCCCTTACGGTCGTGGTGTACGAAGCGCCGGACGAACCCTCAGTGCCCTCTGCGCAGGGCGGTGGTCGCACCTAAGAAGGAGCCCGGCTGCTCTTTCAAGAATCCGCCACGCCGTCGATACCCACCACTGGACAGTTACAGGTTCGATTCATTTATTATTCAATGCCTACAGTGAATCTGTGCCCGCGCCCGCACGGTTGATGGCATGCTCTCCCACCTAAGTTGTATCGCTCTATGACGCTTTACGCATTGGGCTTGAACCATACCACGGCCGCCGTGGATGTACGCGAAGCGTACGCGCTGGACGAAGCCTCGACGCGTGCGTTTTATCAGGCGCTGACGTTGTCTGAGGAGGCAGAGCTCATCTTGCTTTCCACGTGCAACCGCACCGAAGCCTATCTTTTCGGAAGTGAAGATGACTTGGCCACCGTGCGCACCGCGCTGTGCCGCCGCGCCCGGCGCCCCTGGCCCGAAGCCGACGTGTTTCTGTATCAGGATGAAGCAGCCATTCGGCACGTTATTGAGGTCTCTTGTGGCATCCGTTCACAGGTGCTGGGTGATGCCCAAATCCTGAACCAGATGAAGGAGGCCTACCGTGTGGCCGTGGAGGAAGACCGGGTGCAGTCGTATCTGCACCGCCTCATGCACGTCACCTTCCGTACGGCCAAGCGGGTGGTCAACGAAACCGCCCTCACCGACGGCATCGTGTCGGTCTCTGGTGCAGCCATTGCTGCTGCCCGCCTGCACTTCGAGCACGAGCGGCATCTGACCTTCGACGACCAGCGCATCCTGATTGTCGGGGCAGGCGAGATGGCCACCCTGGCGCTTGAAGCGCTGCGGTCGCACGGAGCCGATCGCATCTGCCTCACCAACCGCACCCAGGCCAAAGCTGAAACGCTGGCCGCCCGCTTCGGCGTTACCACGGTAGCGTGGGAGCAGCGGTACGAAGCGCTGAAGAACGCCGGGCTCGTGATTGTTGCAACCGGTGCCCCGGTACCTACCATCACCGCGCAACATCTGCCCGAGGTGGCGCCCGAAGCGGTAGCGAAGCTGCTGGTGGATATCGCCATGCCGCGTAACGTGGGCGCCGGGGTAGAGGAGGCGACGGGCTACCGCGTTGTAGATCTCGACGCCATCGACCAGCGCCTGGCACACGTCGAAGCGCGTCGCCGCGCCGACCTCCCGGCTGCGCGCCACATCTGCGAGGAAGCGTTGCAGGAATACGTCACGTGGATCTTTCATCAGCAGGCCCTACAGCCCGCCATCGATGCCATCCGCGGTACGTTCGAGGCGATCCGGCAGCAAGAGATCGACCGCCACCACCATCGCCTGGCCGATACCGACCGCGAAGCCCTCGACCGCCTCACCAAGTCTATCTTACAGAAGCTCCTGGCGGTACCCGTGGTGCGGCTAAAGAACGTCGACCCCGACAGCATCGACTACGTCCGCGGTATCCGTCTTCTGGAAGCCCTCTTCTCGCGGCCTGCCTATGATGACGACGCTACTGCCGGCGAGCAGGCGACGGAACGCCGCCATGATGCGGCTACGCCGTCGTCGATGCATCCGCCTGCGGCCTGCCCCTTTGGAACAGGCTCCACCGGTGCACAGGCGCCCAACGACACGGATGAAGCCGAGGGGGCGCTCTCTGCGATGCTGCGCGCGCTTGCCGAAGAGCACGGCGGCCAGGGCTAAGCAAGCGCCGTAAGGTACCGCCTGCGCGCCTCTCCGCGCGGCCCAAGCCACAGCTTTTTCCATGTCTTCTGGTGATGATGGCCTCTTCTCTTACGCTCGGCACACGCGGTAGCAAGCTGGCCCTGTGGCAAGCGCACCATGTACAGCACGCCCTGCAAGCAGCCGGGCATGCGGTCGCCATTCAGGAAATCAGCACCAAAGGCGACCGCATCCTCGACATGCCGCTGGCAGAGATTGGCGACAAGGGGCTGTTCACCAAAGAACTGGACGTAGCGCTGCTGAATGGCGAGATTCAGCTGGCGGTACACTCGCTCAAGGACCTGCCGAGGACCTGCCGACCCAGCTGCCGCCGGGCATTGCGCTGGCAGCGGTAGGGCAGCGGGCCCATCCGGGCGATGCCCTGGTCGCCCATCCTTCTTTTGAGGGCGCACTGGAAGATCTTCCTGAGGGTGCCGTACTGGCAACGTCGTCGCTCCGCCGCCGAGCCCAGCTGCTGGCCTGGCGCTCCGACCTCACCATTGTGCCGGTGCGGGGAAACGTGCCCACGCGGATTGCGAAGCTGGACGCCAGCGACTGGCACGGCCTCGTGCTGGCTGTGGCAGGGCTGGAGCGGTTGGAGCTGACCGACCGCATCCGCACCATCATTCCGTACGACATTGTGCTTCCTGCCGTCAGCCAGGGCGCACTGGGTATCGTATGCGCGGAGAACGACGCCGACACCCGGGCCTTGCTGCGGCAGACGCTCCACGATGAAGCGACCGCCGCTGCCGTGCTGGCCGAGCGGGCGCTGCTGCGCCGGCTGGAAGGAGGCTGCCAGGTGCCCATCGGGGCGCGGGGGCGCCGGAAAGATGGCGCGCTTCACCTCGATGCCTGCGTGGCTGC
>JAAAOI010000220.1 GCA_009908945.1 Bacteroidota bacterium
GCGATCGACGGTCCGGCCGCGCCCCATACGCGCAGCTCCGCATTCGACCACGCCAGTTGCCCATCGCCCGTCGGGCGCACGAGGCTCTCCTGCCGGTCGGTGTTGGCGCTGGAGACCCCGGCCTGCAGGCGTCCGCCCACCCGCGCCTCTGCCGCCTCACGATCGTTCAGCCCCGCGTGCTGTTCGACCGTACGCAGCCATCGTAGCTCCCGCGCGGAGAGCTCCTCGCCCTCGGTCCGCGCCAGCGCCCGGCGCACCTCCCCCACCGTGTACGGCTGGGCCGTCGGATGCAGCTGCAACAGGTAGCCGCGCCGCTGCAGGCGGTCGATGTAGGTGTAGACCGGGTCTTCGGCTGGGAGGAGGCGGGCGTCCTGGGCGTGGGCTTCATGCTCCCCCGCGCCCCAGCCCGCCAGCGTCAGCAATAAAGCGAAAAGAAGAGCACAGTTTAGCCGCTGCATGCCAGACGTAGCGCGTGAGGAAAACGGCGGATCACTGCGTGCTTAAAACGAGCCACTGCCCAGCACCACCAGCTTGTCCTCCGCGCAGGGAATATCCCGCAGCGCATTCCGCGTGTCGACAATCATGGGCGCGTGCGCCGCGATCATCTCGTAGTCAAACGCGGTATGATCGGTGAGCACGATGGCCACGTCGTGCTGCTCCAGCACCTCGGGGGTCAGGGGCAGCCGCGGGAGTTCCTCAGCGCTGCCGTTGACCTGTACCTTGTACGCGGGCACATGCGGATCCGTATAGCTGACGTTGGTGACCCCGCGCTTGCGCAGCACCTGCAGCACGCGTTCGGCCGGTGAATGGCGCGTATCGGCCACGTTCGGCTTGAAGGAGACGCCCAACAGCAGCACGCGCGCGTCGGACAGCGCCACGGGCAGATGGGCTACCGCGCGCATCACCGCGTCGGCCACGTAGAACGGCATCTCCTCGTTGATGCGGGCCGCGAGCGTGATGAAGCTGGTCTCGAAATCATACTTGCGCGCCAGCCACGAGAGGTAGTACGGGTCGATCGGGATGCAATGGCCGCCGATGCCCGGGCCGGGCGTGAACTTCATGAAGCCAAACGGCTTCGTCTCCGCCGCCTCCACCACCTCCCAGATGTCGATCCCCCCCACCCGGTCGCAGAGCTGCGCCAGCTCGTTCACGAGCGCAATGTTGACCGAGCGGAAGATGTTTTCCAGCAGCTTCTCCATCTCGGCCACCTTCGGGCTGGACACCCGGTGCACCGTACCCACGATCTGCTCCAGCGCCAGCGCCGCCACGTCGGTGCAGGCCTCCGTCACACCACCGACGACCACCGGCGTGGTGGCGGTCGTGTATTCCTTGTTGCCCGGGTCTACGCGCTCTGGGCTGAATGCGAGAAAGTAGTCCTCGCCCAGCGTCAGTCCGTTGGCTGCGCCCGCCTTCTCCAAAATCGGTTGCACCACCCCCTCCGTGGTATCTGGATAGGTCGTGCTCTTCAGAATCAGGAGCTGCCCCGGCCGCAGGTGCCTGGCCATCGCAGCTGTGGCCTGCTCGATGTACGTCGTGTCGGGGTCCTTGTGCTGCGTCACCGGCGTCGGCACACACACGAACACGACGTCAGCTTCACCGATGGAGGCATAGGTGGCCTCCGCACGAAAGGCTTCCTCGTCCACACGGCGCGCCAGCTCGGCGTCATCGACGTCTTCAATATGGTTCACACCACGGTTGAGTTGATCGACGATACGCTCGCTCACGTCGATGCCGAGGACGTCGTAGCCCTCTGCCGCGTAGGCCATGGCCAGCGGAAGCCCCACGTACCCGAGCCCCACAATGCCGATGGTGGCCGTGCGGGTAGTAAGTTGGGTTGCTAAGTGATCGGGGATGTCGACGGTGGGTATGGAAGGGGATGTACCGTTCAGGCGTGACATGAGGGGTGGTGTGGTAACGGGTGAAAAGAGAATAGCCTATACAGGCGTCCGGCAGTGATCAGTGCGCTTGCCGGTGGAGATGATAGAGTGGTGCCTGACCGCTCGTTTGGTTGGGAGGGGTATCGCGTACGGCCATCTGGTGCTCAGGCGAGAGTGCAACCTGCGACGGTGCCGCCTCGGCCCCGAGCGGCATCATCCCCACAACAAAGCCATAGCAGATGGCCCCGGCGCGGTCAGCCGCCAGGCAGTCACGTTCAATCTGCTCGTCCGTAGCGGTGTCCAGCGCAAACACAACGACGGCTATGTCATGGGCCTTACACACGTCGTACAGCCCGTCCGTACGTGGATACACCGGTAAGCCCTGCAACGAGCGTCCTTCGGTGGTTTCATCATCCGCCACAAACGCTGCCGGCTGAAGGTTCGCGTCGTCATCGGACCGCAGGTTGCGCAGTGCGGCCCGCGCCGTAGAACCGGCGCCGACGATGAGCGTGGGGCGGCCCGTGGTGCGCCGGGCGGCCACGTACTGGCGCAGGCCCCGGAATCCGAACCGCACACCGCCCACCGCCATGGTAATGACGAGCCAGTCGATCACGATGACCCCGAGGGCGATGGACGAAAAGCCGAATGCAACCGTGAGCACGCCAAGGACGACCAGACTGCTCACCGTCGTGGCTTTCAGGACGCGGATGACCTCCAGCGTGCCGGCGTAGCGCCACACGGCTTTGTAGAGCCCGAAGGCGTAAAACACCGGGATCTTCGCCATCACCACCAGCGGCAGCGCCTGCGCGAGGAACGCTTCGTGGTTTGGCGTAAGCCCCGACTCAAAACGCAGCACATACGCCATCACGAAAGCCGCCAGCGCAAGTATCGTATCGACTGCCACCCCGCACACCGGCTTCCACCGATGCCCGAAGGCGCGCGTCGGCCAGGTCACCAGGCGCTGCATGAGGGGCAGGTCGTCGGCCGCGGCTCGGGCCGTAGCCCCATCGCCTGAGGTCAAGGGAGCGGCCGGGGTGTCGTACACTTCGGCGCGGGCCAGGTACACCCCCAGCACCCCCATCCCGGCCAGCAGAAAGGCCAGCAGCGCAGCGAACAGCAGCACATTCGACAGCACGTAGATGACGGCCAGGGCGCCGGCTAACGCGCTCACGCCGTACAGCGCCAGCACAGCGCCCCGCTCCGAGAGGCCCAGGTACACCAGCCGGTGCGAGGCGTGGTCGCGCCCGCCCTGCGACACCGAGCGGCCAATGCGGGTG
>JAAAOI010000077.1 GCA_009908945.1 Bacteroidota bacterium
GGGAGACGAACACTTCACCGTGGGCTGGTGTCCGCTGGCGGATCTCTCGTCCGTCCACAACCGCATGCACGAGGGCGAGCCCATCGCGTTTGGGGTTAGCGGGTACGTCTACCGAAATACCTACTTCATCTACGACCGGCCCACGGAAAGCCTCTGGTACGCCCTGGATGAGACCGGCTGGACGGCCGTATCCGGCCCGCGCCAGGGTGATTTCATTCCCTTCATTGAAAGCCGCGCCCCGATCCCGCTCGGCCAGTGGCGGGAGGAGCACCCGACGACCGTCGTGCTCGCGGGTGATGCGTCCGATGTGCAGCCGGAGCAGGTGTCAGACGCCCGGTAATTGGTTGCTCTTTGGCTCTGACCCGCACAACATTGCCCTGTACAGCTAAAAGCACAACCGTTCACACGTGCTCACAAAGGTGTTTAATCGGACGGTTGGGTACGGGTGTTGTTGGTCAGCTCTGCTTGATGAAGGCTCGGGGATAATAGAACAAGGAGGACACCCAATGCCGACGGTCTATTTTGTCGGGGAAAGTCCAAGTACGCTTGGAGTGAAGGACGGGGTGAGGGGGTAGATGTCCAGGCAGCGCGTCGTTGTGTTCACATAGCATATCCAAGAAAGGTTGGCGCCTGCCCTACTTCGGTTGCTGTGTGTTGCCTATGGTTCCCCCTCACTCTGGCTCTCCCCTACCGGGGGATAGAGGACGTTTTTCGCAGGCGCTGGAGCGGCTCTGAGAGGTCACGGCCTCGCTCAGTCGACGGCAGAAGTCAGCATTCGAAAGCTGTCAGCAGAATAATTGATGTTAAAGCTCGGCAGGCTATTCACGTAGGTTACCACAGTTGCGTTGGAGTCCCTTCTCCCCCGACAGCGGTTGTCCATTGCCTTGGGGAAAGCTCCATGTTTCTCATACGTACTGACGTGCGCCTTAATGGTACGAGTTCAAATCACGCCCCTCGGTGTGCACCTCACCAGATGAGGCTTAAAGGTGGGGTTTCGAGCATGTAGCGTTATGATACCACCGTTCGAACATGAGTCCCTTCTCCCCTGGCGGGAGAAGGACAGGAAGAGGGGGAAGCCTGATGTCGGCAATCTTTTTCCGAATCCTATGAAAGCCCATAAGCTCTCTCTGGTGCTCTTTGACCGTGGGAGAGGACGTTAGGGCAAGACGGAAGCCAACATGTATGACTGCGACGGAGAGCGATGCATTTTCCTTAGCAATGGCCGCACGGGCGTGCGACCCTACGGCCACTGCTCAAACCAGCTGCGCAGGTAGAGCTGGCTCCGGATGAAGTTGGACGGCTGCGACGACGTGCCGTGCCATTCGTTCTGGAAGCGGACCATCACCGAAGGAACGCCCAGCACCTGAAGGGCGGCGTAGTACTCTTCCGTCTGTGCCATCGGCGTGCGGAGATCGTTTTCGCCCGTCATCAGCATCGTCGGGGTGGTGACGTTACCCACGTACATCAGCGGTGAGCGTTCGAGGTGCTCGGTCGGGTCATCCCAGGGATAGTCCTCGAAATTGTTGTACCAGCTCACCCCATCCGTCGTGCCCACGAAGGAGAGCCAGTTGGTGACCGGGCAGTTGGAGGACGCGGCCGCGAACCGGTCGGTGTGGCCCACGACCCAGGCCGTCAGCACGCCACCGCCGGAGCAGCCATAGACGTACATGCGGTCCTCGTCGACGTAGCCGCGGCTGATCAAGGTATCGACACCCGCCATCAGGTCGTCGTAATCCTTGCTCGGGTAGGCATTGTTGATTTCGTTCCCGAACGCGCTGCCATAGCCGCTGCTACCCCGCGGGTTGGTGTAGAGGACGAGGTAGCCGTTGGCGGCGTGCTCCTGCCAGCTGTAGCTGAAGCCCACCCCGTACATCGCGTGCGGCCCGCCGTGGATGGCAAGCATCAGCGGGTAGGTCTCCTCGGGGTCGAAATTCGGCGGCTTCACCACCCAGCCCTGGATGCCGAGATCATCGACTGACGTGTACCACAGCTCCTCCACCTCGCCCAGCGTCACGCCTTTCATCAGATCCCGGTTCATGTGCGTGAGCCGGTTCATCTGATCCGGGCGATTCGGATCCAGCAGATAGATATCGCCCGGCTCATGAAACGAGGTTTGGGTAGTGGCCAGGTGGCCCTCGTCGCTAATGGAGCCGATGCTGATCTGGTGCACCCCGTCCGTCACGCGCTCCACGCCCCCACTCACCGAAACGAAGTGCACGTTGCGGTTGCCTTCGTTGTTGGCGGCGAAGTAGAGGCCGCTGCCGTCGGGCGCCCACGTCAGGTGACGCACGGAGCGGTCAAAATCCCCCGAAATGACCCGCGCGTTCGAGCCGTCCGGATTCATCAGGTGAATCTTCCGATTGCGGTACGTGTCCTCGTGAAACGCGTCGCCCATGTAGGCGATGTGCTGGCCATCAGGTGAAGGCAGCGGGTTGGAGTCCGGTCCGCGGCGATCGGTCAGTTGCCGGATCGCGCCGTCCTCCACCGACACCGCATAGATCTCGCTGTGGCGCCACTGCAGCTCGGCATCCTCCACGCGCAGCGAAGAGAAGACGAGCTCTTCCCCATCCGCCGTCCATTCACTGGCCGAGTGGTTCCAGTCGCCGTCCGTAAGCTGCCGCACCGCGCCGCCGTTGGCTGAGACCACAAACAGGTGCTGGTAGGTGTCATCCACATAGCCCTGGCGGTCGCGGCGGTAGACGGGCCGCTCAACGACCTTGGGCGGCGGCGTCCATTCCGCCCCATCCGGCGCCGACGGCATGCTGATGGTGAGATTGACAGAGGTTTTGACCGCGCGGTTAAAAGCGATGGACTCGCCATCCGGCGAATGTTCGAGGGCGACTGCGTCATCCGGGTGATCTGGCTCGTCGCGCCCTCGTCATCCATCCAGCGGATGTAAATCTGGCTGCCACCGGGCGCCCCTTCCGCCAGATATGCGATGCGCGTGCCGTCGGGCGACCAGGTTGCGCTGGAGCCCTCAGCCAGAAAACGCTTGCGCTCGCCGTCGGCATCCATGATCCACAGTTCGGATTTGCGGTCATCGCTTTTGGGATCGATCCATCCGCGCGTGTACACGATCTCGGAGCCGTCGGGCGAGAGCTGCGGGTTACTGGCGGATTGCATTTCCCAGTACATC
>JAAAOI010000043.1 GCA_009908945.1 Bacteroidota bacterium
TCCAGAGAACGCACAGCGCCCAACCTACCTCCATCATCCACCCCCACGTCATCCCGACAGAGCGCAGCGATGAGGGATCCCCCAGGCCCAGAACCAGCTTTCCGCGAAGGCGCTGGCACCGTCGCGCTCGATCGACACGAAGAGGCACCGCGGCGTATGGGAGATCCTTCCTCACGTTCGTTCGTCAGGATGACATGGGGGGAGAAGGTGGCGTGGGGGAAGTGGGTAGCGCGGGGGCTACCGCTTGCAGACCGGGCGGGCCGCTTACCATGGGCACCGCTTAGGAAATCGAGCAAACGCATGGGAACGGAGCAGATGGAGGGAAAGGTCAGCGGGTGGGCGGGCGACCCTCAAGCGCAAGCACGCGAATGACGCGGGGCGCGCTCGTGTGGCGGTGCCCGTGGGGATCGCGGGCCGAGAGGGTGACCTCATGGCGGCCCGGCGTGAGGCGCCAGGGGCCGTCCATCGGCTCGGCATTCACAGCCCACGCCAGCTCCGTCCACCCCTCCGGCGCGTGGCCTTCAAAGTGGAGGCGCTGGTAGGCCGGGCGGAGCGTCGGGTCGAGGATGTAGCGGGCGCCGGGCGCCGGGTTGGTGATGACGAGCGGTGCCTTCTCGGGTGCAATGTTTGCCTGCGCGACGACCGCATCCGGCGCGGCGTCTGATGTACCCTCGCCCTGGGCCGGTGGCAGCGGCAGCCCTTCGCGCTGCATCCAGCTGTGGAATTGGGGCGGATGCACGGCGTAGCGTTGGTTTTCGACGAAGGCGGCAGGGGTAGACGGCGTTGCGCGCGTGCCACTTCGCGTGTCCACCGCAATCTGTTGATGCACGGTGCAGGTATCGGAGGGTGCCGTGCCCCGCTGAAATACCTCCGCCCGGGGCGCGCGGCAGAAGGCCCCCGGGCGCTGCCCGCTCTCCGGGCATACCTCCGCCGTGGTGAGGCCCTCGGGGTCAGGGAACGCACCGCCGCCGCCCACGAGGCGCATGACGTCGTGGAAGATGGGCCCCGCACCCGTCACCCCGCTCACCTCTTGCATCGCCTGCCCGTTGAAGTTACCCACCCAGACGGCCACGGTGTGCGTGGGGGTGTAACCCACGGCCCAGTTGTCGCGGTAATCCTGCGAGGTGCCGGTCTTGACGGCCAGCGGGAAAGGCGCGCGCAGCATCGCGCCGCTGCCAAACCCCGGCGCGCGCGCGTCATCGTCCGCGAGGATGTCGGTGAGCTGAGCGGCGGTAGCCGGCGTGAGCCCCATCGGCTCTGGCGCAGCGGGAGGCAGGTGGAGGGTATCGCCCGTCGCGGTGCGGTGCCAGGCCCAGGGCTGCGCGGTGGGCCGCTGCCCGCCCCGGGCGAGCCCGGCGTAGGCCTCGGCCAGCTCCAGCAGCGTCACCTCGCCATTGCCCAGCACGAGCCCCACGCCGTAGAACGAAGGGGCCCGATCCAGCGAGGCAAAGCCTGCGTCCCGCAGCGTGCGTAGCACCGCCGCCGCGCCCATCTCGCGGGCGAGGTAGACGGCCGGCACGTTGTAGCTGGAGCCCAGCGCCTCCCGCACCGATACGGGGCCATGGAACTGCCGGTCGTAGTTGGTTGGGGTGAAGGCGCCCCCCGCACTGGGCACCGCCAGCGGCACGTCCGGCAGGATGGTGGCCGGCGTGTAGCGGCCGGTCTGCAGGGCGGCGCCATAGACGAAGGGCTTGAGCGCGCTGCCCGGCTGGCGCAGCATCCGCACGCCGTCGTTCTGCCCGGCGATGTCGGGGTTCCAGAAGTCCTCCGACCCCACATACGCCCGGATCGCGCCCGTGGCATTCTCCAGCACCACCACGGCGGCGTTCGTCACCCGCTGCGTGCGGAGCGGCTGGAGCCGGGTCGTCACCCGGCGCTCGATCTCCCGCTGCAGGGACGCGTCCAGCGTCGTGCGCCACTCGCGCGCCCGCTGTCCTTCGGCAGACTGCAGCAGCGCCGTTGTAAAATGCGGCGCCTGAAACGCCTGGCTGCGGGAGCGAAGAGATAGCGGCAAGCGCGCCCAGTGCGCACTATCCGCCGGGGTGAGATCGCCGACCGCAACGAGGGCACTCAGGACGGCCCGTTGCCGCGCTTCCGCTCGCTCGGGGTGACGATACGGGTTGAACCGGCTCGGGCTTTGCGGAAGACCCACCAGGAACGTACTCTGCTGCGGCGTAAGGTCGCGGGCCGAGGTGCCGAAGTAGAGCTGTGCCGCGGCTTCGATGCCGTGTGCCCGGTTGCCAAACGAGACGCGGTTGAGCCACGCGGCCAGGATGCGTTCTTTCGACCAGCGCAGCTCCAGCCGGAGCGCCAGGTGGGCCTCTGCGAGCTTGTCCCACAGGCCCCGGTCTGCGCGGCCGCGCAGCGTGCGGGCCACCTGCATCGTCAGCGTGGAGGCCCCGCGCACCACCCGCCCCGCCTGCACGTTCTGCCGCATCGACCCCAGCACGGCCAGCGGGTCGATGCCCGGGTGCTGGTAGAAGCGCCGGTCCTCGGTGGCGATGAGCGCAGCGATGGCTGCCGTGTCGATCGCGCTGAGCGGCACCGGCTGCTGGCGCCCGTCCGGGTAGACCGTACGCAGCACTTCGCCGTGCCGATCGGTGATGGTGAGCGTGTGCGGCGCGTCGGCTCGCTCCTCCGGCAGCGGCCACGCCAGCGACGCCGCCAGCAGCAGCGCCAGCCCGGCCCCTACAGCCCAGGCCCTCCACCGAATGTGTAGCGGCGCCGTCATGAATCAATCAGAAGCTGGAAAAGGCAAGCGCCTTCAACGTACGGCGGGCTGTGAGGAGGTGCAACTGTTGGGTGTTGGAGTGTGGGCGTTTGGGCGTTCTTTGTATGTGAAATCGAGGAATCGAGGAATCGAGGGGTCGAGGAATCGAGGAGTCGAGGAATCGAGGAATCGAGGAATCGAAGATGGGCATACCGACGCTGGGCAGGTCGATAGTACTCGCCCGGGGCCAGCTAAACACATCCGTCGTCCTGAGCGCAGGTCCGCGCCAGCGGGCCGAAGACGAAGCAAGGGCGGTGGTTGTGTCTGGGAGTATGGGGGTGTGGGTGTACTGTAGCTTTCCGCTCATTCGTCAGCTTGAACGCGGATCGGCGATGGCCGAGCGAGGATGAAGGAGGACGAAGTCGCGAAGGAGCGCATTTGCGAAAGGGCGGATTCAATGAACCGTCATGCTGAGCGCAGGACCGCGCCAGCGGGCCGAAGACGAAGCAGGGCGGGAGTTGGTTGAGCATGGGCGTGTGGGGAGTCTGGGGGTGTGCGGGATCTCGGGCGCGAGCTCTAACTACTGACGATGGATCCTACACCGCCTTCAACCCGGCATCCCAGCCGTAGTGACGCACGGCCGTGCCTCGGACGATAGGCGACGTGCCTGAACCTGTCACACGCCATCACCCCGCCAAGCAGAGCGCGGGGGCGTCTTCGTGTCGGGAGCGGGACGAGACCTTGCGAGTACAAAGTGCTGATTGCTCCTAGCAACATACTTTCTGCAGATGAACCCCCAACCCTCGTCTCATCGCACGGGCCGCCTGGTACTCGGCGTCGTCACCGTGCTGCCGCTGGTGGGCATCGGGGGCTGGCTGGCGTATTACTGGACATTTGTGCAACTACTCATCGACGAATGGTTTGCGGTGGCTGGCGATATCTCACCGACGCTTATCGCGTACAGCCACTCCACGACCGTATTATGGGGAAGCGTGGTCCTTGGCCTGCTCCTGTGGGCGTACTACCTGACCTGGGTGCTCCGCACTGACCGCCTTGGCGGCTGGGCAAAAACCGGCTGGAGCCTCGCCCTGTGCCTCGCCGGGCTGGTGGCCATGCCGGTGCTGTAGGGGCGTCACTTCTGGCGGGGGCGTTGAGGCATGCGGTGGTGGGAGTCGGGGAGTCGGGGAGTCGGGGAGTCGGGGAGTCGGGGGCATAGCTGTGATTCCTCGTCCAAGTTCCATCCATCCTGGCCCCCTGTCACCAACAGAAAACACACCCAGCCCCCCCATACGCAACCGCCCTACTTCGTCTTCGCATCGCGGGGCGATGCTGCGCTCAGCATGACGGTGGTCAGATCTGGGCATCTTGCCCCTGCGCCCCTTTCGCCCCTGCGCCCAGACGCCCGCACTCAACCGCGGCTCGCCTCCCGAGGCGCCAGCGCATCCTCCTTCACCTCATGCAGATGCGCCCGCGCCGCTGCCTCGCTCGCCGGAAGATCGCCCCAGAATACCGCCTCTTTGATGGCCCCGATGGCGCGCTTTTCTGGGCCTTCCAGTTCGTGGATGAGGTGATCGAACAGCGCGCCGCGGCGTAGCGCTTCGTCTTTGTGCATCATCATGTAAGCGTACGCGGCGTCGTGTTCGTTCGGGATCTCGCCCTCTAAGATAGCCTCGCGGATCCACTCCTTGATGATGCCCACGGCCACACCTTCCTCCAGCCCCAGCGCCTCCATAATCTCGTAGCCATCTACCGGGGGCTGGAAATTGCGTAGGCGATCCTTGGCCTCCACCTCCACAAACTTCTCGTCCACCCGATCAAACGCCGCGAGGTACTTCCGCACGCGCCGCGGGTTTTTTGAGGTGATGTCGGCGCGGACGAGCGTCATCAGGTCGTCGATGGCGTCGCCGGCGTCGTAGAGCAGGCGGCGGACAGCGGAGTCGGTGACGTCCTCATCCACCAGCGCCACCGGGCGGTGGTGCAGCGCCACCAGCTTCTGCACGTAGTCCAGGCGTTCATCCAGCGGCAGCTTCATCCGCCGAAACACCTTCGGGATCATGCGGCTGCCCACGTCCTCGTGTCCGTGGAACGTCCAGCCCGTGCCCTCTCGGAAGCGTTTGGTGCGCGGCTTGCCGATGTCGTGCAGCAGCGCCGCCCAGCGGAGCCAGCGCGTATCGCCGTCGCACGGCCGATGGGCGGTGCGCTCCACGAGATTGTCTACCACCTGCAGCGTGTGGTAGAAGTTGTCCTTGTGCCGCTCGCCATCGACCTCCTCCACCCCTTTCAGCGCGGGAAGCTCGGGGAAGATACGCTCCAGGATGTTGGTGGACTCCAGGATCTTGAAGCCGGTGGAGGGCTGATCCGAGCAGATGATCTTCTGAAGCTCCTCCGTGATGCGCTCCTGCGAGAGAATATCGACCCGGTCGGCCGCCACTCGCATCGCCTCGAAGGCACCGGGCACGATGTAGAAGTCGAGCTGCGCGGCAAAGCGGGCCCCGCGAATCATGCGGAGGGGGTCGTCCTCGAAGGTGGCTTCGGGGTCGAGGGGCGTGCGCAGGACGCCCGCGTTGAGGTCGCGCATGCCGTTGAAGGGGTCGAGCAGCTCGCCGAAGCGCTCGGGATGCAGGTGGAGGCCCATGGCATTGACCGTGAAGTCGCGCCGCCGCTGGTCATCGGCCAAGGTGCCATCCTCCACGAGGGGCTTGCGGGAGGCGCGGCGGTAGCTCTCCTTGCGCGCCGCAACGAACTCCAGCACCAGCGGCTCGTCCGAGGGCAGCGCCTCCGGCAGGCGGAGGGCCGCGGTGCCGAACTGCTCGTAGGTGTGCACGGAGTGGCCACCGAGCGCCTGCCCCACCGCCTTAGCCAGCGCGATGCCCGTACCGGGCCCGACGGTCACGAAGTCGATGTCGGTAGTGGTGCGTTGCAACAGCAGATCGCGCACCGTGCCGCCTACAACGTAGGCCTCGATGCCTTCGGCGGCCGCCACCTCGCCCACGCGGCGCAGTAGGTCGCCATACGGCTGTTGATCGACCAGGGGAGCAAGGGAGGCGGGCATAGCACAGGGCGGGATCGGGATGAAGGCCCCTTCCCTATGATGCCATGTGCGCGTTTGTTCTGTTTTCGTGTTGCCTTTATTTCGTTGCGGGGATGTGTAACCGGTACGCAGTCGTGCCGTAGGGGTACACGTCTTCCTTGTGCACCGTCTCTTCACGCTCCACCGATGCCATGCGCGCCTTTCTCGCCACGCTCCTGCTGATCGCCATTAGCACCGGTCCTGCGGCAGCCACCACCACGCCTTCGGCCCGCCCGGTGACGGCGGACACGCTGTGGCAGGCCCGGCTGATGGTCGGCGAGGTAGGCATCGGGCTGGGCCACGTGCCGCGGGTGACGGGGCTGCGCTTCAACTTTCGCGACCGCACGCTGCAGCGCGTTAATGGTGCAAACGTGACCATGTGGCTGGCATGGGATGACCCGCAGGGCACGGTAAACGGCCTGGCCTTGGGCATGCCGCTTACCTCGACGGCCCGCATCCGGGGCATCGGGACGGGCCTGGGGGGCGTGTTTGGGCGCCGCTCGGTTAGCGGGGTGGCTGTGGCACCGCTGGCCGTGGGCTCGGGCGGGCAGACGCGCGGTATTATGATTGGCGGGCTGGGGGTCGGCGGTGGCGACTCGGCCCGAGGGGTGCTGGTTGGCGGTGCCGGTGCGGGCGCTGGCGGCAACGTAGACGGCCTTCTGGTGGGCGGCCTGGGCGCGGGTAGCGGCGGGCGCCTTCGAGGTCTCGGGGCCGGCGGGCTGGGCTTCGGGGCCGGAGACGGCGTAGCGGGCATCGCCGTGGGCGGGCTGGGCGCCGGCACCGGCGGCAGCCTTTGGGGCCTTGGGGCCGGCGGGCTCGGCTTCGGGGCCGGAGACGGCATAGCGGGCATCGCCGTGGGCGGCCTGGGCGCCGGCACGGGCGGTTCGATGCACGGCCTCATGGTAGGCGGGCTGGGCGCCGGGGCGGGGGGGCAGGTGCGCGGGATCCTCGCAGGCGGCCTTGCCGCAGGCGCCGGCGGCACCATCACGGGCGTCGTACTAAGCAGCGGCGCGGTGGGCGCGGGCGGGGCGATCCGCGGGATGGGCCTGGCCGGTGTGGCGGCAGGGGCCCGGCGCGCTGAGGGGGTGCTCGCTGCCGGTGGCGCCGTAGGGGCACGCCACACGCGGGGCCTGCTCTGGGGCGGCCTTGCCGCAGGCGGCGAGACGATCGACGGGCTTGTGGTCTCCTCGGCCTACAACCGCCTCACCGACGACGGACGGCTGCGCGGCCTCGCCCTCAGCACGGTCAACGACTTCCGCGGCCGGCAGGAAGGGCTGGCCATCGGCCTCATCAACTATGCCCGCTCGCTCTACGGCGTACAGCTCGGCCTCATCAACATCGCCCAGAACAACCGCGCACCGTTTCGGGTGCTGCCGCTCGTAAATGCCAACTTCAGCCGCCACAACTGAGGCTCTCCTTCGTATTCGGCCCGCTGGCGCGGACCTGCGCTCAGGAGGAAGGGTCAAGGCGAGTTCGGGTTGCCCCTGAATCCCATCCTCCCACCCCTGCCCGTCATGGTGAGCGCAGCGAGTGAAACGAGCGAAGACGAACCACCCATTCGCCACTACCGCAGCCGCGTCATCAGCCGCTCCACGAGGCGGAGCGTATGAAACGCCTCCAGCATAGATACGGCCGGCGGCCGACCTTCCGCTACGGCCTGCACAAACGCACGGGCCTCAGCAGCAGCGGCTTCCTCGTGCGCCGTCGTCAGGTCGATGCCCTGTCGCTGCGGGCCTCGCCCCAGGTAGACCTGGTGCTGGTGACCGGAAGGCGCCCGCCGGACGTGGAGTTGCGCGTAGGTGCCGCTGTGAAAGCGGAGGCCGGCGCCGAGCGCCGTCGGCCAGACATCGCCCCGCACAGCTTCAGCGTCGATGCGCTGCACGCTATGGCTGTGGGCCAGCGCGCAGCAGAGATCGACCGCATCGGCCATCCAGCGCGCCCACGGCGGGGGGTGGATGGCTTCTGGCACCACCTGCGTCAGATGCACAAGTTGCGCGCGCTTCGGCCAGCCGGCAACCTCCGGATGAAAGCGCAACGGACGGCTTACGCCGATCTCCACTCCCGCCTCCTCGCCCAACCGCACCAGGCGCTCCGCTTCAGTAAGCGACGCGGTGGGCGGCCAGGCCAGCAGCAAGTGGAGGCCCTTCTTGAGCGCAGCCTCGGCCAGCCGAAACCGGGCCTCTGCCGGAGCAGCCATGCAGAGCACATCCGCCGTGGCGGCATCTTCCAGCCGCTGCACGGGCGTCGCGCCCAGCACGGCGCGCTGCCGGACCAGCTGGTCCTCAGGGCCGAGGTAGGCAACACGAAGAGCGGAGGCATCCACAGGCGGCGGCACAGAGCAGAAAGGAGCCAGGCGGAGGGGCAAGTAAAGCTATAGCAGCGTCGCGTGCAACGTGCAGCGCACGATCGCAGCCGTTGAGTCCCCATGCCGAACGTTCGCGGGCTACGCAGCAGGGGTGGCCGCCTCATCCCTGGCGGTGGCCGACGGCGCCTGCAGCCAAGCCTCCACATAACGCCCCGTCACATAGCAGACGAGGCCGGCGAGAAACAGAAAATTGTACACGTAGCCCATCAGGCCTGCCGTGGTCAACCCCATCAGCACCACGGCAAGGCCCCCGATAAACAGGAAGTCGACCTTGGGCGGAAGGGCGGTGGAGGTCCAGTCTACGCCACGGCCTACGAGATAGCAGGCAAACAGCGGGACGAACACCAGCCTGTAGAAAAGCTCCACGAAGGGGGTATACGCCAGCGCGACCAGTACCAGCGCCCAGCCGATGAGGAAGAGAACATCGCGAGGCGTTGCGTTGAGCGACATTGAGCGACGATGGGAAGGGAATGGGTACAGAGGCCTGCGGCTGGGCACGCAACATTTGGTGGGGGTACTGCGCGTCTGCTGCCCACGTTTCGCCCCATGATATTCAAGGGGTTACGCTTCCACGGCCGCGCACGCCTCCGCGGTGCCGGCCTGGAGGGCCTCCACATCGCGCCCCAGAGTGCGGCGCACGAGGCCGGAGAGCACGCGGCCTGCCCCCACCTCCACAAACCGCTCAGCCCCGTCGCGGTGCATGTGCTGGAGGGTCTGCGCCCAGCGTACGGGCGAGAGCAGTTGCTGCAGCAGGCGCTGGCGGATTTCGTCCGGGTCCTTGGTGGGTGCGGCCGTTACGTTCAGATACACCGGGCAGTGGGGCTCCGCGATGTCGAGCGCTTCCAAGGCTTCGCCCAGCCCCTCACGGGCGTAGCCCATCAGCGGCGAATGAAACGCCCCGCTCACCGGCAGCGGGATGACGCGGCGGGCGCCGTGAGCCTTGGCGCGTTCCATGGCGCGCTTGACGGCGTCCTCGTCGCCCGAGATGACGATCTGTCCGGGCGCATTGAAATTCGCGGGCTGCACCACGCCCGGCCCGGTTGTCCGCGCCTCTTCGCAGGCGGCCTCCACTGCTTCGTCGTCGGCCCCGATGACGGCCGCCATGGTGCCCGGGCGCTCGTCGCCGGCGGTCGCCATGAGCTCCCCGCGGATGCGCACCACGCGCAGCCCGTCAGCAAACGAGATAGCCCCGGCGGCGGCGAGGGCGCTGTATTCGCCCAGGCTGTGCCCCGCCACCATCGAAGGGGCGAGGCCGCGGGCATCCAGCACCGCCATCGCGGCCAGGCTGTGCACAAACAGCGCCGGCTGGGTGTTTTCCGTTTGCTTGAGTTGCTCCTCGGCCGCTTCGGTGTTGCCAAACATGAGGTCCGTCAGCGCAAACCCGAGCTGGTCGTCGGCTGCGTCGAAGCGGGCACGGGCGGTGGCGGAGGCATCGTACAGATCGGCGCCCATTCCTACGGTTTGGGAGCCTTGGCCGGGAAAGAGAAAGGCAGTAGTAGCCATGCGAAAGCGGGAGACTGACGATTCGAAAGGGAACGAAGCAGCGGATCAGCCCAGGCTGGCCGACACCTCAGCGAGGTTAGTACGGGCCATGTCGGCGCCATCGTACGCCCACTTGACGTAGGAGGCGCCCCACGTAAAGCCGCCTCCAAAGGCCGCCAGGATGAGGTTGTCGCCCCGCTTCAGTTCGCTCTCCCAGTCGTGGAGGCACAGCGGGATGGTGGCGGCCGTGGTGTTGCCGTAGCGGTCGATGTTGATCATCACCTTGTCGCGCCCGACCCCCATGCGGCGGGCCGTCGCGTCGATGATGCGCAGGTTGGCCTGGTGCGGGACGAGATACGCGACGTCGTCGCCCGTGAGGTCATTGGCCTCCATGACCGCCTCCGCCACGCCGGCCATGCCTTCCACTGCATACTTGAAGACGGCCCGGCCCTCTTGCTTAAGGAAGTGGGCGTGCGCCTCCACGCTCTCGTGCGAGGCCGGCATCTGGCTCCCGCCGCCTGGCATGCAGAGGAGTTGGTCGTAGCTGCCATCCACATGCTCATGCGCATCCAGCAGGCCGTAACCGTCCGTGCTCGGCTCCAGCAGCACCGCACCGGCTGCATCCCCAAACAGAATGCACGTGTTGCGGTCTGTGTAGTCGATGATGGCGCTCATCTTGTCGGCGCCGATGACCAGCACCTTGTCGTGCCGACCCGACGTGACAAAGCTGGCCCCTGTGGAGAGCGCAAAGAGAAAGCCGCTGCAGGCTGCCGAGAGGTCGAAGCCCCAGGCGTTGGAGGCACCGAGGGCATCCTGCACGAGGCACGCCGTGGCGGGGAAGAGCATGTCCGGCGTAACCGTAGCCACGATGATGAGATCTACCTCATCGGCCGTGATGCCGCGTTTATCCAGCGCCTCCCGCGCTGCGCGCGTCGCCATATAGGAGGTGGCCTTGTCGTCATCGTCCAGAATACGCCGCTCGATGATGCCCGTCCGCGAGCGAATCCACTCGTCGTTAGTGTCGACCATCTGTTCGAGGTCGGCATTGGTCAGGCGTTTATCGGGGAGAAAGTGGCCTACGGCCGTAATCGCTGCGTGCGGCATGGGAGGAGGGTCCGGGAGGAGGAGAGGGCGGCGGTCTGTGCTACGCGTCGAAGACGGACGCGATGGAGTCGGCAAGGTTTTGCGTAGCGGCAGCTACAGCAGCCAGGATAAGCCGCTCGAAGGCGCGTGGCGAGGAGCTGCCATGCCCGATGAGCACATTCCCCGCCACACCCAACAGCGGTGTCCCCCCGTACTCTTCGTAATGCAGGCGCTTGGTCACGGTCTTGATGACATGCATCATCGCCTGCTTTACCTCGGCCGAGGCATTTTGCCGTGCCAGCGTCTGCTTCACCATGATGGGATAGGCTGTCACAAAACCCTCCCCGAACTTCAGCATCACGTTTCCGATGAAGCCATCACACACCACTACATCCACTGTGTGATGCATTACGTCGCGGCCTTCCACATTGCCGTAAAAGTCGATACCCGGGGTGTCGTTGAGCAGATGGAAGGCGGCCTTCGCCTGCTCATTGCCTTTACCCGGCTCTTCGCCAATGTTGAGCAGCCCAACGGAGGGCGTTTCGTTGTTGAAGATGAGTTGACTGTAGATACTGCCCATCCGAGCAAACTGCACAAGGTGCTCGGGCTTGCAGTCGACGTTAGTGCCGGCGTCCAGCGCTACGCACTCGCCTTTGATGGTGGGGTAGATGTTGGGTACCGACGGGCGCAGCACGCCACTGACACGCCCCAGCAGGAAAAGCGAGGCCGCCATGATGGCCCCGGTATTGCCGGCACTGATGAAGGCCCCCACATCCCCTCGCTTATGGGCGGTCAGGCCCACATGGATAGACGAGTTGCGCTTCGACTTGACCGCTGCCGTAGGGCTATCTGCCATCGTGATGACCTCAGCGGCGTCCTGCACGTGAATCGGCAGGTTAGCTGCGGCAGGGTGCGCACCCAGCGCGTCGCGCACCACCGCCTCCTGCCCTACCAACACCACGTGCAGCTCCTGAGGGGTTTCGTGGATGGCACGGATGGCACCCGCCACCACTGCGGCTGGGGCATTATCGCCGCCCATTGCATCCACAGCAACTCGAACAGCCATATGGGGTCAGGAAAGGGTTGGGAGACAGCGGCGCCGCGGCTGGCCCGATGGCAGGCGGCGAGGCAGAGGAGCAACCGCGTAAGGACTCTTCAAAGATAAGAGATTTGCAGCGTCACGCAACCACAGTCCCTGCATCGTGCAGGTGGGCCGAGCCTAAGGCAAAGCGGCACTTGCCCTCGCGGGGAGAGGGTGGCCGGTGCAACAGCTCCGGCAGCGGCGCCAGCGTACCGTTTACACCAACTCGGTGTGCTCTATCACCTTACGTCCACGGTAAAAGCCACAGCTCGGGCAGGCCCGGTGGTACACCTTCGGACTCCCGCAGTTATTGCACTCCATGACTTCGGGGTTCTTGAGACTGTTGTAGTATTTGGAGCGCCGCTGGCGCGTGCGTGATTTCGAATGCCTGCGTTTGGGGTTGGCCATGGGTCTAAAGCGTGAACGTAATCAAAAAGAAAAAAAGAAGGGCTGGGATCGGCGCTACTCGCCGTTTTCGGAGGAACGCAGCGCACGCAAGGCCTCCCAGCGAGGATCGATGGCTTCCTCGGAGGCCTCGGCGTCGGCCCCGGCGCCAAATGTGGTTTGCAGCTCCTCATCCTCCGCCCCCGGAGCCACCCGGCGCTGCGGTAGCGCAAGCCTCAATGTATCGCGAACGTCCTCAGTCAGGTCGATGACGTGCTGCGTCGGCTCCAACTCGCGGATCTCTGCATAGGGCTCCGTACTGTCGTCGTCCTCAATGCCGGGGGCGGCTACGTAGCGATCCGCAAAAAGCACCGCGTAACTCCCCTGCACCTCTTCGTCGTACGGACGCAACGTGCGGTCGCATCGCAGATGCGCTGTAGCGCGAGCCTGAAGCGTGACAAGCACCTTCTGATCGCCATGATCCACAACTAAATCGACGACAATGTCGCTGAACGTCTCTTCTGAGAGGCCCAGGTCGTCCGCCAAGGGCGTACGCTGTAGATGATGAACCCCAGGTTCAAGCGGGGCGAGGTCAAGAGCAAACATGGAAGTACGTATGCGCACACATGCGACAGAGAGGATCTCCGGCGGTAGAGCCGACTATCCATAAATTACAGATCGGTAGATACCTGTAGCGAAAAAGTATGGTTCCAAAGCGGCGTGAAGGCCGCGCATGAATTGGGCGGGGGGCCTGTAACGCACGGCACTCCGCGCTTGCCCGGGTTCTATGAAATTCGCTGCCACTGCCTTGACGTTCACCCCCTCGGTTCATACTATAAATCACGCTATTTACAGTACGGTAATGCAGGGTGCTACGCTAAGGAATAACGCATACCTGCATGACCCTCCCCTGCTTCCTATGCAGGTCTCCGGCGGGAGATGTCCCCCGAACCACAGGGCCTGTACGGGACACGATCTACTGCTGCACTGTGCGAATACTGTGCGGCTTCCACAGGTTGCTCTACTATGTGGGTAAGTTGTTGAAAACTTGGTTTTCCGTAGCCTGCTGGATGAATGTATTACTTTAATTCAAGGTAAAGACGCATCTGCTTGTATCCAAAAACAGGCCCTGATGCCCTATTTTGCAGCATTTGCCCCACGGGTGATGCAGCGCACGGCAGAGAAAACTGCGAAGCAGCACCGTTTCTGGTCCCGACGTGCGCACGCACACGAGGCCCCGCGCAATGTTAATAACTGGTGCATAGCCTTGGGGTAGCCCCACGTAGCCCCGCGCACGTGAAGACGCACAAAACGCGGACCTTGGGTACAGACGGCACGTTGGCTTGCGCCCTTAATTTTTAATTCCTTACTGTGGCCGCCCGTGGTCCGTGATGCACGCACGGGCCGGCGGCTGTGGTAGATTGTTGAACCCCGGCTATGGAGCAATCCCCCGAATCCGTCTGGCAGGCGTGTCTCGAAATCGTTCGAGACAACATCAACAGGCAAAGCTATAAGACGTGGTTTGAACCGCTCAAGGCGGTAAAGCTGGAGGAGGAAGAAGAACTTGTAAAACTGACGGTGCAGCTTCCGAGCCGTTTCTATTATGAATGGCTGGAAGAGCATTACTTTGGCCTGCTGCGCAAAACCATCACCAAGGTCCTCGGTCCTAAGGGGCGGCTCTTTTACAACATCGTGATTGAGCAGGAGGATGAAACACAGGGCCATGAGGGGGCCTCCATGCATTTGCCGGCCCGGCGCCCAGCCGACGAGCCCCGGCCCACGCCCAACAGCCCTGCGCCAGGTCGCTCAACGGGCCGACCTGATCGCTCGGGGGGCGTTCCGGCATCAGCCTCTGATGCGGAGCAAAGCGACGGGGCGGGCGTGGGCGGCGCAAGGCAACAGGAGCGCAGCGCTCGGCCGCAGCGCTCGGCGCCCCCAGCGGGCGGACGTTCTGCGTCAGGGCAGCCGCAGCAGCCCCCGCAGCGTCAGCAGCAGCGCGGCGGCCGGCCACAGGCGGGGCAGAACCAGGCGCGCCAGGGCCGCACCCCGCAGGACGAGCAGGAGCCCATCGCCAACCCGTTCGTGATCCCGGGCATTCGGCGCGCGCAGGTCGACAGCCAGCTTAACAACAGCTACACGTTCGACCGCTTCATCGAAGGCGACTGCAACCGCCTCGCCCGCTCCGCCTCGCTGGCCATTGCGCAGCAGCCCGGCACCACCAGCTTCAACCCGTTCCTGCTCTACGGCGGTGTGGGCTTGGGCAAGACGCACCTCATGCAGGCCATTGGCAACTACGTGCAAGAGACCAACGACACGGCCAAGGTGCTGTACGTCTCCAGCGAGCGCTTCACAACGGAGTTTGTGCAGTCCATCCAACACAACCGCGTGAGCGAGTTTTCACTGTTCTATCGCCAGATTGACGTGCTCATCATCGACGATGTGCAGTTCTTTGGCGGCAAAGAGAAAACGCAGGAGGAGTTCTTCCACATCTTTAACGCGCTGCACCAGAACGGCAAGCAGATCGTGATGTCGGCCGATCGCTCCCCGCGCGACATCGACAGCATCGAGGAGCGGCTGCTCTCGCGCTTCAACTGGGGGCTTTCGGCCGACCTCCAGCCGCCGGAGCTCGAGACGCGCATCGCGATCCTGCAGCGCAAGGCCGAAGACGACGGCATTGAGATCGACCCCGACGTCATCACGTTTGTGGCTACCCATGTGAAGAGCAACATCCGCGAACTGGAAGGTGCGCTCATCCGGCTGCTGGCGCACGCGACGCTCCACAACCGCGAGATCGACCTGCCGCTGGCCAAGGAGGTGCTGCGCGACCTTATCAGCGATACCCGTGTGAATCTCACCATTGAGGAGATCCAGCGGATCGTCTGCAACTACTTCAACATCGAGGAAGACCTCGTCCGCGCTCGCACCCGCAAGCGCGAGGTGGTGGAAGCCCGCAAGGTGGCTATGTACTTCTGCAAGGAGCTCACGCAGCACTCTCTCAAAACCATCGGGCTGCACTTTGGGGGGCGCGACCACTCCACCGTCATCCACGCAAACCGCAGTGTGGAAGACCGCCTCGACACGGATCCACAATTCGAGGATGTGGTGGAGGAGGTGCGCACGCGCATCGACCTGGGCGGGCGGTAGCCCCCACGCGCCTCCGGCCTCAACGCTCCACGGACGAACGGACCCGACAGGAGCCGCTGTCGTACACCTTTTTCGACCATTCACTGCATCCGGTAGAGCCATGAAATTTACAACTGCAAGTGCCGATCTTCGCGAGGCCCTGACCACCGTGGCCGGGGCTGTGCCCTCCAAAAGCACGCTGCCTATCTTGGAGTCCATCCTGTTTGAGCGCGATGGCGATACGCTGCGCCTGAGCGCGACGGACCTGGAGATCTCCATCGTGCAGCAGGTACCGGTGCAGTTTCAGAGCAATGGCACCCCCGACGGCGGCAACCGCGTGGCGGTGCCCGCCAAGCGCCTCCTCGACACCATGCGCGCCCTACCGGACCTGCCCATTGAGTTTGCGGCGGATGGCGACTTCAACATTAAACTGACTACCAGCCAGGGGCACTACAAGATGGTGGGCCACGACGGGGCTGATTATCCCGCCATCCCCGAATTGGACGAGGCCCACGAAATCACAGCCGATGCACCGCTGCTGACCTACGCCATCCAGAAGACCAGCTTTGCCGTCAGCAAAGATGCGCTGCGCCCCGCCATGATGGGCATCTACTTTCAGATTACGCCGGAGCACGGCCGCGCCGTAGCCACCGACGGCCATCGCCTGGTGAAACTGACGCTGGAAGAGCTCACGACGGAAGACGAGATCGACTTCATCGTGCCGGAGAAGGCGCTGAGCCTGGCCAAGAAGGTAGCCGGGGACGGCTCCTGCGCCGTGCGGGTGGATGAGAGCTACGTATCGTTTGACTTCGAGACGGCCCGCGTCATCGCACGCCTCATCGACGAGAGCTATCCTAACTACGAGGCTGTCATCCCGGGCGAGAACGACAAGCGGCTCGTGATTGAGCGGGAGGCGCTGCTGGCTGCTGTGAAACGCGTGGGGCTCTACTCCTCCAGCATGACAAACCAGATCCGCCTCTCCCTCGGCAGCGATCAGCTGGAGATCTCGGCAGAAGACGTGGAGCGCTCCAGCGAGGCCAAGGAAACGGTGGCCTGCGAGTACGATAACGAAGAGATGCTCATCGGCTTCAACGCCGAGTACCTGCGGGAAGTCCTCAGCAACCTGGATGCCGACGAGGTCGCCTTCGACTTCAGCTCGCCCAACCGGGCCGGCGTGGTGATGCCGCTGGAGCAAGAAGAAGACCGCGACCTGCTGATGCTCATCATGCCAGTGATGCTGAACACGTACGCCTAAGCACTTCCTGCCCGCGCCGCCCGTTTTTACGGATCTACTGCCCGCCCTGCCGATGTCTGCCACGCCTGCCCTGCACGTCCTGCGCCCTCTCATGAAGCGAGCCATGGAGCAAATGGGCGAAGCGTACCGGGCGGTGGAAGGCGGCGACGAGAGACGCGTGGCGCAGGCCATTGCTACAGGCAAGGACCTGCGGGCGTGGCAAGCCGCCGTGCAGGGCGGTGACCTGCCCCCGGTCGATGCTCCGGCGCTCGCTACCATTCGCCAGGAGGTCGCCCAGTGGTGGGGCAGGGAGACCGAGCTGCACGAGGCCGTGCAAGACGTGGAACGCGTGGTGGCCACCTTCTTGGCCACCTCCGAAGACCCGCACGCGTGATGAAGACGACAACGGGCTTACGTGTGCCTGGATGGATGCGCATGGCCTGTCTGGTAGCCCTGCTGACCTCCGGCTGCCAGACGGCCGGACCGCTGAGCGGCGAAGCGCCAGCCTACCGCGTGCAGGTACACCTCACCGACGACCGGGCCGCGGCGGAGACGGTCCGCGAGCAGGCGGCGTCCTGGTGGGCGGCGCTGCGCCCCGACGAGCGCCCCCCCGGGGCGGCCAACGACCTGTCCGCCGTCGTGGTCTGGCAGCAGCCCTACTACCGCGTCCGCCTGGGCGCCTTCCGCTCGCGCGACGCCGCCGCGGACGTCCTGCCGACCATCCGTGCGCAGTTTCCGGAGGCGTTCATCGTGCGTGCCCAGCGCGACGCCTGACCCTGCCCCCACCCGCCACCCTCCCCGTTGGCCCGCCGTGCCTGTTATGACCATCGCCCTTGTGCAGCAGCAGCCCACCGCCGACCCGGACGCCTCCCTGCAGCGCGGGCTGGACGCGCTCGCCACCGCCGCAGGGGCCGGTGCCGACCTGGTCGTCTACCCCGAGCTCTCCTTCACGCCCTTCTGGCCGCAGCATCGGGCCGGCGCCGACGCGATGACCCGGGCCGAGCCCATCCCCGGCCCCACCACCGCAGCG
>JAAAOI010000080.1 GCA_009908945.1 Bacteroidota bacterium
TTGCCCCGGCACATGCCCGAGGCTGTAGAAACGACATAGCCCGGCCGTCATTGGCCCCAACCGTCACCGCAGCGCTGCCCCCGTGCATTAGCTCGTAACCGCGGCGCGACGTTCCAAGATTCGGACGTCGCAGCCGAACCCCGCGGGCGTGCTTTTCGTTGCGGAAACGTACTTATCCCCCGGTACCTCACCGATCGCATAACACCAACGCGCTGCCTTCTATGCCTCTCGCTCCACCTGCTGCATCCACCACCGACCAGGCGTCGATTGCTCCGACTACCGCTACCCCGTTTGTTCGCCGGCACGTCGGCCCTTCGCCTGACGACATCAAGCAGATGCTGGCCGCTATTTCGGCCGACTCGCTGGACGCCCTGATTGACGAAGCCGTGCCGCAGGCCATCCGCGCACAAAAACCGCTGGACCTTCCAGCGGCACGGTCGGAGCATCAGCTGCTCCGCGATCTGCAGGCCATTGCCAACAAGAACGACGTCTACCGCTCGTTTCTCGGGATGGGCTACCATGGCACCGTGACGCCTCCCGTTATCCAGCGCAACATCCTGGAGAATCCGAACTGGTACACGCAGTACACCCCCTACCAGGCCGAGATTGCACAGGGCCGCCTGGAGGCCCTGCTCAACTTTCAGACGATGGTGATTGACCTCACCGGCCTGGAGATCGCCAACGCCTCGCTGCTGGATGAAGCCACCGCAGCCGCAGAGGCCATGCTGATGCTCAACCGCGTCACGCGCCGCCGGGACGCCGATACGTTCTTTGTGGCGGACCATTGCCATCCGCAGACGATTGCGGTGGTAGAGGCGCGGGCAGAACCGCTGGGCATTCAGGTAGTCGTGGGGGACCCCGACGCGTACACCTTTGATGACGACGTCTTCGGCGCGCTGCTGCAGTACCCCACGACCGACGGGGCCATAGTGGATGCACGTACGTTCTGCGAGCGGGCCCACGCGGCCGACACGTTCGTGGTCATGGCCGCCGATCTCCTCAGCCTCACGCTGCTTACCCCACCCGGCGACCTGGGCGCGGATGTAGCGGTGGGCAGCACGCAACGCTTTGGGGTGCCGCTGGGCTACGGCGGCCCGCACGCCGCGTATTTTGCCACGCTGGAGCGCTTCAAGCGGCAGGTGCCCGGGCGCATGATTGGGGTGACCAAAGACGCCGACGGCAACATGGCGCTTCGCATGGCCCTGCAGACGCGCGAGCAACACATCCGGCGCGACAAGGCCACCTCCAACATCTGCACCGCGCAGGTGCTGCTGGCCGTAATGGCCGGCGCCTATGCCGTCTATCACGGACCTGAGGGCCTCACCCGTATTGCAGAGCAGGTGCACCGGCAGACGCGGGTGCTGGGCGAGGGGGTGCAGCGCCTCGGCCATACGCTGCGGCATACCGACTTTTTCGACACGCTACGGATTGACCTCGCCGCGTCACTCACGCCCGACCGCCTCCGCACCCTCGCCGAGGCCCGGCAGCTGAACCTCCGCTACTACGACGACGGCTCGGTGGGCGTGGCGCTGGACGAGACCACGACGCCTAAAGACCTGGGCGACCTGCTCACGGTTTTTGCCGGCGGAGCGTCTCACGAGAAGCCGTCGCTGCAGGAGCTCATGGCGGATCTCCCGACCGGCTACGAGGGCCCGCTGAAGCGGACGTCTGCATTCCTGGAGCATCCCGTCTTCCAGCACTATCAGTCGGAAACCGAGCTGATGCGCTACCTGCATCGGCTGGCCTCGCGCGACCTTTCCCTCACCCACAGCATGATCCCGCTCGGCTCGTGCACCATGAAGCTGAACGCCGCTGCCGAGCTCATGCCGCTGAGCTGGTCTGGCTTCAATGGGCTGCATCCGTACGCCCCGGCCGATCAGGCGCCCGGCTACCAGCTGATCTTCAAGCAACTGCAAGACTGGCTGGGGGAGATCACCGGCTTTGCGGGTGTCTCGCTGCAGCCCAACTCGGGCGCCTCGGGCGAATATACCGGCCTGATGGTGATCCGTGCCTACCATGAGAGCCGTGGCGAAGCCCACCGCACGGTCTGCCTCATCCCCGACTCGGCCCACGGCACCAACCCGGCCAGCGCCGTCATGGCCGGCATGAAGGTCGTCACCATTCAGACGGACGACCACGGCAACGTGGACGTGGACGACCTGAAGGCCAAGGCCGAGCAGTACAGCGACAATCTGGCTGCCCTGATGGTCACGTATCCCTCCACCCACGGCGTGTTTGAAGAAGATATCCGCGAGATCTGCGACGTGGTGCACGCGCACGGCGGGCAGGTCTACATGGATGGCGCCAACATGAACGCGCAAGTGGGCCTCTGCCGCCCGGGCGACTTTGGCGTGGACGTGTGCCACCTTAACCTGCACAAGACGTTTGCCATCCCGCATGGCGGCGGCGGTCCGGGCATGGGGCCGATCTGCGCGGCCGAGCACCTGACGCCCTTCCTGCCTACCCACCCCGTGGTGGAGACGGGCGGCAGCAACGGCATCGGGCCCGTTGCAGCAGCCCCCTTCGGCAGCGCCAGCATCCTGCTGATTTCGTGGGCCTACATCGCCCTGCTGGGACCGGAGGGGCTGACGCAGGCCTCGAAGGTGGCTATCCTCAACGCGAACTACGTGAAGGAGCGCCTCTCGGCGCACTACGATATTGTGTACACCGGCCGCGGCGGCCGCGTCGCGCACGAGTTTATCATCGACCTGCGGGCCTTCCGGCAGGAGCTCCCCATCAATGAGGTAGATGTGGCCAAGCGCCTGATGGATTACGGGTATCACGCGCCCACTATGTCGTGGCCCGTGCTGGGCACCATGATGGTGGAGCCCACCGAGAGTGAAAGCAAAGCCGAGCTGGACCGCTTCTGCGAGGCCATGGGCGCCATCCGTGAGGAGGTTCGCGCGGTCGCCGATGGCGAGGTCGACCCCGAGGATAACGTCCTCAGCAACGCCCCGCACACGGCCCGCATGGTCACGGCTGACGAGTGGACCCACCCGTACACGCGCCAGCAGGCGGCCTACCCCACAGAGGGGCTGCATGACCACAAGTTCTGGCCCACGGTGCGCCGCGTCAACGACGCCTACGGCGACCGCAACCTGGTCTGCTCCTGCCCGCCCATCTCGGCGTATGAGGAAGGGATCGAGGCGTAGGCGTGTACCTACTGGCTGCCCACGTAGAGACGATCCGGCGGGTCGTCTCTACAGGGCGGCTTCGATACGTTCGAGGGCATCCGCGAGGTGAATGCGCGTCATGCGATCGCTGACGCCACCATCGAGCGCCTCGGTGATCTCATCGTGCAGCAGCCGCAGCTGGTCGCGCACCAGCGGGCGGATGTCCGACTGGCCGATGTGCAGGTCCGCGTTCAGGGGCGGATCCTCGTTGGAGCCCACGCGCAGGTTGCCGGAGCGCGGCGGCGACCAGTGCTCCGACTCCGCCTCATGCAGCAAGTAATGCGCCTGTTCCAGGTACGCCCGCTGCAGGTTGCGCCGGTACGTGTCGATGGCCTCGTTCTGTTGGACCTCACGCCAGACAGCCGCGCGGGCATCGTCCAGCATGTCGGCCGGGCGGTAGGTGTCCTCGCCCAGGAACGCTTCGTGCTCAATCATGCGGGCCAGGCGGGCGTGATTTAGGAGGCGCTGCACGGCCAGCTCCTGATAGGCGCGGATGCGCTCCACCGCTCCGGCATGCTCCAAGCGGCGCAGCATGTCCATGTCCAGCGCCCACGTCGGCGTGCTCAGGATGTGCTCCTCGATAAAGGCCATGGCTTTCTGTTGATACTCCTTCTCGATAGGCGTATAGACCGGCCCTTCCTCACCATAGCGTTTGTGGTGAGTCCAGGACCCCCCGACTGCAGACGCGGCGTGCTGGGCATAGCGATTCCACTGCGTCAGGTTTTGGAGGTAGTGCGTGCCCAACTCGTAGTAATCATCGCCCTCCTCCAGCACCCAGTCCATCAGATTGGCAGTAGCGGTACGCAGGTTGCGCATGCCGTAGACGGCCGCCTCTACGGGATCGGCAGAGATGCCCTCCGTCATGCGGTACGGATCCCATTCGACGTCCATTCCAAACTGGGCATACGCTGAGCGGAACCACGGCTGATCGGCCCGCTCCACAATCCACTCGTTCAGCGTGTCAAACTCCTCCTCGGGCGTGGTGGCCTCCGGGATGGGCCGGTAGCCCCACATGATGGCGAACTCATCCCACAACCCGATCCGCCGCTCCGGCGGCACGTTGTCGCCGGGCTGCGCCACGTAATTGTAGCGCGTCCGCCCCACCGAAGACGCCGAGTGGCCCATGCGCTCTACGAAGCCTGAACTCCGCAACGAGTCAACGGGGAAGACAAAGTTGGCGCGCTGGTTATGCGGCAGGCCCATGGCGTGCGCCATCTCGTGCGAGATCACGTAGCGCAGCGCCTCACCCAGGTCCTCTTCCGAGAGCTCGTTCGTTTGGAAGTCGGGATTGGCCGTCGCCACTTGGCTCATAAGCCACCACCGCAGGCGCTCATCCAGCCCGTGGTACATGTTCATGTGCGCGCGGATGACCTCGCCCGACCGGGGGTCTACCACGTCGCCGCCCGCATTGGCCGAACGTACGGGCGTGGCCACGTAGCGAATCACGTTGTAGCGGGCATCCAGCAGACTAAACTCCGGGTCCTCCGCCTCCGTCGGCGCCACCTTTACGTCCAGCGCGTTCGTAAAGCCCGCCTGCTCAAAGGCATCTTCCCACTCCATGATGCCCTCTTTGAAATACGGAATCCATTTTTCGGGCGTGGCTGGGTCGATGTACCACACGATGGGCTTGACGGGCTCCACAAGCTCTCCTCGCTTAAACGCCTCCATGTCGGCCGGCTCCAGGCGGAAGCGGCGCAGGTACTGGTAGGGCCGCACGCCCTGGAAATCGCGCGAGTAGTCGGTCTGCGAGAGGGTGATGTAGGTGACGCGTTCATCCGCGAGGCGCGGCATCATGGGCTCCTCCGGAAGGAGGATCATCGAGTGGTTGATCTCGAACGAGACGGTACCGCCGCGCCGATTGGAGGGCGGGTTGTTGGCCGCGTAGCTACGCACCACGCGCACCTCAATGTTCTCGGGAAAGCTGCGCGTCCATTCGAGCCAGCTGCGGTCGCGGTCGTGCCCGCGGATGCCATACGCCGACCGCCGTTGCCGGGGAAAGGAAAACGACGGATGGTCGCCCATGTACAGGTCCGTCACGTCAATTACTGCGGCGTTCCCCCGCATCAACTCCACGGGAAAGCTGGCGACCACGGGCGCGAAGTTGGAGTTCTGCACGGCCAGGTGCACGTTGTCGTTTTCATCGGCTGTGTTGCTGTACGACTGGGTGCGCAGGTACACGCGATCGCCGCGGCGCTCCCACTGCACCATCATATTGGAGGTCATCCGGTCGCCTCCGTTGGCCAGGCCGTCTTGCACCGACGCGTAGCGGCTCATCACGGCCATGTCGCGGCCCAGCATGGCCTCCGGGATTTCGAAGTAGATCTTGTCGTCCATCTGGTGGACGGTGAAGAGCCCCTCATCGGAAGCAGCATCGCGGAGGTCGCCCTCCGTCAGGTCCTGGGCGTACGCCAAACCGGGCAACAAGAGCAGGAGGGTACAGCAGACAGCTAAAAACAGACGTGCGGGCGTGGTAACGGTGCGCATGAACAGGGGGAAACGGATGGCAGGGAGTGAAGGCGCCATTAAGGATACGACATCCTGAGGAAAAGATCAGGGGTGGCGTGAGGGTCGGGTAGTGGGAGGGCGTGCATACAGGCGTGCCCCCCCTTCACGCCAGTCGCCAAACGCACAGAACCGCCCTGTGGGGCAGGTCGGCCAGCGAGCAGAGCACCAGAACGGTCGGCACAGCGACATTCTCTGGGAGCAGGTTGCAACCGCGCCCCTTACGCAGTAGCTTGCGGTGCCGTGTCTGTCACTGTTGACCGCAAGCCCATGGTGCAGAAGTTCTATATCCCGCACACCCTCGTGCTCCTGTTCTCTCTGATGGTGGTCGCCGTTGCCTCTACCTGGATCATTCCCGCCGGCAGCTTCGAAACCACGGAGACCGCCGAAGGACGAACCGTCGTGGTGCCCGGAACCTATGAGCGGGCCGACGAGGCCGGGCGCCTCGGGCCGACTACCCTCTTCACCGTCGTTCCGCGCGCGTTTGGAGAGACGCAGGGCATCATCTTCTTCGTGTTGATCGTGGGAGGCGCCCTGGCTGTCGTACGGGCCACGGGGGCCATCGATGCGGGACTCGCTCGCCTCATCGACCGGTTTGGCAACTACCCCTCTCTGCTTATCTTCGGCGGCATGTTTGCCTTCGCCTTAGCCTCGGCAACCATTGGCATGGCTGAGGAATACATCCCGTTTGCGATCATCTTGGTGACCCTCTGCCTGGCCCTGAAACTGGATGCCATCGTGGCCATCGGGATTCTGGTGGTGGGGTACGGGATTGGCTACGGCATAGCGGTGGCAAACCCGTTCACGCTTATCGTAGCGCAGGAAGTGGCGGGGCTGGAGCCTACATCGGGCTGGGGATACCGGCTGGCGCTGGCAGGACCTTTTCTCGCGGTGGGGTTTCATCACGTGTGGCGCTATGCCCGCCGCGTGCAGGCCGATCCGGGCGCAAGCTTGGTGCATGACCAGGAGCCCCCCGCCGGCGCGTTGAAGCGGGACTTCCCACCGCTCAACCGGCAGCGCACCGCGGTGCTTGCGATCACGGGGTTGACGCTCGTCTTCATGATCATTGGCATCCAGCAGGCCGGGTGGTTTTTGATCGAACTGGGCGCTATTTTCCTGGCCCTTGCCCTGGGCGTCGGCCTGGTGGGCGGTCTGTCAGCCGACCGCCTGGCTCAGACCTTCACGAAGGGCGCCGCGGAGCTGACCGGTACCGCGCTGCTGATTGGCTTCGCGCGCGCTATCGGCCTGCTGCTGGAAGACGGTGAGATCCTCCACACCATCGTGCAGGCTGTGGCCACGCCGCTGGGTGTGATCGGGGCTGAGGGGGCGGCCGCAGGCATGCTGGTGATCCAGAGCATGCTCAACTTTTTCATTCCCTCCGGCAGCGGACAGGCCCTGGTAACGATGCCGCTGATGGCCCCCATCAGCGATCTGGTGGGCGTGAGCCGGCAGGTAGCCGTACTGGCGTTTCAGATGGGAGACGGTCTTATGAACATGATCGTGCCCACCAACCCTGTGCTGATGGGTATCCTCGGACTCGCCGGTATTCCGTACGATCGGTGGTTTCGGTTCATCGGCCCACTCATTCTGAAGCTACTCGTGCTGAGTGCGCTGGCGCTCATCGGCGCGGTATGGATTGGCTATGCGTGAGGCGATGCGCAAGGCGGTGCGACCGTCACCCCTTCACCCCCTGTCGCCCCGAACCGCCCGGCAGGCCCCCACACCTAATACGCCTTCGCGAAGAGCACCCGGTGCGTGGCCGGGTTGCCGGAGACAAGGTCGGTGCCGCTGACGTCGGACTGATCGAACGGGATGCAGCGGATGGTGGCCTTGGTCTCGTCCTTAATCTGGGCCTCGGAAGCCTCCGTGCCATCCCATGGCGCGACGATGAACCCGCCCTTGTCGTTGAGTGCCTCCTTGAACGCGTCGTAGTCCTGGACTTCGGTGGTATGCTCCTCGCGGTAAGCGAAGGCGCGGTCGTACAAGTGTTGCTGAATCTCGTCAAGCAGGGCTACGATGCGCTCGGCCAGCCCTTCTTGCGGCACGATGGTTTTCTCCTTCGTGTCGCGACGGGCCAGTTCGGCGTTGTCGTTCTTCACATCGCGCGGGCCGATCGCCAGCCGCGTGGGGACCCCCTGCGCCTCGTACTCGGCAAACTTCCAGCCCGGGCGCTGCGACTCGCGCGCGTCCACCTTCACCCGGATGTCTTTGGCCTCCAGCTCGCGCTGTATGCGGTCCACGACCGCCATCACCGCGGCCTGCTCCTCGTCGTTCCGGAAGATGGGGACGATGGCTACCTGCGTGGGGGCCAGGCGTGGCGGCAGGACGAGGCCCTGGTCGTCCGAGTGCGTCATAATGAGCGCCCCGATGAGGCGTGTGGAGACGCCCCACGAGGTGGCCCACACGTGCTCCAGTTCGTTGTTTTTGTTTTGGAAGGTGCAGTCAAAGGCCTTCGCGAAGTTCTGCCCCAAGAAGTGGCTGGTGCCCGCCTGCAGGGCCTTCCCATCCTGCATGAGCGCCTCAATGCAATAGGTCTCTACCGCCCCTGCAAAGCGCTCGCTGGCCGTCTTGGTGCCCTGCACCACCGGCAGGGCCATGTAGTCTTCCGCAAACGTGGTGTACACCTGCAGCATCTGCTCGGCTTCCGCTACGGCTTCCTCCTGGGTGGCATGAGCCGTGTGGCCTTCCTGCCAGAGGAACTCCATCGTGCGCAAGAACATGCGGGTGCGCATCTCCCAGCGCACGACGTTCGCCCACTGGTTGATAAGGATGGGGAGGTCGCGCCACGACTGGATCCACCGGCTGTAGGTGTCCCAGATGATGGTTTCGCTGGTGGGACGCACAACGAGGTTTTCATCGAGGCGCGACTCGGGGTCGGCCATGAGGGTGCCGTCGTCCGGATCTACCGTGAGGCGCGAGTGCGTCACGACCGCGCACTCCTTGGCGAAGCCTTCCACATGCTGCGCCTCCTTCCCCAGAAAGGACTCAGGGATGAACAGGGGGAAGTACGCGTTCTCGTGGCCGGTATCCTTGAACATCTGGTCAAGCGCCTCGCGCATGTGCTCCCAGAGGCCGTATCCGTTGGGGCGAATAATCATGCAGCCCCGCACCGGCGAGTAGTCCGCCAGCTTGCCCGCCTTCACGACGTCAAGGTACCATTGGGAGTAGTCTTCGGAGCGGGGCGTAATAGCGTCAGCCATGGTGTACGGCAGTGAATGGTAAACTGTACAAGAGGAGATAAAACGGCGCGCCGGCGGCCAGTGGCGCCACTTGTGGCGGCTACGGTGCGGTACGGCGTGGTGTTTGCGGGATAGGACAAATGCGCAGGTGTTACTGCAGCGGCCTGTGCACGCGGCTTACTTTATGCGCTACAGGACGGCCAATATAGGCGGCACACCGGCTGAATGCAATGCAGACGCGCCCGGCTGCCATGGCATACTGCGACAGCGCCCTGCGTAACAATCGACCGCCCGCAACGTTCATGACCGTAGAGCTTTGAGCCTGAGCGCAACACGTAATCATCAGCGCACCGGAGCTCGGTACGCAGCTGTTTTTTCACCACAGATCACGGTAGGCACATGGGACGCTCAGAGACACATACACGATGGGTTCGCACACCGCTTTTAGCGGTCGTCCTTCTGACCCTGACGGTGGGGCTGACCGGCTGTTACACGCAACTGGGGGCCACGTACACGGACGAGGAGCGTGTAGAACGCCGCACGGCTGCTGAGGACGTGGAGGTAAACCACTATTACTACGACGACGAGTACTACGCTGATGATCGCTATGCCGAGCGGTACCGTCCGCAGCGGTACTCGCGGTACTTCGCCCGTTTCTACGGCGATCCGTTTGCGTACCGGAGCTCCCTGGCGTTTTACAACGACCCGTTCTTCTACAACGATCCGTTTTACGGAGGGTACTATGGCTCGCCCTACTATCGGTCGAGCGTTGCCTTTAGCTTCGGCTTCGGGTCGTTCTACGATCCTTTCTTCCACGATCCGTTTTTCTACCGCTCCAGCATTGGGTACGCCCGCTTTGGGTCATTTTACGGCTACCGGCGTCCCTTTTTCGGAAACACGTTTATAACCGTCCCGCGCGTGGCAGCGATAACGCGTAACGTGCAGCCCCGCAGCACCACACTGGGCCGGGGGCGCATGGCGGACGGGCAACGGACACGCACCGCGGTGCGAAGCCGAGGGGGCGTGACCACCAACACGCGCACCTCCAGCACCATCCGGACCCGCGGCACGAACCGCGATGCTGCCCGCGCCCGAAGTGTGATCCGGACCCGCACGGGCCGCGCCACCACCGTTCGTACCCGTAGCACTGATCGCAGAGCGCGCACCCGCAGCACGGTGCCACGAGCCACACGCAGCCGGGGTACGGCGCCTCGGACGCGCAGTACGACCCGCACCCGCACGACGCGGTCCCGCGGTAGCGAGGCGCGCTCTACCCGGTCCCGCGGCAACACGTCACGGGCTCGCTCCAGCCGCTCACGTGGTAACAGTTCGCGGGCTTCCAGCACCCGAAGCCGCAGCAATAACTCCCGGGCCCGCTCCAGCCGCTCGCGCGGTAACAATTCGCGGGCTTCCAGCAGCCGGAGCCGCAGCAACAGCTCCAGTGCGCGCTCTTCGTCCCGAAGCAATAACTCCTCACGTGGCACCAGCCGCAGCTCCAAACGTGATCGAGGGGGCAGCAACTAACGCCGCCCCACATCCTGCCGAAACGTACCCAGGGCCCGTGTTGACGGCTTGACGCGGGCCTTTGGTATATCTCCACCGGACGCTCCCGGCCTTCCCTGTGCCGGTTTCGTTACCCCGCTGTCCTTCTAAACGCTTTTGTTATGGCTATGCTTTCCTTTGCTCGTTCGCCGTTCCTCCTCACCGGCAGTCTGGTCTGCGCGCTGCTGCTGCTCGCGATGCCCGTGCGGGCGCAAACGGCCGATGAAGTGGTGCGGCTCTCGCAGCGCACGCCCGGTATTGGGGCCGCCAACCTCGGGATGGGGGGCGTCGGGATCGCAGGCATGGCCGATGCGTCCGCCTTCATCACGAACCCGGCCGGGCTGGGCTGGCTCAGGCGCTCGGAAGTGTCCGGGAGCCTGACGGGGACGATCGCTGAAACCGATGCTGTGTTCGGACCCTCCGGCGACCTTACGGCCGAGACGGGCACGCAGTATACCATTGGCAATGCCGCGTACCTGTACAATAGCCCGACGCAGCGGGGCACGTTTGTTATCGGCGCCGCACTGAACGAGACGCATACGTTTCAGCGCAGTACCCGCTTCAATGGCATCAACGACCAAAGCACCATCACCACCTCCTTTCTGCCGTTCGATGGTGAGTTTGAGATAGACGGGGACGAGATTCGGTTCTTCGCCGACCTGCCTGACCTGGCCTTTGGCGCCGGCGCCATCGAGTTTTTCGATGACCTGTTTGAGGATGGCGCGTTTCCCTTCCTGCAGGCAGCCGTTCCCGGCACGACGCTCGAACAGTCAGGCGCTGTCGTGGAAGAGGGCGCCACGCGCGAGTTCAACATCGGCGGGGCCTGGGAAGCCGCCCCGCGGCTCATGGTAGGGCTCTCCGGCAACGTCTCGTTCGCCAATTACCGCTTCGAGAACCGCTTTACCGAGTTCGACATCAACGGGGAAAACACCCGGGAAGACTTCAATGTGTTGCTGGATGATGGGAGCCTCTTGGAAGGCTTCAATGCCGTCACGTACGACCGGGTGCTCGACACCCAGCTCGTAGGCTTCAGCGCACGGGCTGGCGTTTCTGCTCAGGTCAACCCCCTCCTGCGGCTGGGCGCCACCCTCGAGTCGCCCACGTTCTATTCCGTAGAGGATGACTTCCGGCAGTCGCTGCAGGTCGACTTTGAGGTCGGCGGTAGCCTTAGCGACGAGCTCACCTCTGCGTTTGATTATGAGATCCGCACGCCGTGGCGGTTTGGCGCCGGGGCCGGACTGGAGCTGGGCAGCGTCACCGCCCATGCCGATGTGGAGGTTGTGGACTGGTCGCAGACCGAAGTGAGCGCCAGCGGCAGTCAGGCCTTCATCGACGAGCTCAACCGGCAACTCCGCGACGACTTCTCCGCCGTCGTGAATACGCGGGCGGGCCTTGAGCTGCGGCTGCTGCCCTTGACGGTGCGCGGGGGCGTCGCTTTCCTGCCTGACCCCGCCGGCAACGACGCACAGGACCGGACCTTTCTCTCAGCCGGCGTCGGCTACGAGGTGCCCGGCCAGTTTGCGGTCGACTTCGGCTGGATGCAGGAGCGCTTCGACGACCAGCTCCTGCCCTATCCGGAAGACGAGGTGGGCCCCCGGCAAGACGATGTGATTCGGGTGGATGAGGACGTCATTCGGAACCGCTTGAAGCTGGGCCTGCGCATCTTCATTTAATCCCTGCCTGAAAACGTTGAGCGCGCGCTGCTGCCCGCAACGGCATATGCTACATCTCCCGCAGTCGCCGGATACGCTCTTCCATCGGCGGGTGCGTGGAGAACAGGCTCTGCAGCCCCTTCAACCCGCCAGAGAACGGGTTGGCGATGAACATGTGAGCGGTACTGGCCTCGGCCTGCTGCATGGGCCGCGCCTCTACCCCACGGGCCAGCTTATCCAGCGCACTGGCCAGCGCCTGCGGATTCCGGCAGATCTCAGCGCCCTCTTTGTCTGCCGCATACTCACGAGAGCGCGAGATCGCCATCTGAATGATGGTCGCCGCCAGCGGCGCGAGCAGAAAGAGAAGCAGCGACACGAACGGGTTGCGGTCGCGCCCGCCAAAGAACATGGCAAAGTAGGCCAGATACGTGATGGCGCCCGCCATCGTCGCGGCGATGGACGAGGTCAGGATATCGCGGTTCTTGATGTGGGCCAGCTCGTGCGCGATCACCCCCTCCAGCTCCTTGTCGCTGAGCTGGCGCAAGATGCCCTGCGTCACCGCTACCACACCATTCTCTGGGTTGCGCCCCGTTGCAAAGGCGTTGGGCTGATCGCCCGGGATGATGCACACCTTCGGCATCGGCAGGTCGGCGTTCTGCCGGAGGCGGTCGACCATGTCAAACAGCTTGGGCGCCTGCTCCGGCGTCACCTCCTCTGCTTTGTACATGCGGAGGACGATCTTGTCGCTGAACCAGTAGCTGCCGAAGTTCAGCACAAGGGCCATCACAAAGGCGATGGTCATGCCGGTGCCCCCGCCCAAGAGGTGGCCTACCCCTATAAAGAGGCCAAACATCACGCCCATCAACAGCGCGGTACGTACAGTATTCATAGGTCGTTCTATTGTCGTTGGTCGGTAGCGTACATTCTTGCATGGTGCGTCCATACCATTTGCAAAACGGGTGCCTATAACGATAGTCGCTGCCAGAGGAGCCGGAGCATGCGTGGATGGCAGTGCAACGTAACACCTCCGTTAGGATGTGGCTATCCGAGCAGCGACGTCACGACAAATACGTCATACAGCGCGTGCGTCCACGCCGCGATGGCAAAGCCCCGCCAGAGGAAAAGGGCATTGAGTGCCAGCCCAAACAGAAACCGAAACGTAAAGGACGAGGGCGCAAACGGATCGCCCAGCGGCCCGATGTAGTGCACCGCGCTAAAGATGACCGCCCCCACAACCGCCGCGATGGGGTAGGCCCAGCGTGGCTTCTGTAGCAGGCGGCGGAGCCCCAGGTACAGCCCGCCCACGAGCAGCACGCGAAAGAAGAGCTCCTCGTAGAGGCCCGCGCCGATGGATAGGATGAGCAGCGTGCCGGTGGGCAACTGACTGACCTGAGCCAGCAGCGTGGGGCGGACGTGCAGGCCAAAGATGAAGCCTACCACGCCGCCCACCAACAGCGCAAGCACCACGGCGTAGGCGGCACTCTCCCCGATCATCCATCCGAAATAACGTGCGCGCAAGGGAATGTTGCGGCGGCGCTCGTACCAGAATACAGCGATCCCGGCGATTAGCACAAGGGCCGCCAGCGCCTGCATCCCGTACACGCCAAAGGTCCCCAGCAGCTGCTTGATCCACACGTCAGCGCCCACCCGCACGTACCCCTCCCGTCCCACGCTCGTGAGCAACAGCAGCCCCTCGTACAGCACGAAGAGGGGCAACGCCATCACGAACCCGTATGTAGCGGTACGGGTGATCCGGTGATACGATTGCCAGCGGGAAGCAGAAGCAGCAGCCACAGGAGCGACCATCGGGTTGGGGAGGCTACGGTAGCACGTAGATGGTTAGCGCCCGCGCGCTCTCCTGTGCGATACCCAGGGCCTCAGCAGTGGCGTGCGAGACCTCCATCGCATAGGCGTCATCCAACGGGCCGCGATCGTTCACCTCCGCGATCACCTCTTGCCCGGTAGCCGGGTGCTGGAGGAGCACGAGCGTGCCGAACGCGAGCGACGGGTGGCTGACGGTATGGGCCTCGGGATCGTAGGCGGCCCCACTGGCTGTGAGGCGTCCGCTGAACGCACGCGGGTACCGCAGGACCGGGCCTTCGGCGAAGACTTCGGGCAGTTCTACGGCAACTTGTTGCCCTGGGACCTCCAGCACCTGCCCGACTTGCAGCACGTCAGAGCGGAGGCTGTTGGCCTCGCGCAGCGCCTCCAGCGAGACGTCATACTGCCGGGCGATGCGGGTCAGGTTTTCACCTGCGCTGACGGTGTGCTCGGTGGTCGTCGTGGCGGCCGTGGCCGTGGCGGGGACGCGCAGCTCCTGGCCCTCCTGCAGCCGCCCTCGCAGCGTCTCCGCGTTCAGCGCCACGAGGGTATCGACGGAAACCCCCAGCGTGCGCGCCACGGAAAAGAGACGCGCATCGGCGTCCAGCCGGTACCGTCCTGGAGCCGGTGGCGTCTCAGGTGCTGGCCCCTCCGCCGCCTCGGCGGCCTCCTCCATCGCAGCGTCCTCTTCTCCAGCGGTGCCCCCTGCTGCTGCTTTATCGGCAGCGCCCACGATGAGCTCCTGCCCCACGCGGATGGTGGGGCCGTCCAAGTCGTTCAAACGCTGCAGCTCTTCCACCGATAGGTCATACTGACGCGCGATGCTAAACAGGGTCTCTCCCTGCGCCACGGTATGCGTCGGCGGCTCCTGCGCTACCGCGAGGAGAGGGAGCAGCCCCAACAGCAGGGCCAGCCCCCAGGCTTTCGATCCCCCCATACCCATCCGCATCATACGATCAATCATCGGCCAATTCGAGGTTCATGAGGGCATCCTGCAACTCCGACAGGTCCTTCGTCTGGCGCTGCGCCTGCGCCTGCTTCACGCCCTTTCGGTACGTGGCGAGGGCGTCGTCCCGCCGGCCGAGGCGCTCATACAGCTTGGCCAGGTGATAGTACGTGCCGGTATATTCGGGGGCGTCCGCCATCAGGTCTTCGAGGAAGGTTAGCGCCTGCTGCGTCTTGCCGCGCTTCAGGTACTCCTGCGCAATAGCGAAGCGGGTAAACGGGTCGTCGGGGTCTTCGTCGTAGAACTGCAGCAGCGTGTCGAGGCGGTCGGCGCTCATACGTACCGGGGACGGAGGTATGCAAAGACAACGGGGGTGCAATACGGGCGTCGGGCGCTCCGGTTTGGCAGGAGCACGCAGCGACGAGGGCGACGAGGGCAACGAAGCGCTACCATCCCCCGCCGGCGCCTCCCCCGCCGAAGCCGCCACCGCCACCGCTGAAGCCCCCACCAAAGCCTCCCCCGCCAAACCCACCGCCCCCAAAGCCTCCACTACTGCGGCGCGAGCCACTGCCCAGCATGGACCCCAGGATGAACATCTCGGCGCCGCTGCGCCCGCGGCGACGTTGCCCAGGACCCGAAGATCCCCCCTTCGTAGCCGAGCGAGCGATCAGGATAAAGATGACCAGCAAGAAGATCAGGCCCGGCAGCGGCGACCCGGAGCCATCGGAAGGGGAGCGCTCCGCCGTGTATTCGCCGGCGGCTGCAGCCATCATCGCGGTCACGCCCTGGTTCAGCCCGGCGTAGTAGTCGCCCCGGCGAAAGGCGGGAGTGATTTCGTTGCGGATGATGCGCGAAGCGATGGCATCGGGAATGGCGCCCTCCAGCCCAAACCCGGTGGCGATGAAGAGCTGGCGGTCATTGCGCGAGACGAGCACCACCGCGCCGTTGTCGCGCCCCTCCTGGCCCACGCCCCACTGCTGCCCGAGCTCCGTGGCGTAGAGGCTGGGATCGTTGCCCTCCAGGCTGGGCAGCGTCACCACGATGATCTGCGTGGAAGTGCTGTCGGCGTAGTCGCGGAGGGTCCGGCTGAGCGCATTGCGCTGTGCGCTGGTGAGCATCCCCGCCTCGTCCGTCACCCATTGCCCGCTGGGAGGCGGCACGTCGATAGTCTGCGCGGAGGCGCCCAGGCCACCTCCGCCTACCGTGAGGAGCGCCAGCATCCACCATCCGATGCACAGAATGCGTGTGGCCACAACTGTTGCAATTGAGAATGAAGGGGGCAGCGCGGTCTGGCTGTTATCCAGAGATGTTATCCAAAGTCGACAGATGGGGCGGTTTCGGCGCCTGCGTCGGCCTCAAAGGAGCTGCGGCGCTCGAAGCCAAACACGCTGGCATACACGACGGTGGGGAAGCTACGCACTTCGGTATTGTATTGGCGCACCGCGTCGTTGTAGCGCGTGCGGGCTACATTGATGCGGTTCTCTGTGCCCTCAAGCTGCGCCTGCAGGTCGCGGAATGCCTCGGTGGCGCGCAGCTGAGGGTAGTTCTCCGACACCGCCAGCAGCCGTCCGAGCGCGCTTCCGAGTTGCCCCTGCGCTTCCTGGAAGCGCTGCAGCGCCGCCGGGTCGTTCAGGTCATCCACCGACAACTGGATGCTCGTCGCCTGCGCCCGCGCTTCGGTGACGGAGGTGAGGACGTCCTGCTCAAAGTCGGCCGCGCCACGCACCGTGCTCACGAGGTTGGGAATGAGGTCGGCGCGCCGCTGATACTGCGTTTCGACGTTGGCCCAGGCCTGCTCAACCTGCTCTTCGGCCCCCACGAGGCTGTTGTACGTGGTGCAGCCTGATATGCCGAGCACAAGCAGCACCACGGCAACAATCAAGAGGGCTATCGTTCCGGTACTGCGCATGAGAAAAGGGGGTCAGGGAGATATACTGGTGCGACGGATCATAGTACAACGGCACAGCACGCTACCATCCAAGCGGCGTACGGCACGCCTGAAGCAGGAGTTTCACAGGCACCGCTACACAGCGGAACGCCTCCGGTCGTCGCCTGGTTGCTCTTAAGGCCTTGCTGGCCCCGCCGTATCCTCCTGCTGTTTCATACTGCCCTACCGCTGTGTCTTCCACGTCTACGACCGTCCCTTCTGAGGCGCTCCGCACGCTGCGCAACGCCCTCGGCTCCAGCCGCCTGCAACGCGACGTACCCCTCGGGCCGCACACCACCTTCAACATTGGCGGCCCGGCGGATCTCTTCTATGAAGCCCACACGGCCGACGAGCTGTACCGCGCGCTGAAGGCCGCCCGCACCGTGGATCTGCCTTTCTTCCTGCTGGGCGTCGGGGCCAACATCTTAATAGGCGATGGTGGGTTTCGGGGGCTTGTCATCCGCAATGCCGCCCAGCATGTGGAAGTGCGGCCGGAAACCCACCAGGTCTGGGCCGAGAGTGGGGCCGTGGTGTACCCTGACCTGATCGAGACCGCCGTCAGTGCCGGGCTTTCCGGGCTGGAGCATTACGTGGGCATCCCGTCCACCGTGGGCGGGGCGCTCTGGCAAAACCTCCACTTCCTCTCCCCCCCGCCAGCCCGGGAGCGCACCATGTTCATCGAGGAGGTGGTGCACCGCGCCGACATCCTCACCGAAGCGGGCAAGCGCCGCACGGTAGGTGTCGACTACTTCAACTTTGGCTACGACCAGTCCATCCTGCACCACTGCGACGATGTGGTGCTCGCGGCTACC
>JAAAOI010000143.1 GCA_009908945.1 Bacteroidota bacterium
CCCGCCACCCCTGTTGCCGCCGGTGCCGGCCAGCACCACCACCATCCGGTCCCGCGGATCGCGCCGCCCAGAAACCGGTGCCGGGCCAGGTGGGCGAGATGGCGTCCAGCGTGCTCCATCATCTGCAGCAGCGCGATGCCGTATGTGTCCACCATCAGCCGGTCGACTTCGCGCATTTGAGCGGTCGTGAGTGTGGGGAGGTCGTAATCCTCGTCCGGCATATGAATGGGGTTGCTTATGAGGTGGACCCGTGAGATCACAGGCGCGTCAGGCCGCAACACGGCACAAGAAAGAATCATCTTGAAACGAGACCATGTGGGATCTTGCCCGAAAAGAGAAGAGAACGGTCATCGCAGGTGCGCTTCCTCTTGCGTACGTGTGGGGCGACATACGGCGGACAAGGCGTTCCCTCTCCCTCGACGGAAGAAGGGTAGGGTGAGGGTGGCACAACGATGAGAACGATGGAGCTTGGGCGAGCAGTCGCACACCCCTCCATTGGACATCTGCTACCCCTCAGCAACCCCGCCGCTCTGTTGGATGAGCTTCGCAACGAGGGCGGTCCAGCCAGTCTGATGGCTTGCCCCAATGCCGGCGCCGTTGTCGCCATGGAAATATTCGTAGAAGAGCGGGTAATCGCGCCAGTGCGGATCCTCTTGAAAGAGGGCCTCGCCACCGAACACGGGGCGTTTGCCCTCGCTGTTGCGTCGGAAGAGCCGGATGAGCCGGCGGGAGAGGTGCCCGGCCACGTCCCATAGCGGCTCCGGTCCGTCGGACTCGGGCATCTGGGCGGTCACGTCCTCCCCGTAGTAGTGGTCGAACTTTTGCAGCGACTCGATCATCAGGTAGTTCACCGGAAACCACACGGGGCCCCGCCAATTCGAGTTGCCGCCGAATAGGCCGGTGCGCGACTCTGCCGGCTGGTACTGGACGGAGAAGGGCGTGCCGTCAGCCTCAAAGGTGAACGGGTTGGTCTCATGCTCCTTCGAGAGCGAGCGGAGTCCATAGGCAGAGAGGAACTGGTCGGGGTCAAGCATGCGCTCCAGGACGCGCTCCAGTTGCTCGTGGTTGACGAGCGAGAGCAGGCAGCGCGGCTTCTCGGCGTCGCCCACGTTCAGGGTGAGGTGCTGCATGAGGTCGGGCCGCTCCTCCATGAACCAGTTCATGCGTCGCGTGAAGTCGGGCAATTGATCCAACAGCTCTTTTTCCAGCGTCTCGACGGCAAAGAGCGGGATGAGGCCCACCAGCGAGCGAATCTTGAGGGGAATGAGATCGCCGCTCGGGCAGTGGATGGAGTCGTAGTAGAAGCCGTCCGCTTCATCCCAGAGGCCCGTACCGCCGCACTGCCGGTTGATGGAGTCGGCGATATAGACGAAGTGCTCGAAGAATTTGGTAGCGACGTCTTCGTAAGCAGGCTTCGTCTTGGCAAGCTCGAGCGCCATCGCCAGCATGTTAAGGCAGAACATGCCCATCCAGGCGGTACCGTCGGCTTGCTCCAGGTACCCGCCCGTGGGGAGCGGCTGGCTGCGGTCGAATACGCCGATGTTGTCGAGGCCCAAGAAGCCGCCCTGAAAGATGTTGTTGCCGTCGCGGTCCTTGCGGTTGACCCACCAGGTGAAGTTGAGCAGCATCTTGTGGAAGACCTTCTCCAGGAACTCGGTGTCGGCCGCTCCGCTGTGCTTCCGGTCGATCTGATAGACGCGCCACGCAGCCCATGCGTGCACGGGCGGGTTGACATCGTCGAAGGCCCACTCGTACGCCGGCAGTTGCCCATTCGGGTGCATGTACCACTCGCGGGTCATCAGAATCATCTGCCGCTTGGCCCACTCCGGATCGATGAGGGCCACCGGCAGCATGTGGAAAGCAAGGTCCCACGCCGCATACCACGGGTATTCCCAGGTGTCGGGCATCGACACCACGTCGCTGTTGTGCAGGTGCGTCCAGTCGCGGTTGCGTCCCCGCCCGTCGGGCGGATCGGGCTGTGTAGGGTCGCCAGCCAGCCAGCGGTTCACGTCGTAGTGGTAGAACTGCTTTGTCCACATCAGCCCGGCGAAGGCCTGACGCTGGATGTCCCGTTCATCGTCGGACACGCCTGTGCGCTGAACATCGGCGTAAAAAGCGTCCGCCTCGTCGAGGCGGCGCGCCGTGAGGTCGTCGCAGTGAATGAAGGGCCGCTGCATGCGCTTGGTCGTGAAGCGGATCTGCACCGTACGCGCCGCGCCCGCCGGGATCGTTGCCCGCATGTGCGCTGCGACCTTGGTGCCCCGCCGGTCGGGATTCGTCGCCCCCGCATCGCCGTGCACGACCGCGTCGTTGATGCCGTCTTTGACGTAAGGGCTCGGATTCTCCGTACCGAAGAGCTTCGCGTGGTTTGTCTCGTTTTCCGTGAAGAGCAGCTCAAGGTCCGTGCCCTCCGGCGCGTTGGCGTACCACCAGCGCGTGCCGAGGGCGTCTTGCGTCACGCGTACCTCTCCGTCGCCGGTCGCCTCCAGGAGTGGCTTCGTGGCGTCTGCATCCCAGGCCCAGGTGTTCCGAAACCACAGGTGGGGGAGCAGATGCAACGGCGCGGCGTCGGGCCCGCGGTTGTGGGCGGTGATGCGGCAGAGGATGTCTTCCTCGCCGGCCTTGGCGTATTCGATGAACACGTCGAAGTAGCGCCCATCGGCCAGCGCCTCGCCGATCGCATCAACCAACTCGTACTCGGTATCGTGCTTGCCACGCTGCTCATTTTCGTGGACGAGATCCGCGTATGGATAGGCGACCTGCGGGTATTTATACAGCATCTTCGCGTAGCTGTGCGTAGGCGTGGAGTCCAGGTAGTAGTAATACTCCTTGACGTCCTCGCCGTGGTTGCCCTGCGTCCCGGTGAGGCCAAACATGCGTTCCTTGAGGATCGGGTCTTGCTCGTTCCAGAGCCCAACGCCAAGGCAGACCGTCTGCTCGCGATCGCAGAAGCCGCCAATGCCGTCCTCGTTCCAACGAAAAGCGCGGCTGCGGGCATGTTCATGTGGGAAGTGCTCCCAGGCTTCGCCCGTGGCACTGTAGTCCTCACGGACGGTGCCCCAAGCGCGCTCGGCAAGGTACGGCCCCCACTTCTTCCAGTCGGCGCGGCGGGCTTTGGAGGCTGCAAGGCGTTCGTGTTCGGCGGTCATGGGCAGTCGGCTATTCGGTTAGGTATGGGAGGTAGACGCGGGTCGCGGGAGACCCCGCAGAGGCCGCCGTTCAACGGCGGTTTTCCTACTCGGACGACCACGCGGTGCGGAAGTCAGGGTAGAGCGTTAGGCCGCCATCCACGTAGAGCGTCTGACCGGTGATGTAAGCGGCCTCATCAGAGCAGAGGAACGCGGCTACCGCTGCCATCTCCTCCGACTGCCCGGCGCGGCCCATCGGGATGTGGCTCTCGACAAGATCTTTCTTTTCCGGGTCGTCCACCCAGCTCTTATTAATGGGCGTAATGGTGGCGCCCGGTCCAACGGCATTCACGCGGATGGCCCGGCCGGCATACTCCAGCGCCAGGGTGCGCGTCAGGTTTTGCATGCCGCCCTTGCTTACCGAGTACCCGACGAACTTGGGTTTCGGAATAATCTGGTGTACGCTCGAGATATTGACGATCGTGCCGGTCTTGCTTTCCTCCAGCCAGTGCCGGATGGCCTCCCGTGCGCAGAGGTAGGCTCCGCGGAGGTTCACCGCAATGACGCTGTCGAAGGCACCCGTTTCGATCTCATGCGAGGCCCCGGAGAGCTGGATGCCTGCGTTGTTAATCAGAAAGTCGATGCCGCCAAGCGCCTCGGTCGCCTCCCGAAACATGCGCTGTACGTCGTCTTCCTTTGACACGTCCGCCTGGTGGAGGCATACCTTCACGCCGCAGTCGCGCACGGCGGCCGTGCAGCGCTCATACGCCGTGCGGATTTTGTCCTCTGTCTCCACGGCGTCTTCTCGCGCATTCAGGTAGTTAATGGCGACGTTGGTGCCTTCGTGCCCGAAGCGCACCGCGATCGACTGCCCAATGCCGGAGCTGCCGCCGGTCACGAGCACCGTCTTGCCCGCGAGGCCGTCGAACGTTGAAGTGGGGGCGGAGGCGAAATCGGTGGTTTCCATGGGCGGATGCGGGGTTCAGGGATAGGGCTGTGCGTTGAGGGCTGTAGGTTGAAGACTGTGCGTTGAGCGTGGGGCGGTGCGCCGGTCTGGGTTACATGCTTAGCCCGCCACGCCCAGGCGCTCCAGCAGGTGATCACCGACGCGGAGGGCGTTTGCCATGATGGTAAGCGCCGGGTTCACGCCGGTATTGGAGGCGAAAAAGCTACCATCTACTACGTAGAGGTTATCCACCTCATGCGTCCGGCAGTGCACGTCCAGCACAGAGGTGTCCGCGTCGGTGCCGAACCGGCAGGTGCCCACCTGATGTGCGACGCCGGCGAGCGGGATTGTTTTTCCGAGGTAGAAGCTGCACGGAATCAGTCGGTTTTCGCAGCCGAGGGCGCCGAGCATACTCTTTAGCTTCTGGATAAGCTGCTCGTGTGGGGTCGTATTGTTGCGTGCGTAGTGCAGCTGGATCTGCCCGTCGGCATCCAGCGTCACGCGATTCTCGGGATCGGGTAGGTCCTCGGTGGTCAGCCAAAAATCGAGCGCGTGCGCGGCCATTTTGTCGAGCGCCATGTTGGGCGTCATGCGCGGGGCTTCGGTAGCCAGTTGGGTGGCGTTTGACTTGCCGAGCATCTGGATGTGGCCCAGCGGATAGTCGGTGTCGTCAGCGCCGAAGTAGAAGTCATTTAGGCCCAGCGTCTTTTGGAAACGCGAGGCGTTGGGCTCTCTGGAGAGGGCAAGCAGGGCTGCGTTGTTGTGGGCCATGTAGTTGCGTCCAACCTGGTCGGAGCCGTTGGCGAGGCCGTCCGGATGGGCGTCGCTGGCTGAGCGCAGCAGCAAGGCCGCTGAGTTGATAGCGCCGCAGGACACCACGACGACATCGCCGCGGTAGGTGACACGTTCGCCGTCGCGCTCCGCGATGACCTCCTTCACTTCGCCACCACGGCTGTCCGTGACGAGGCGCTCGACGTATGTGTTCGGGTGCAGGGTGACATTCTCATGCTCCAGCGCGGGCCGGACGCAGACGGTCTCCGCATCGGCCTTTAGCCCCGTCAGGTCGGGATAACCGTCAAACGATTCGTTGCCGTTCACCCGGTAGAGCTCGCGCAGGAGAAAGGGGCCGTCGGGGTCGTCCTGTTCGTTGAGGCGCAGGCCAAGCGGCAATGCGAAGGGCCGGTGCCCAAGGCCCTCCAGGTCACGAGCCAGGCGCTCGACCCGGTCGTCGTGCGGCACCGGCGGGTGCGCAAATGGGGCGTTGCGCGGAGGGTCCGTCGGATCGGTACCGGCCTCGCCGTGAACATGGTACAGCTGCTCAGCCTCCGCGTAGTACGGGGCCAGGCGGTCGTAGCCGATGGGCCATGCCGGGGACACACCATCGTGATGCTGCACGGCGCCAAAGTCAGCTTCGCGCATGCGCATGAGTGCGCTGCCGTACACCTTTGTGTTGCCACCCACTGCGTAGTAGGTGCTGGGATTGAAGGATCTGCCTTCCTTATCCTGCCACCGTTCCTTGGTTTTGTACTTCCCCGCGTCAAAGATTGCCTCGGGGTCCCAGTTGTCGGCCTCACGCGGGATAAAATCGCCGCGCTCCAGCAGCAGCACGTGGGCGCCGCTACCCGCCAGCCGGTAGGCCAGCGTGCCACCGCCTGCGCCGCTGCCAATGATAATAACGTCGTAGGAGGTTGCGTCTGTCATGGCTGCACATTGGGGAAAAGAATAGGACGAGAGAAGCTACTGGCAGCGCGAGCCGGTCCACAACTCGCGAATCCGCATCCCGCGGACGACGCCCCGGGCAATGATAAACGCAGCCACAAGGGCAAGGGCGGGGTATAGCGCAGAAAGCTGATACAACTGCTCGAACGAGAACACATCCCGCAGCGGGCCAAACACAAAAGAGCCGATGCCGACGCCTGTCATGAGCGCCGCGATCATCATGGAGGAGACCCAAGAAACGTGCTCCGGAAAGCACTTCGAGATCAGGGTGATGGTCAGCGGAAAGAAGGCCGAGCAGCCGAGACCGGCGAGGCCGAATAGGGCTATACCGGCTGTTACAGTCTGTGCATAGGGGAGGAGTAGAAAGGCGGCGATCATAAGCACGGGCAGGGCCAGCCAGATGGCGCGGGCAGGAAGGCGCAGCACGAGCGCGGAAACCAGCAGGCGCCCCGCCACGAGGGCGCCCCAGAACACAGACAGCGATAGCCCAGCTGTGGCTTCAGAGGCCCCGAGGCCCTCATTCAAGTACACCACGGCCCAGTTGCTAAAGGTGCCTTCCGCAAAAGCATAGAGCACGGCAACGGCCACGAAGAGCCAGAACAGCACCTTACCGGTGGGACGTGCGGCCGTAGCCTGCGCACCGTCTGCTACCTCGTCAGTCGGGAAGGCGATGCCAGCGGCGGCAGCGAGGGCGAGGACCATGAGGCTCAGGAGTAACAGGGGAAAGCCTATCCATTGTCCGGCCGCGACGAACGGTGCCACCACGAGCGGGCCGACGGCCAGGCCGAGCCCCAGCAGCGTGTGCACGGCCACTACAGCGGTTTCATCCTTCTCGGGAAAGAGCAGCGGCGGGAAGCTGTTCAACGGCGCACCGCTCAGGCCAAAGCCCAGTCCCATGCTGCCCGTTCCAAGCAGGATTGCTGGGAAGGCCAGCGACGGCTCAACCCAAAGGCTCCCGGCCAGGAGGAGCTGCGAGAGTGCGTTGGCAGCCAGCATGGCAAGAAGGAGCGTCTTCAGCCCGAGCCGCCGCGCAAGCGTGCCCCCACTGACAGAACCGACGATCGCCAGGGCAACTTGCGGCAGGAAGATAGCGCCGTACTGCGCGCTCGATAGCCCCAGCGTGCCGGTCAGGATCGTGCTGCTGGCGGGGAAGCTCACCACCGCAAGCCCCTGCAGCAGTGCGCTCAGGTAGACGAGACCTACGGCGGGAGCGTACTGACGAGCGGTAGGGAACGTCAGGGTGTGGGCCATGAGTGAGACGTATACCGGGTGAAAAGGTGCGGTGGTGAGTAGAGGAGCGGGGAAGCAGCACCGGGCCTACGTGCGACGTGCGCAAAGGGCGTTACACCGCGCGTTAAGGGGCGGGAGGGGCGGTCATCAGCACCCCATGCCCGGTGGGATCGCGCAGCAGAGCCCCGCGTCGGAAGCCGAGAGCGTCCGTGGGAAGCGCCTGCACACCCGGCGAGACGAAATCAACCCCCTGCCACATCAGCGTGTCGATCTGTGCCGTAAGCATGTCCGTGGAGATGCGAATGTGACCATGCCATCGGTCGTTGGCCTGGGTGTCCTGTGGGAATGGGCGCCCGTCGCTGGGGGCCACGTACTCCAAGAACTCCACCCCCATCCCGCCACCGGGTGCGCGCAGCGCCGTGATGCGCACCCACGCGCCGAAGACGCCCGTCAGCCGCTCCTGCTCGATACCGTAGTTTGTGCTGGTCCCAGCGACGGTGAATCCCAGCTGGTCGCGATAGAAAGCAAGACTCGTTTTCGTGTCTTTCACGGCAATGGCCGTGTGGTCGATGCCCAGAAAGAGCGCGTCTGTGTCGCGGTGCCACCGGTCCGCGCCCTTGTCCGGCGGAAAGTGCAGGATCTCCAACGGGTTGCCGCTGGGATCCTTGAAGTAGAACGCAGAGATGCCTCCGGCGTCGGGGTTCGAGTCGGGCAGCGTCTGCGGAGCGGATGAGATGTGCGTCACCCCGTGGTCGCGGAGCCGCGCGTAAGCGGCCGCCATGTCGCTCACGATGATCGCCACGTGCTGAAACCACTGGTCGTTGCTCCGCGCGTCAGCCGGGTAGGGGCGGCCTGTGTCGGGCGCCACAAACGAACTCGAGGAGGGTGATGCGCTCGGTGCCCAACTGCAGCGTCGCGGAGCGGAGCCGGCTACCGAAAACACCGAATAGTCGATCGATCGATTCATCCGTAACGGTGCCGGTGTCTACCAATTCGAAGTGGAGCACATCGCGGTAAAACGGGAGGGCGCGGTCGAGGTCCTCCACCGTTAGTGCTACCCCTTCAACGGTAGATGCCGGCTGGGCGGCCGCAGTGGGACCCAGGAGCATCAGTAGCAGCAGGACAAGTGCCACCAGCACCTGTGGTGGCGTACGATGGTGGCGAGAGAATCTTGTTTGGGCCTGTAACATGCGGACCTGTGACGTGCGTATTATAGATCTCGACGGGTGCGAGGGTGAGGAGCGTCCACCACCCGTTGAAGAGGCGGCGGTACTGCCGGGGCTACCGGTCCCTCTGTAGCCACCGAGGCCCACCCGTTACGGTAGGGTACACGGGAGCCGGTGTTACAGGCAGAAGCGAGGCTACTGGTTGGTCAGGCCCGTACGGCACAGGCCGGGTGCCTCAAACGCATTCCTCACCCTGTCCCCCAGCTGCGGCATGTACCAGCTCAGCCATGAGGCATCGGTTCAGCCGCTCGAAATCCTCTTTCGATGAGAGCGTGCGACCCGATGGAGTGTGGACGGATACTTCGCGTCAACTTAACGGAAATCATTGCGGCGTTCACCGGGGGCCAATCGGCGAACAGGGTAGGAAAGGGCTCGTATCGTTGATCATGCCAGAAACTGTCCGAGATATCGTTGCTCGTGTCATCGAGGCCTCCCCCGCCCGCTTCGGCGTGCTCTATGGATCGCACGCGGCGGGCACCCCACGCCCGTTCAGCGACGTGGACGTAGCGGTCTACATGGACGACTTTGACGACTTGCTCAATCTCAGCGTGGCCCTGGAAGAGGCCCTTGGCGATATGCCACTTGATCTTGTTAATCTGAAAGACAAACCCGCAGTATTTTACTATGAAGTGCTGGCTTCAGGTGAGGTGCTCGCCATAAGAGATCAGGACTTCTTTCAGAAAGAAAAATACCGCGTGATGCGGGAATACCTGGACTTTCAGTGGACGCATGAACGCATCATGGACGACATGTTCGACCGAATAGAAAAGGGCACGTATGGACGGCGTCAGAGGTAAACTCAAAGAGCTTGAAGATAACCTGGACGCGCTTCAGCGCTTTGAGCAATACGAGGCAAGCGATCTGCAGCAGGACCGGCGACTCCGCTGGGCGCTGCGGTATGGGTTTCTGGAGAGCATCCAGCGTGTAATCGACGTGGCCCGTGCGGTGGTGTCGCTGAAGAGCCTCGGCTATCCGAAATCGTATGACGCCTGCATTCGGATGCTGCGCGATGCTGATCTTCTACCCGAAGCACTGGCAACGAACCTGGTCAAAGCCGTTGGTCTGCGAAATATTTTGGTTCATGACTGTCTCGAGGTTGATGATGGAGAGCTCCTTCGTTCGCTCGACCAGTTAGATGACCTTCGAACGTTCGTCTCCCACATGGCGCCCCATCTCGCGTAGCACATGAAGCCTTTCTGGGGCTTCCCGATGCGGCTGTAGGGTGCCCCCGTGCGTGAACCCTTCCGACACCCCGTTGGTAGCACCGAACGCTTCGCTCATGACTCCTCCGTATTGCTCAACTGCTCAGCCCTATGGCGGAACGTTCGTCTCCCACATGGCGCCCCATCTTGCGTAGCACATGAAGCCTTTCTGGGGCTTCCCGATGCGGCTGTAGGGTGCCCCCGTGCGTGAACCCTTCCGACACCCCGTTGGTAGCACCGAACGCTTCGCTCATGACTCCTCCGTATTGCTCAACTGCTCAGCCCTATGGCGTCCGACACCCCCGCCTCGCAACCCACCGCGTCTACGCATGAACCGTACGACGCCAGCGCCATCGAAGACAAGTGGTACCAGTTCTGGGAGCATAACGGCTTCTTCCATGCGGAGCCCGCGCCGGAGCGCCCCCCACACGTCATCATGATGCCGCCGCCCAACGTCACCGGGCGGCTGCACATGGGCCACGCGCTCCAGAGCACCATCCAGGATGCCCTCACCCGCATCCGCCGCATGCAGGGGCAGGAGAGCCTCTGGATGCCCGGGAAAGACCATGCCGGTATCGCCACGCAGAATGTGGTGGAGCGCAAGCTGAAGGAGGAAGAGGACACCACCCGCCACGCTCTCGGCCGCGACCAGTTTGTGGAGCGTGTGTGGGAGTGGAAAGAGGAATACGGCGACATCATCTCCCAGCAGATGCGCACGCTCGGCGTCTCCTGCGACTGGGACCGCGAGCGTTTCACCATGGACGAAGGCTTCAGCCGTGCCGTGCAAGAGGTGTTCGTGCAGCTGTACGAAGACGGCCTCATCTACCGGGGCGATTATCTCGTCAATTGGGACCCGGAGAACCAGACCGCCCTCTCTGACGAAGAGGTGGATAACGTAGAGCGGGAGGGGCACTTCTGGCATATGAAGTACCCCCTCACCGACGGCTCCGGTCATCTGCAGATCGCCACTACGCGCCCCGAAACGATGCTGGGCGACACCGCCGTGGCGGTCCATCCGGAGGACGAGCGCTACGCCGGGCTGGTGGGCAAGACGGTGCAGCTTCCGCTGGTGGACCGCGAAATTCCTATTATCGCGGACGACTATGTAGACCAGTCGTTTGGGGAAGGCGCCCTTAAGGTAACGCCCGCCCACGACAAGAATGACTTCGAGATCGGGCAGCGGCATGCGCTTGAAGTCCTTAACATCATGAACCCGGATGCCACCATCAACGAAAACGGTGGCCCGTACGAAGGGATGGACCGCTTTGACGCCCGCGAGAAGATCGTGGAAGACCTGGAGCAGGCGGGGCTGCTGGTGAAGGTGGAAACCATCCCGAACACGGTACCTATCTCCAGCCGCTCCAAGGAAATCATCGAGCCGCTCATCTCCCGGCAGTGGTTTGTAAAGATGGAGCCGCTGGCCAAGCCTGCCATCGAAGCCGTGCGGGAGGGGCACATCAACTTCTACCCCGAGCGCTGGGCCAACGAGTACTTCCGCTGGATGGAAAACATCCGCGACTGGTGCATCTCGCGGCAGCTCTGGTGGGGCCACCGGATTCCGGTCTGGTACCACACCACCGCCGATGGCGCCATCGACGAAAGCCGCGACTTTGTGGTAGCCGTCGATCAGCCCGAGGAAGGCATGGTGCAGGACAAAGACGTACTCGACACCTGGTTCTCGTCCTGGCTCTGGCCCTTCGCGACGCTGGGCTGGACGGGGGATGAGGCGCAGGACGCCGCCAACGAGGATCTGCAGTACTTCTATCCGACCGACGTGCTCGTCTCGGGCTACGACATCCTCTTCTTCTGGATCGCCCGCATGGTGATGGCCGGGCAGTACGTCACCGGCCAGGAGCCGTTCAAGGACATCTTTATCACCGGGATGGTGAAGGACAAGCACGGCCGCTGGATGTCGAAGAGCCTGGGCAACGGGATCGACCCGCTGGAGATGGTCGACCAGTATGGCGCCGACGCGGTGCGGTACTCGCTCACGGTGCTCTGCGCGCAGGGGCAGGACATCAAGCTGGACCCGCTCAAGTTTGAGATGGGCCGCAACTTCGCCAACAAGATCTGGAACGCGTTTAACGTGTTCGGGCAGTTCATGGCGGAGGGGAAGGCGTACCGCCGTGAGCGCAGCTTCGAGGACCTGGAGCTGGTCGAGCGCTGGATGCTAACCCGTCTCAACACGGCTATCGGCGAAATCGACGACGCGATCGGCCGGTACCGTCTCAACGAGGCGCTCTCGCGCATCTACGACCTCTTCTGGCACGACTACTGCGACTGGTACCTGGAGCTCATCAAGCCGCCCTACGGCGAGGCAATGGACGAGGATACCATTGCGCTGGCCGTGGAAATCTACGAGACCCTCGTGCAGCTTCTGCATCCGTTCATGCCGTTCATCACCGAGGAGCTGTGGTGGCGTCTGCGTCCGCGCGAGGAGGGAGAGGCGTGCATCGTCTCCGACTGGCCCGCGGCGGACGAGGCGCTCATCGACGAGCGGGGCACCGAGATCTTCAACCTGATGCAGGAAATGATCTCTGGCATTCGCAACGTGCGGAGCCAGTACAACGTGGCGGCCAGTAAAGACATCGCCGCCCTGGTGAACCTGCCCGCATCCTACACGGACGTGGCGCAGGTGATGGATCAATACGCCGGGTACTTTGCCAAAATGGCGCGCGTAGGCAATCTCACGGTGGGCCACGGCCTCGCAAAGCCCGCTGCCAGCGCTTCCGTCGTGATCCGGCGGTCCGAGGTGTTTATCCCGTTGGCCGATGTGATTGACCTGGAGCAAGAGCGCGAGCGCTTGCGCAAAGAGATTAGCGAGAAGGAGGGCTTCTTGAAGAGCGTGCAGGGCAAACTGGCCAACGAGCAGTTTCGCACCAAAGCGCCACAGGCGATCGTGGACAAGGAAAAACAAAAGGAGGCCGACGCGAAGGCTGAGCTGCAGCGGCTGCGCGCGAGCCTTGAGGAGTTTGCCGCCGAATAGCCCGTCCCGGCCCTCAGCAAGTACCCCGGCCGCGTCGCGTTTCCCTCACCCATCGGGCCTCCCGGATGTTGTTTCAAGCACAAGCCCAAACACAAGCCCAAGCACAAGTGCATATCGCCTACCGCGCCACCCTGCTCGGCGCCCTCTGCCTGCTGCTGGTAGGCCTTGCGGCCTGTGGCGGTGGAGCAGAGGACGCCTCCGATGACATCGAAGTGGACGCCATCGCCCTGCAGCGCGACCGGGCTGGCGCGCCTGTCGTAACGGGCCGTATCAAAAGTGAACGGCCGAGCCCCATCAACGCGGCACAGGTCCAGGTGACGCTCTTCGGGCCCACCAACGAGCGCACAGGATCGGCCACCTTTACCGTGCGCAACCTCCAGCCCAACGAGTGGAAGGAGTTCGAAGAGTTGATCGATGCCAATGTGGACGTGCAGCGCGCCCGGGTGCGGAGTGTCGTGGTGATGAACTGACGAGACGCCGGGGGGGCGGCCCTCAGTCCTCGAAGTCCGTAATCAAGACCTCCGACGGCCCACGCTCTGCTTGTAAGCGCTCCGCCACTGCTTCAGCTTCGCGCAGGACGCGCAGCATGTTCAGCCCAGCAATCTTCTCCAGCTCCGCCTCGGTGTACCCGCGCCGCAGAAGTTCGGCAAACAGATCAGGGTAGGTGGAGACATCTTCCAGCCCGACGGGCAGCGAAGAAACGCCGTCGTAGTCCCCCCCGATGCCGACGTGGTCCACGCCCATCTGGTCCCGGAGGTAGTCGATGTGGTCAGCCACCTGCGCAAGCGTTGCGTTGGGGGCTTCGTTCGCGGCGTCCCAGACCTCCATCTGTTCGGCGATGGCCTCCGGCTGTCCAGCATGGAGGTACTCCACCTTCGACTGGTAGGCTGCGCGCTCGGCAAAGTGCTGGCGCCGTTCCTCTGAGGTGAACGTCTCGACGAAGGTCACCATGACGAGGCCCCCATTTTCGGCCGTCAGCTCCAGGACCTCATCCGGCACGTTGCGCGGATGGCCAACGAGCGCGCGGGCATTGGAGTGCGAGAACATCACCGGGGCCTCGGTCACCCGGAGGACATCCCGCATGGCAGCGGGCGTGACGTGCGAGAGGTCAACCATCATGCCGAGCCGGTTCATCTCGCGGATGACCTCTTCGCCAAACGCGGTCAGCCCATCGTGCACCGGGGCATCACCCGCAGCATCCACCCAGTCGAGGGTGCGGCTGTGGGTGATCGTCATGTAGCGCGCGCCGCGGTCGTACATCTGACGCAGTACCGCCAGCGAGTTGCCGATCGAGTGCCCGCCTTCCATCCCGATGAGCGAGGCGATCTTGCCATCGGCGAAAATTCGCTCCACGTCAGCCGCCGTCAGCGCCAGCTCAAAATGCTCCGGATAGCGCTCCACGAGGCGGTGCACGAAGTCGATTTGCTCCAGCGTTTGCACCACGGCTTGCGGCTCGGGCTGGTTGGCATTCACGTAAACCGACCACCACTGCGCCCCCACGCGTCCGTCGCGCAGGCGCGGGATGTCGGTGTGCATGGGCCGGCTGAGTTGTGTGGTGTCGAAGAAGTCCAGCGCGGAGAACTTATAGCCGGCCCGGTTTCGGTACTGCCAGGGTGTATCGTTGTGGCCGTCGAAAAGCGGCACCCGTTCCAGGAGGCTGATGGCCTGGTCACGGTAGTCGGCGCGGTCGTCCTGAGCCATAACGGCGGCGGGAAGAAAAAGGAGGGCAAGGGTAAGCGCGAGCAGGCGGTTGCGCATGGTCACGGGGCGGTCAGGTGAAAGAGGTAGCTCCAAGAATGCCACCGGAACTGAAAACCGCAAGCGCAGCGCGAAAGAAAACGCACCACCACCCAATGGCGATGGTGCGTTCCGGAAAGTCGCGTCGGGGGGAATAGTGTGCCAGCGTTTAGTACTGCGGCACCGAGGAGTCGATCTCTTCGCTCCAGGCAAGGATGCCGCCGGCGAGGTTCTTGACATCGGTGTAGCCGTGGTCCAGCAGCAGCTGGGTAGCCTTTGCGGAGCGCGCACCGGAGCGGCAGTGGATGACGATTTCGTCGTCTTTTGTGGCCTTCAGTTCATCGAGCCGGTCGGGCAGCTCGTCCACTGGGATGAGCTGATCCGCCCCCAGCGCGGCAATCTCCGCTTCGCGGGGCTTGCGTACGTCCAGGACGAAGGGCGAGGTGCCGGCCTCGCGGCGCGCATGAAGGGCGGTAACGGTGGTTTCGGGGACGTTGTGCATAGTATCGTCGGTGCCATTCTCCGGGGGAAGGCCGCAGAAGGCTTCGTAGTCAATGAGTTCGGTTTGCGTGGGATGATCGCCGCAGACGGGGCAGTCTGGGTTTTGTCGAATCTTCAGCGTGCGGAAGGTCATCGGCAGCGTGTCGATGAGCAGAAGCCGCCCGATCAGCGGGTCGCCGATTCCCAGTAGCATCTTGATGACCTCTGTGGCCTGCAGCGTGCCGACAAGGCCGGGCAGTATGCCCAGGACGCCGCCTTCGGCGCAGGAAGGCACGAGTCCGGGCGGCGGCGGTTCCGGATAGGCGCAGCGGTAGCATGGGCCTTCGGGGGTGGCAAAGACAGAGACTTGCCCCTCAAACCGGAAGATGGAGGCGTACGCGTTCGGCGTCCCGGTCAGTACGCAGGCATCGTTGATGAGGTAGCGCGCCGGAAAATTGTCGGTGCCATCGGCTACGATGTCGTAGCCTTCCACGATACCAAGCGCGTTCTCGCTGGTCAGGCGCGTCTCGTGCAGCACCACCTCAACATGCGGGTTCAGGTCTTTCAGGCGGTCTCGGGCCGAGGCGAGCTTCGGTCGGCCCACGTCCGACGTGCCATGCAGGAGCTGCCGTTGCAGGTTGGAGGTCTCAACGGTATCGAAATCCACCAGCCCGATGCGTCCGATGCCGGCCGCCGCCAGATACATGGCCGCAGGGGAGCCGAGGCCGCCAGCGCCGACAATCAGTACGGACGACGCTTTGAGCTTCTCCTGACCGGCCTTGCCTACTTTGGGGAGCGTGAGATGCCGCCCGTAGCGCTGTACCTCAGCGGTGCTGAGGGCGGGTGGTGCAGAGGGTGTGGGGGTAGCCATAGGTCTTCGGATGCGCATGTGAAGCAAGAAACGGAGGCGGCACAGATCAGCCGCCCGCGATCGAAGGAACGATGGATACTTCGGCGTCCTCCTCCAGCGCGGTTTGCGGGCCGTCCAGGTAGCGAATGTCTTCATCGCCCACGTAGATGTTTACGAACGACCGGAGGTCGCCGGTGTCGTGGTACAGGTGAGGCTTCAGGGCCGGATAGGTGTCAATCAGATCGGTAAGCGCTGCTTGTACCGTGGCGCCGTCTACCTCCACGATGCTCTGGTTGTTGGTGTACGAGCGCAGCGGGGTGGGAATACGAATAGTCACGGACGGTTGCTCGGTGGTCGTAGCCATGGGGGTACAGTTGATACGTAGAAAAGGAGGGGAAGGCAGGAGAAATTACCTCGTTGCCGCTGAGGCTTCAGTCGTGATGGATTCCTGCAGGAACGCGGAACGGTCGGGCGCAAGCGTCCAGGCGGTTAGGTCGGTGGCGGTGCCGGACGTCACCGAGACGATGACGTACGTGTACCCGGGAAAGGTGGCCTCGGCAAGATCGGTGGCGGAGGGCTGGGCCGGGTGATCGGGATGCGAGTGGTACATGCCGACGATGTCGAGCCCTCTGGCACGGGCCGCCTCATCGGCGTTGCGATAGTCGGCCGGGGTGATGGTATACCGGTGCGTCCGCCGGTCTTCCTGCCGGTTCGGCACCTGATGTAGGGCGGTGGCCTGGTTGTCCTCGTCGGCGGTACCAAGCAGAAAGCCGCAGCATTCTTCGGGATATGTGGCCTCTCCGTGCCGGCGAATCTGATCGAGGATAAGCGGAGTGGTGATCATAGGGTGGGCGGTTCGGTGATGGACAACGTGTTACGGCGTCTTGTCGGTAGCGTTTTCCCAGAAGGTGTCGCTGAGGTACCGCGCGCCCGTATCGCACAAAATCGTCACGACCATACCGGCGTCCAGCGTACGGGCCAGCCGCACAGCAGCCGCCACGTTGGCGCCTGCTGAGGGTCCTACGAGCAGGCCTTCCTCACGTGCCAGGCGCCGCGTCATGGCAAAGGCGTCCTCCGTCTGCATCGTCACGTGGGCGTCGGCTTCATCCGGCGCGTAAATACCCGGCACGCGCGAGGTGGGCATGTGCTTGAGGCCTTCCAGCCCGTGAAGGGGGCTATCCGGCTGCAGCGCGATGCACTGGATATCCGCGTCGTGTGTTTTGAGCCGACGCGTAACGCCCGTGAAGGTGCCCGTCGTGCCCAGGCCAGCCACAAAATGGGTGACCTGCCCGTCGGTTTGTTGCAGAATCTCCGGGCCGGTGGTCTCAAAATGGGCGGTCCAGTTGGCGTCGTTGTTATACTGATCCGGGTAGAAGTAGCGGTCGGGCGCACGGGCCACGCGCTCCTTTACCATCCGCTGGGCGCCGTCGGTGCCTTCCATCGGATCTGTCAGGTGGAGGGTAGCGCCATAGGCTTGCAGCAGCTGCTTGCGCTCAGCGGAGGCGTTGGCCGGAAGCGCCAGTTCCACGGAAAAGCCGAGGGCCGCGCCCAGCATAGCATAAGCGATCCCTGTGTTCCCGCTGGTAGCATCAATCAGCGCATGCGTTGCACTATCGAACGCGCCGGACCGCTGCCCGGCCCGCACCATGGCTAACGCCGGCCGGTCCTTCACCGACCCGCCGGGGTTGAGGTGTTCGGCCTTGCCCCACAGGGTCACCGTGTCGGGCAAATCCTGCGCTACCGCCTGCAGTTGTATCAACGGGGTGTTGCCAATCGCATCACCTACCGGTCCGGCAGAGGCAGCCGGCGGGTGGAGGGCGGGAGGGCACGGTGAGAGCGTAGAAGACATCACGATAGCATAAATGAAAAAAGCCCGCATCCAGAGGCGATGAGGGCAACAGCAGAGATCCGTATGTTCGGCAATCGTTGCGTTACACCGGCCTGCCCCTCGCCCCTGTACAGGGCAGACAACAACACGACAAGTTAGGGCGCGTCAGCATGGGCTGAGACAGTTGCGTAAAAAT
>JAAAOI010000187.1 GCA_009908945.1 Bacteroidota bacterium
TGTTTGAGGGAGCGAAGCGACCGAGTTTGAAGAATTTCAGCGAGGCCAGGGCCGCCGTTAGGCCTGTTCATCACAGCCGTGATCTTTTTGGTTCGTTTTTAGCTCCCTGCGGTCGTGAGTCGCTCCGCTCGTCTGGATCAAGCCAAAAATGAACAAGGTGTGTTATCCTACGCATACGCGCCGTACTGATTGCCGCTCTACCGAGCTACTTCAAGCGTCTCGTCCTTTGCTCTTTCCAGCCGCGGCCTCCTCAGCAGTGGTAGATTCTGCTGAGGTTCGTCTGGTGATCCACGCCTGCATATCCTCAAGCACGCGCCCCCCGTTGGGCTCCCGAAAGGTCTCGTGCCGGGCGTTCTGATAGAGCTTGAGCGTTTTGTCGCGGGCGGCGGCGCGTTCATGTAGCGCGATGCTGCCCTCCGGCGCTACGATGCGGTCGGCCGTGCCCTGCAGGATGAGCAGCGGCACCGAGAGGTCCTCCATGCGCTGGCCAATCTGCCGGGTGGCGCGAAGAATTTCAGCACCCGTGCGGGCCGGCATGCGGCCGGTAAAGGTGAGCGGATCGTCGAGGAAGTCCTGGACGACCGCCGGGTCGGAGCAGAGCGCGTGCGGATCCAGCTGCACGGTGGGCAGCCGCGGCGTGAGGCGGCTGGCGAGGCCCGCAAACAGCCGCAGGACCGGCGCGAGATCGTCGGGTACCGTCAGGGCGGCGCTGCTCAGGATGAGCCCCTCCGCTGGTCGGCCCGCTTGCAGCAGGTGATACAGTGTCGCCACCGCCCCGCCCATGCTGTGGCCCATCAGAAAGAGGGGGACGCCCGGGCGGTGATGCCGGACCCGGACGAGAAAGGCGGCCAGGTCCTCAACCAGGGGTTCAAACCGCTCCACATACGCTCGGCGGCCGGTGGAGCGCCCGTGGCCGCGCTGGTCGTACAGGTACACCGCCGTGCCCTCGGCGACAAAGCGCCGCGCTATAGCGGCGTACCGGCCCAGGTGCTCCGCATAGCCGTGTAACAGCACGAGCACACGGGCCGGAGGGCCCTTCGGTAGCCACGATTCCTGGTAGAGGCGCTGCCCATCGGTCGAGAGCAGATGGGTAGGAGTGGGACGCCGGTGGTGCACATCAGCCATGGGCCGGTGAAAACAGTGGCAGGGACAGACCGGGGAGTAACGGTGCAGTGGTACGGAGGGTGCACGGCAAGCCCGGTGGCACAGATGTACCACGGATCGCCCGCAGGGGTCGGGCAGCACCGTATATTCGTATTTGCTTTTATTTTAGCTGATACTTAACATACCCTTAATACGAATTATCAAGGCTATGGGCACGAAAAACACATGGTTGCCGCCGCGCCCCCGAGCACGCCGCGCTGCAGGCCGTTGCCCCGTAGCGGGTTCCCGCCGCTCCTCCATCGTTCACCCACCACATACTCGTATGCGTTGTCGCCCTACGTCTATCGTCGCCATCGCCGGCCTGTGCCTGGCGATCTTGCTGGGGGCAACAGCCCCAGCCCACGCGCAGCAAACGGTCTCGGGTGTTGTCACGGATGCCTCGGATGGGACGACCATCCCCGGCGTGACCGTTGCTGTGCGGGGGACCCAGGTCGGAACCCTCACCGACACCGAAGGCCGGTTTGAAATCACCCTGCCGGTGAATCGGCGCACGCTGTTGTTTTCGTTTGTGGGGTATGCGACCCAGGAGGTCACGGTGGAGGAAGGGCAAACCCAGTTGGACGTAGCCCTGGAGCAGGACGTGGTGGGCCTGGATGAAGTGGTCGTCACGGGGCTGGCCTCCACCGTGGCGCGGGAGAACCTGGCCAACTCGATCGAAACGATCGACGCTGAGACCCTGACCGGGAATACCGGCGCTCAGTCGCTCGACGCGGCCCTGAGCGGTAAGGTCACCGGGGCCCAGATCTCGTCGTACACCGGCGCCCCCGGCGGCGGGATGTCCGTCAAGCTGCGCGGGGTGTCCACCATCAACGGGAATTCCCAGCCGCTCTATATTGTTGACGGGGTGGTGGTCAACAACTCCGCCATCCCCAGCAACGTGAATGCCGTGACGGCCGCCGCCGCCGGCGGGAGCCGGAGCAACCAGGACAACCCGGTCAACCGCATCGCCGACCTCAACCCGCAGGACGTCCAGTCAATTGAAATCCTGAAAGGGCCGTCGGCCGCGGCGATTTATGGCGGACGGGCGGCCAACGGGGTGGTGCTGATCACGACGAAGCGCGGGGCAGGCGGCGACACGCAGGTCAACTTCTCGCAAACCGTAGGCGTCACGCAGATTCGCAAGGCCCTTGGCATGCGGCAGTTCACGGCCGACACCGCGGAAGAGGCGTTTGGCGCAGAGGGACGCGCGCAGTTCTTAGAAGCGCAGGACCGGGGCTTTATCGATTACGAAGACGCGCTGTTTGGGGAAAATGGGCTCCTGAGCACGACCAGCCTCTCGATCGCGGGGGGCAACGACCGGACCCGCTTTTTCATTTCGGGCCTGCTCCAGGACGATGAGGGGATCGTGGCGCGCACCGGCTACGAAAAACGCTCGGCGCGCGTCAACCTGGATCATGCCTTATCGGACAAGCTGACCCTGTCGGGCTCGGCCAACTACGTGAACGCGCGGACCCGGCGCGGGCTCACGGGGAATGACAACTCGGGGACCACGTTTGGCGTCGCGCTCACGGCCACGCCCAACTTCATCGATCTCCGCCCCGACGAGAGCGGCACCTATCCCGATCACCCGTTCAACGCTTCCAACCCGCTCCAAACGCGCGACCTGTTCACCAATCAGGAGGTGGTGAACCGCACCATCACCAGCGCCCGGATAGAGTACACGCCCCTGACGACCACACAGCAGACCCTGCGCATTGTTGGGGAGGCGGGGGCCGACTTTTTCTCGCTGCAGTCGGAGGCGCTCTTCCCGGAGTTTCTGCAGTTTGAGCGCACGAGCCCCGAGCCCGGCACTTCCATCCTGGGCGAAACCACCTCGCTGAATACCAACGTGCGGCTGATCGGCGTGCACATTCTCTCGCTCCCCGACCGCGAGGTAAGCTTCACCACCCAGGCCGGGCTGACCGGCGTCCGGGCCGACCAGGTGAGCTCAAACTTCGTCGCCCGCGGGCTCATCCCCGGCCAGCAGAACCTGGATCAGTCCACCTCCCTGAGCCCCTCGCAAGTGCGGGAGAAGCAGAACGACCGCAGCTTCTTTGTGCAAGAAGAGGTGGACTACGCCGGGCGGCTGATCGCGACCGTGGGGCTCCGGGGGGATCGCAGCTCGCTCAATGGCGATGTGGAAACGTTCAACCTGTATCCCAAGGCCTCCCTCGCTGTAAACCTGCACGCGTTCCCGTTCTGGTCCGTGGATCAGGTCAACCAGCTGAAGCTGCGCGCGGCGTTCGGGCAGACGGGCAACATCGCCGGGTTTGGGACGAAGTTTACCTCCTTCGAAGCCACCTCCGTGGGTGGGGTGGTCGGTACGCTCATCGGCCTGCGGCGTGGCTTTGCGGATGTGGAGCCGGAGCGCCAGTCGGAGATCGAGGGCGGCATCGACCTGGGCCTCTGGGATAACCGGGCCAACCTGGAGCTGACGCTCTACCGCAAAGAGATCACCGACCAACTGCTCCAGCGCGAGGTGCCGTCCTCCACCGGGTTTCGGCAGGAGACGTTCAACGGCGGCACGCTGCTCAACCGCGGCATCGAAGCCAGCCTCACCCTGATCCCCGTAGAAACCGACCGCTTTAGCTGGCAGTCGACCACCAACTTCTGGGCCAACGACGCCGAGGTAACGTCGCTGCCCGTGCCGGCCTTCCGGGCGCTTGGCGGCGGGTTTGGAGCCACCCTCGGGGAGATCCGCGTGGAGGAAGGCAAGAGCCCCACTCAGATCGTCGGGGTTGACGACCGCGACGGCGACGGCGTTTCGGATGGGGTCTTCCAACTGGGGGATGTGGCACCAGACTTCCAGATGACCTTCTCCAACGAACTCGCCTACAACAACTGGCGCCTCTCGGTGCTGGCGCACTGGAAGAAGGGAGGCGACAACCTGAACCTCTCCGAACTGCTGTTCGACCTGGGCCAAACCTCCCCCGACTTCGACGACGACAGCAACGGGAACGGCGTCCCGGATGGGGTAGACCGGGTGAACAATGTGGGCGTTTCTGCAGCGCAGTTTGTGCAGGATGCCTCCTACTTCCGGATCCGTGAGGTTGCCCTCTTCTACGCCCTGCCCGCAGCGTTTTTGGAGTCCTTCTCCAGCGGCCTGCTGACAAACGCCCGCCTCGGGGTGTCGGCCCGGAATTGGCTCACCATCACGCCCTACAAGAGCTACGACCCCGAGGTCAATAACTTCGGCACGCAGCCCGTGTCGGATGGGGTGGAGGTCACGCCCTTCCCGCAGACCAAGGAGCTCTTCTTCCATCTCCGGCTTGGCTTTTAGGCCCTCCCGCTGTGCCCGCCGCATTTTTTTCTGACTGCCCTGTCTCTTACGCACGCGACCATGACCATCCCTACCTTCACCGCCGCCCGCTTCTGGGCGATATCCTTCACCGCCGGCCTGCTGGCCGTGCTGCTGACCGGTTGCGACCTGATGGGCATCAGCAACGAGCCCGACCCGAACGGGCCCAGCCTGGAGAGCGTCGTGCAGGAGCCCACCCGCGAAAAGATTGCCAACGTGGCCGTTGGGGTTGAATCGGGCATGCGCACCGACCTCAACCTCTACCTCACCAACGTCAGCATGATCGGGCGCGAGGTGTACCGCTTCAGCGCCTCCGAGCCCCGCTTCACCTCCGAACTGCTCGGCAGTGGGTCCGCGGTGCTGGACAACAACACGTTCTACATCACGCGGCCGTGGGCCGAGCGGTACCGGGTGATTCGCAACGCCGAGATCATGCTCGAAGCCCTGGATAACGCCCCGGACGGCCTCTTTACCGCGGAAGAGATTGCAGGGTACCGCGGATTTGCAGACACGATCATTGCTTACCAGCTGCTACTTAACGCCAACCTGGTGTTTGAGAACGGGATTCGGGTGGACGTCTCCGCAGAGGAGGTCGGCCCCGTAGTGCCGTACACCGACGCGCTCGACGCCATTGCCGCACGCCTGGACCAGGGGGCCGCACAGCTCGACAACGCGGGGGCCGACTTCGCTTTCCCCCTCTCGGAAGGATTTGATAGCTTCGACGCGCCCGCCACCTTTCGGGAGTTTAACCGGGCGCTGGCCGCGCGCGTGGCGGTCTACCAGGGCGATTACCCGCAGGCGCTCACGGTGTTAGACGAGACCTTTCTGGACGATGAGGCACCGCTGGATCAGGGGGTCTATCACGTGTTCTCGACCGCCCCGGGCGATATCGTGAACCCGTGGTTCATCAACCCGCAGCAGTCCGGCAACCTGCTTGCCGCGCATCCCAGCTTTGTGGAAGACATCGCGCGCGACAGCGAGGGCGCGATCATCGACGCGCGGGTTGATAAGGTGGTGGCGCGGGAGGAAACGTTTGAGCAGGTCGGGCTCCGGTCGGAGTGGGGCTTCTTCGTGTACCCCTCGCAGGTGGCGCCCATCCCGATCCTGCGCAACGGCGAATTGCTGCTGATCCGTGCGGAGGCCAGCATCCAGGAGGACGACTTCGCCACGGCGGTGGCCGACCTCAACACGGTTCGCGCCGCAGCGGGCCTGCCGGCCTACGACGGACCGGAGACCGGCGCCTCTGACGCGCGCGGGGCTGATGCTGCCGTTGCTACGGCCATGGGAATGGTGTACTGGGTAGCGTGCCCCTAACGGACAACGGAAAACAGGCAACGCACACCGGGCAACGCACAACGGGCAACGAGCGCCTACGGGCGTAGCGGCCACCGAAAGACAGGTGAAGAATCAATAGCGGGCTTGTAACATTACAGCAGCCTCACTACGCTGTAGTGCTGCACACCCTGGCCCGCTACCGTTCGCCCTCCATGGTTCGTCTACGCACATCCCGACTCTTCCGCGCCCTTGCGGTGCTGCTCGCGATGAGCGTGGGGGCCCTGCTGTGGGCGCCCCTGCAGGAGCGCGACGAGGGCTCGTCGGAGTACAGCCGGTGGCTGCGCGCCCAGGCCGATGGCCCCACCGATGCCGCGTTTGATGCGGCAGTGGACCGGGCGCAACAGGCCGAGCCGGCGTCGCTGCAGGGCTTTTTGACCGCCTTTGCCGAGGCCTATCTGGACCTGGCCCCGGAGGGCGACCTCGGGCAGGTCTTTGCCGCTCCGCACCTCTCGACGGACGCGCTGCTGATGTACCTGCAGACGCGCTCCACGGGCGCCGCAGCCGACGCGGTGCATCCGCGGATGCTCATGGGGCTGCACAAGCTGGCCCCGCAGCCCACGCCCGACCGCACGCTGACGGCCGCGGTGCAGGCGTCGCTGCAGCATCGCGCAGCGTACGCCCCGCTCTTGCAGCACCAACCACTGCGGATTGCTCCCGTAGTGGTCACCCCGCTCCGGGTACTCTTCTCTGCACGGCCCATGGCGCCGTAGTTGTACCGCAGGCCGTAGTGGCGGACGTGCGCGACGGCCGCGTCGTGTGTGCCGCCCGCATGAGCCCCGGAAGCCTGCGCTTCCGCCGGGCCACCGGCCTGCCGCTCTTCCCCTGACCCCGCGCTGTGGAATGCCACGGCGTCATTGGTACGCCCCAACCGCCGTACGCGCGGCGATCCCTGGGCGCGCCGCCCTCGCTTCTGTTGTCTTTATCTTTTCGATCCCATGCAAAACAACGGGTTTAAAATACTGCTGACCGTATTCTTTATCGGTCTTTGCGTTTGGTATCTGTGGCCTTCGGCGCAGACCTACTACTACAATCAACAAATGGAGAGCATGGAGGGGGCCGAGCGCGAGGCCTACTTCCAGGAGAACTACGAAGCCATCCAGGCGGCCCAGGAGCGCTCGCTCAAGCTGGGGCTGGACCTGCTGGGGGGCATGCACGTGACCATGGAGGTACGGGTGGATGAGCTGCTGCGCGGGCTGGCGCAGGACCCGGACGAATCCTTCGAAGCGGCTGTGCAGACCGCTTCCGAGCGCAACCGGGCGGAAGGCCTCTCGGTGATCGACGCGTTTGTTGAGGAGTTTGAAACCCGCGACCCGGACGCCCGTCTGTCGCGCTATTTCCGCAACCCGGAGCGCGATATCACCCGCCGCTCCACCAACGAAGAGGTAGCCGAATACCTCCGGGCGCAGTCCGACGAGGCCGTGGAGCGCGCCATCGAGATTATCCGGAATCGTGTGGATCGCTACGGCGTGACCGAGCCGTCGATCCAGCGCCAGGGCTCCCGCCGCGTGGTGGTGGAGCTGCCCGGCGTGGACGACCCCGAGCGCGTGCGCAACCTGCTCCGGGGCACTGCCCAGCTGGAGTTTCGCCTGATGGCGGAGCCCGAAGAACTGACCCGCTCCCTGCAAGACATCATCGCCTACTACGACGAGATCGACCCCGAAGAGCTGGAAGATGAGCTGCAGGACGCGCTCGAAGCTATGCCGGAGGATGACAACCGGATTGACGAGAGCGAACTCCCGGGCGTGGTCGGGGGCGACGTGCCTGCGCCAGACGAGGAGGTTGCCGCCGCCGACCCGGCAGACGCTGGCACGGGCGCCGCTGATCAGGCTGCCGACGATACCACCGACGATCCCGACGCGGCGCTTGACGAGTTGCTGGCGCAAGAAGGGGGCGACCTGACCTCAGGCAACCCACTGTTGGACGTGCTGCAGCCGATGGGGCAGAGCGTCGTGTTTGGCTACGTCTCCGAGCCGGATACGGCGGTGGCCAACCAACTGCTGAGCCGGGACGAGCCGCAGGCCATGCTGCCCCCCAACATCGAGCTGCTGTACGGCTCGCGCACCGCCGGCACCGACCCCCAAGGCTTCGAAATCCTGGAGCTGCTGGGCGTCCGTGAGGAGGTGGAGCTGCAAGGCGAAACCGTGACCGACGCGCGCGTCGACTTCGACGAGACCAACCGGCCGCGCGTCTCGCTCTCCATGGACTCGGATGGCGCCCGCACCTGGGCGCGCGTAACCGGGGCCAACGTCGGCAACCAGGTGGCGATCGTGCTGGATGGCGTGGTCTACTCGTATCCCGTCATCCAAGACCGGATCGTGGGGGGGCAGACCTCCATCACCGGCCTGCAGTCGCGCCAGGAAGCGCAAGACATCGTCAACGTGCTGATGTCCGGGGCGCTACCGGCACCGGTCGACATCGTGCAGGAGCGCACCGTGGGGCCGAGCCTCGGGGCCGCCTCCATCCGCGCCGGGTTCATCTCGGTGGTGGGGGGGCTGCTGCTCGTGGCCCTCTTCATGATCATGTACTACCGCACGGCCGGCACGGTGGCCGACCTGGCCTTGCTCATCAACATCATCTTTATCCTGGGCATTCTGGCCGGGTTTGAGGCTACGCTTACACTGCCGGGCATTGCGGGTATTGTGCTGACCATCGGTATGGCCGTGGATGCCAACGTGCTCATCTTCGACCGCATCCGGGAGGAGCAGCGCGCAGGCAAGACGCTCCGCGCGGCCATCAACGGCGGGTATTCGAAGGCGCTCAGCGCTATCTTTGACGCCAACATCACGACGTTTTTCGTAGGGGTCATCCTGTACTCGTTTGGCGTCGGGCCCATCCAGGGCTTTGCCGTCACGCTGATGGCCGGTATTCTGGCGTCGCTCTTTAGCGCTATCGTCATTACGCGCATCGTCTTCGACTACATGGTCGAGGAGAAGAAGCTGAGCGTCAACTACGGCTGAGCTTCGCCCGTGCGTCGATCTTGCAACCCTCTGCCTCCCACACGGGAGGCGGTACAGATATAACTTAATCCTATGCGTTGGTTTGAAGAAGCAGATTATCCGCTCGTATCCAGTCGAAAGATCGGATACACTATTTCTGGCGTCCTCCTTACGGTCGCCATCCTTTCCCTTGCGTTTCGCGGGTTGGAGCTGGGGATCGACTTCCTCGGGGGGATGGAATTCATTGTGCAAACCGAGGAGCAGCTCAACGCGGTAGAAGTGCGCGGGACGCTGGCCGAGCCGCTGGGCGCAGATCCCGAAGTGCGCAGCTTCGGAGGCGATGCCCTGCTCATCCGGACCGCCGTTGAAGGCGAGATCTCTGAGGTGCAGGAGGTCATCATGGGGACGCTCACCGAGGTGTATCCGAACGCCAATCCCGTCCTGGAAGGCACCGACGTGGTCGGCCCGCGCTTCGCCGCTGACCTGCAGCAGGGAGCCATTTACTCGGTCCTGGGGGCCTTGCTGGTCATCTTTCTCTACATCCTGATCCGGTTTGAGTGGCGCTTTGGTGTGGGGTCGGTGGCGGCTCTGTTTCACGATGTGGTCATCGTGCTGGGGCTGTTCTCGCTGCTGCAGGATATCGTGCCCTTCTCGGTGCAGATCGACCAGGCCATCATTGCCGCCTTCCTCACGATCGTGGGGTACTCGCTGAACGATACCGTGGTGGTGTTTGACCGCATCCGGGAGTTTGCGAATCTATTCAAGACGGATCCGTATGAGGAAATCGTCAACCGTTCCATTAACGCCACGCTGAGCCGTACCATCGTGACGTCCGTGACCACCTTGCTCGTGGTGACCATCCTCTTTATATTCGGGGGCGAAGTGCTGCGCGGCTTCTCCTTTGCCCTCATATGTGGTGTGGTAATTGGAACGTACTCCTCCGTGTTTGTCGCCTCCCCCGTGGTTGTCGAACTCAACCTGCGGCGGATTCAGGCCCAGCAAGCGGCGCGGTAAGCACGGCTCACTGAACTTGCATTAACCCCCGGATCCTCCAATGAAATACTCCATCGATGAGCGCTACAACGCGGTGGTGCTCAAGCTCAAGGGCAACGTGATGGGCGGCCCCGACGGCGCCAAGCTGCACGACCAACTGCGGGACCTGCGCGACGACGGCAAGAAGAATGTTGTGGTCGACCTCTCCCGCGTCAAGTTTATGAACTCCAGTGGGCTGGGGATGCTGATCAGCGGCATGACGTCCATGCGCAACGGCGGGGGGGACCTCCGCCTGGCCAACGTGGCCGACCGCATCCAGTCGCTGCTGGTCATCACCAAGCTCATCACGGTGTTCAAGCACTACGACAGCGTGCAGGAAGCAGCCAAGAGCTTCGAAGACGAGCCGCCACAACCGGCCGACGACGAAGCGTAGCCCGCCGCGCCACGGCATCTCCGGGCGTGCACATGCGAAGGCGGCCCTCCGGTATTCAACGAGGAGCCGCCTTCGGCATGTACGGTTTCGTTTGATACGCCGGCGTGCGGCGGTCTGTAGCGCACAGGGAGCACACCCTACAGACGCTAACCTCCACCTGGCCTCGCCGGGTGCCCAACGACTTTTTACCACAAGCCATGGACTTATGCCAGTTACCGTAGTCATCGGAAGCCAATGGGGCGACGAAGGCAAGGGCAAGATCGTAGATTTGCTAAGCGAAGACCTTGACATCGTGGCGCGTTACCAGGGCGGCGCGAATGCCGGCCACACCATCTGCTGGGAGGATCAGGAGTTCGTGCTGCACCTCGTCCCCAGCGGCATCTTTCACGATAACACCACGTGCGTGATTGGCAACGGGGTGGTGATCGACCCGGCGGCTGTGATGGACGAAATCAACACCATTCAGGAGCTGGGCTACGACGTGGAAGGGCGGCTGCTGATCTCGCACAACGCGCACCTCATCATGCCCTACCACAAAGCCGTGGAGCAGGCGCGGGAGCGGCTCCGGGATGCCGACGCCATCGGCACCACCGGCCGCGGCATCGGCCCGGCCTACATGGATAAGTTTGCGCGGACGGGCATCCGCATGGTGGACCTGCTCGACCGCGATACGCTACGGGCCAAGCTCACCACCGCCATCGAGGCCAAAAACACCCTCCTGCGTAGCGTCTACGGGGCCGAGGAGCTGGATGTGGATGCCATCGTGGAGGAGTACGTGGAGTTTGACCGGCTCGTGGATCCGTACGTGACGGACACCACGCAGTACCTGAACCGCGCGCTGGCCGACGGGAAGCATGTGCTGGCCGAGGGCGCGCAGGGCTCCCTGCTGGATGTAGACTTCGGGACGTATCCGTACGTGACCTCCAGCCATCCTACCGTGGGCGGCTGCTGCACGGGGCTGGGGGTGCCCCCAACGGAAATCAACCGGGTGATTGGGATCGTGAAGGCCTACAGCACCCGCGTGGGCAACGGGCCCTTCCCCACGGAGCTGCAGGGCGCGGTGGGCGAGCGGCTGCGCTCGGTGGGGCACGAGTTTGGCGCCACCACCGGCCGGCCCCGGCGCTGCGGGTGGCTCGACCTCGTCGCGCTGCGCTACACCGCGCAGGTCAACGGCTTTACCGACATCGCGGTGACCAAGCTCGACGTGCTCACGGGCATGGAAGAGCTGAAGGTGGCCACCACGTACCGCTACAACGGTAAGACGTCGGCCCGCTTCCCGAGCGAGACCCAGACGCTGGAGAAGGTGGAGCCGCAGTACGAGGTGCTGCCCGGCTGGACGGCCGACCTCCGGCAGGCGACGTCGTTCGCAGAGCTGCCCACGAATGCGCAGGATTACCTGACCTTTGTGCAGGACTTCCTGGGCGTGCGCATCGCGCTGGTGTCGATGGGGCCGAAGCGCACGCAGACCATTACGGTACCGCCCGCTGACGCGCCGGTGGCAGCGTAGGTCTGCCCCAGAGCGGCGTGTCGGGATCACACCTTGGGGCCGCGCGGTGTACCATGCCACAGCGCGGCTTCGCCGCGTGCCGCCTCCTCTGCGCACCGCCCCTGCTGCTATGCGTCCGTACCGTTTCTCCATCAACCTGAAGCTGGGGCTGATCCTGTTTGCGGTGGGCCTGGCGGTGGCCTCCCTCTGGTACACGGACAACCTCGTGGATCGCCTCCGCGAACGGGAGCAAGCCCTCATGCACCTCTGGGCAGAAGCCAACGAGCAAGTCACGCAGGCGCCCGCCGATAACCCCTACGTCGGAGAGCTCGAAACGCTCGACGCCCTGCTCCGGCGCTGGCGGCAGGCGCCGGCCAGAGGCGACATGTTGCTTCCCGTGGGGCTGGCCGACTCGCTGCGCCGCGCCGTCAGCTGGGCGCAGGGCATGCCCCCGGGCGATCAGCTCGACTTTATCCTGAACGAAATCATCGAGCCCAACCCGTTCAACATCCCCGCCATCGTCACCGACTCGACGCAGGCGGCGCCGCTCTTCTGGCGCAATGTGCCGGTGGCGGATACCGTGCGGGCCCTCTCCACCGAAGACTCCCTGCAGCTGGTCCGCCGGGTGGAGCGGATGGCCGCCTCCTACGAGCCCATCCCGATCCAGCTCAGCGAGTCGCCGGCCATCCGGCAGTACGTGCACTACGACGAGTCTGCGCTTATCCGCGAACTGCGTGTTTACCCCTTCGTGCAGCTCTTTTTTGTAGGCCTGTTCGTGCTCATCGGGTACGTGGGGTTCTCGTACGTGCGGCGGAGCGAGCAGAGTAGCCTCTGGGTGGGCATGGCCAAGGAGGCGGCGCATCAGCTGGGCACGCCCATCTCCAGCCTGATGGGGTGGACCGAGCTGCTCCGGACACCGGGCCTGCCGGAGGCGCAGCGGAAAGAGGCGCTGGACGAGATCGAGAACGACATCGTCCGCCTCAAGCGCATCACGGCGCGTTTCTCCGACATCGGCTCGCAACCCCGGCGGGAGCTGGCCAACCTGCGGCCCGTGCTCGACGACGCCGTCAGCTACATCCGCCGGCGCATCCCGCAGCAGCGCGGCCGCGTGGAGGTGAACACCGCGCTGGGCGATGGGCTCGAAGCCCCGATCAACCGGGACCTCTTCGAGTGGGTGATCGAAAACCTGCTCAAGAACGCCCTCGATGCCATCAACCACGAGAAGGGCGAGATCACCGTGACGGCCCAGCGCATGGAGGATACGGTTCGGATCGATGTGCGGGACAACGGCAAGGGCATCGAGCGGCGCGACTGGAGCAGCGTATTCCGGCCCGGGTACAGCACCAAGCGCCACGGCTGGGGCCTGGGGCTTAGCCTGGCCAAGCGCATCGTGGAAGACTACCACGGCGGCGAACTGACGGTCGCGCAGTCCAAGGTAGGGGAGGGGACGACATTTCGGATTGAGCTTCCGGCAGGCTAAGCCGCCGGTAGAGGGCACAGGCGCCAGCGAGCGCCCGTCAGCGCCCGGTCCGAAAGCCAGCCCCCGCGTTCCGTAGGACGGCAGGTCAGGAGGGCATCACGATCCGGTCGCGGAGGGTGGCTGCGTCGCCGTCGGTGACGGCAATAAAGATAACGTCGCGGTGCCGCCATACGAGCACCTGCGCATGGCCCAGGTCGTGCAGATCGTAGTGGGTGTCGTCCTCAATCTGCCGCAACACATCCAGGTCCAGCTGTATGCGGCCGCTGTACCGGTCCAGGAGGCGGTAGGAGAGGGCGTACAGCATGACGGGCGTGCCATCGGCCTGCTCGTAAAAGAAGGCCGGTACCGTTACGCTGGACGCGACTTCGGCCAGGGCCACGCCTTCCAACGTGGCCTGGTCGATGCTTGGCAAGATGGGGCGCAGGTTGAGTTCGTCCCGCACGTAGCGCTCGGCTTCGTCCAGCCGGCTGGTAGCCAGGTTGGGCTTGGGGCGCTCGGCCGCATGCTCGGCAGTGAGCATGATGAGGTTGGTCTCCGGCCCGCGGTCGATCCATTGGGCGGTGATGTAGCCCGCCGTCCCCACCACCGCGATCAGCACGATAGCCACAAGAGCCCGCGTGAGCCACTGCGCCCCGCCCCCTGTTGGGACGGTTGATGGAGCGGCCGTGCTCCTGCCCGCCGCGGCGTCCTCCGTGCGCGCCTTTTGGGGCGCCTGGCGTGGGGCGGACGTGGCACTAACAACCGAGTGGCGCAGGCCTCCGGGCACTGGGGTGCCAAGCGACTGCACATGCGCCTGGAGGGATTCACCCAGCGCCTCTTTCGGCAGGCTGGCCCGCACGAGGGCCTGCTCGCTGGGCCGAAGGTCGGCGCGCAACCCCTGTAGCACGGCTGCACGGGCCCGCTGCACTTGCTCGGTAGCCGCCGCCTCTGATTGCCCCGTGACCTGCGCGATAGCATCGGGCGGCAGCCCCGCCGCATCGGCCAGGAAAAGCAGCACGCGCTCGCTTGTTCGAAGCGTTGCAAACACCGCCGGGAGCCGATCGGTGACCGTCTGGCGGGCCAGGTCCTCACGGTGCGACTGGAGCGGCTGATCCACCAGCGGATCGGGCGGCTGAGCCTCTAAACGTCGCCGCGGCGCATCGGGCCAAGCCAGCGCCTCAGCGGCTGGGTCTGCGCGATACGTTTCAAGCAGAAGACGGAGCGCCCAGCCCTTGCCCTCGGCAGCCGTCGATACGTTGGCCGGTGGTACCGGTGCGGCAGATGCGGCAGCGGCTACGACCAGCTCCGTAGCCGCAGGAGGGCGGGGGGTGAGCAGCCGGGCAAGGGTGTATAGCGACTCCAGGTGCACCAGCAGGATCTCACGCGCAGAGGAGGGGGCATCAGAGGCCATAGGAAAGCGAATGTACACATGGGGACGCGAAACACAGCGCGGCAGAGCGCCTGCACGGGGCTACTCCTCCTTAAAGACAAGATTAACAGGAGCGCCTTTACGAATGTTGAGCATAGTGGCGGCGTTCCCGCTGTTCACGGCGATCTCCAGAACGTCGCTGCTGCCCACCACGAGCAGCGGCTCCCCCTTCTCGACGTTCCCATAGGTGTGCTGCAAGCCGCGTACAACGCCAGTGCCCACGTAGCAAGCGACGCGTCGCCCCTCGCGGTGCTCTTCCAGCAAGGACTGGGGGATATTGGTAATGCAGTTGCCAAAGTGGTCGATGTGCACGACCCACCCCCGAATGCCCTCAGCGTCGGGGATGGGCAGGGCCCAGTGGAGAGCCTTCAGCTCGTCCAGTGCAGGCCCGAGGTCGCGAAGGGCGGCGCCAGCGGCGATGCGGGCGGCGGCCGGAGCGAACAGGTCGCGCCCGTGAAAGGTGGTGCTGAGGCGCTCATCTGGACTGACCTGTGCGGGATCCAACGTCACCCCGGCATCTATCGGGTCTCCATCCAGCAGCAGCGAGAACAAGCCGTTGTCGGGTCCCACAAAGTAATGACCGCCGGCGCGGATGGCGACGGGCCGCCGGTCGGTCCCTACGCCGGGATCAACCACTACGAGGTGCACCGTCCCCGGAGGGAATTCCCAGGCGGCTGTTTTTAGCAAGAAGGCCGCCTCCATCACATCCTGCGGCGCCACGTCATGCGTCAGGTCGACAAAGCGCAGCGTGGGCGTAGCCGAGAGCATGACGCCCTTCATAGCGGCGACGTAGCCATCTTGCGTGCCAAAGTCCGTGGTCAGGGTGATGAGGGCGGGAGTAGCCATGCGGAAACGGAAGCGAACGAAGGGAAGTATAGGTTTCAGCGAAAAATGAAAGCGGCCGGTGGAACTGCTCATTCCGGGAGACGGTCGAACCTCATCCGACTATCCCAACAAGGTCCCAGCGCAATGGCCACACAGGCAACCACGGACAGCAACAATTCTGCCGGTCCTGTTTCGGAGCCGTACGACCGGGCGCTGGAGCGGTTCACCCTCTTGTGGGGGGAGATGGCCTCGAACTGGGGCATCAACCGCACGATGGCACAAATTCATGCGTTACTCTACGCCTCCGGCGAGCCGCTGCACACGGACGCGATCATGGACCGGCTCCAGATTAGCCGGGGCAATGCCAACATGAACCTCCGCTCGCTGGTGCAGTGGAACCTTGTGCGCAAGACGCACCGGCCCGACTCGCGAAAGGATTTCTACGAAGCGGAAAAGGATGTCTGGCAGATCACGACGGAGATCATCAAGGAACGGCAGCGCCGGGAGCTCGGCCCGCTGGGCGATAAGCTGGAGGCGCAGCGTCAGGAGCTGCTGGCTGCCGCTGATGCGGACACGTGTGCCGACCTTCCGGCGCGAGAGCAATACCTCTGCGAGCGCATGGCCCGCATGATCCACATGATGCGCGTGTTTGACGAGTTTATGGACGCGTTCTTGCCGTTCCTGCGCGAAGAACACGCGCCGTTCCTGCGCGACCTCATCGGGGTGGCCCGCACCATGCAAGAAACGGTGGAAGAGAACGACGCCCCCTTGGAGGAATCCCTCCAGGCGCTCGAACCTTCAAGTGAATCGGCCGAGCCGTGACTGCGCGGCCTCTGGCCTGACGCCCCCAGCACGGACGCCATCCTCCTGACGCCTCACACGCCCTACCCATAGCATGACGCATACACAGATCGGCGCCCGCGGCGAGGCGCTGGCCGCGGACTTTCTGGAGGCGCAGGGCTGGCGCGTGATGGAGCGCAACTACCGCTTCGAGCGGGCCGAGGTGGACCTTGTGTGCTTCGAGCCGGCCGCGGAGGCCGCCAACGGGGGCGAAATCGTGTTTGTGGAGGTAAAGACGCGCACGGGCGTGGGCTTTGGCCGCCCGGAGGAGGCGGTGACGGAGGCCAAGCAAGCCCACATCGTGCACGCCTCGCGCGCTTTCCTGTACGAATACGAACTGGAGGGCGCCCCCTGCCGGTTCGATGTGGTGAGCGTGGTCCTGCGCGGCGCAGACGCCCCGGAGATCACGCACTTTCGGGACGCCTTCGTGGCCTCGTGAGGGAAGGCGCGCTCCTCTCACTGCCCTCGTCCCGTCCGTCCCGGGCGCAATGCACGCGCAGGGCGTCAGGCAGCGTCGACCTTCCTACCCCTCTCGTTGCGTCCGTCCCGGGTGCAACGCACGCCCGGGGCCGTCTCGGCCCGACGTGGCGGTGGGCTTGGGTTTGCAGTGCTGCCTTTGGACGACCCGGCCCGTCCCTACCGTTCGCGTCGACGCCGCACGCTGCGTCGCTACAGGGCATTGGGTTCATCCCGCCAGGCCCACAGGTTCATAGGTACAGGCACGATTTGTATATCTGGCGTTGCGTTCCGCGATGACGCTGGGAAGGAGGGCGCCAGCAGTTGCTGTTCGGCACGCTCACCCACCGAAGTCATCCTCGCGGAGGCGAGACACGAGCGCGCTGCGCGACTGATGTCAATAATCCATAGTGCGTTCCAATGGGGAAGCCATGTAGAGGGCTACTCACGCGTGGAAGCGAAGCGCGGGCCTTGATGCTAAAGTGGGATCCCCTCCTGTTCCGCTCTTCCCATGCGGCCTATCCGGTGACGCCACCGGCTCATCCTGAAAGATCGTATGGATCCTCGATCGGGGTCGAGGATGACTGGCTGGGGAGAGGCGAGGTTTAGCCGACAGCAGTGCCGGTGGGACCAGTCGGAATTGGTAGAATGGAGCCCCATCCCAAACCGCCCCTGCAAGGGGAGGGTACTTGGTGCCTTCGTTGAGCAGGGCTGCTGCGGCGGTGACTGGAGACAAGTCTGATCACCGTGTCGGCTGGGCTTCGTTCTGTCGGACACGACACTGATGGTACGCACGCACGGACGTTCACTCCCCCAGCCGGTACGCCTTCGGCAGGCTGTCGGCCACGCGGGTGAAGGCGTAGTAGCCGT
>JAAAOI010000179.1 GCA_009908945.1 Bacteroidota bacterium
CGCGCCGGGCGTCACAAAGGTGGTGATCTCGGCCGTCACACAGGTGGGGAAGCCCTCTTGGGTGCCCGTAGTCTCGCAGTCGGTGTCGAGGACCTCATCGGTACGCGCGGCCACCTGTTGTATCCGAAAGTCGTAGCGGCCCGGCTCCAGGTCTTGCAGCACGAGGGAGCGGTCCCGTCCGCTCAGGCGGCTGATGGTTTCGAAGGCCTCCGGGAAGCCCAGCCCGTCGAAGCGCTGCTCCACGACAAACTCGCGGGCAATGCCCTCGGCGGTCCACGAGAGCGTCACGCGTCCGGCGTCCTGCGTACTCTGCGCGGCGTTCAGGTTGGTTACGAGGAGCGGCGGGCCATCCAGGAGCTCGAAGCAGTCAGCGCCCAGCGGCCAGCCCATGTCCGCCAGGATACCGCAGCCCACCGGGCCCGGCGTGGCGATACGCTCCGCCCGGGGAAGTTGCGGCCGCATGAGGGCGTTGTCCGTGCCCGAGAAGGTGGTCTGGTCGAGGTGCGAGAAGCTGGAGCCTGGGTTCCATTCGGGCGGAGCAAACAGCCGCACGCGGTCGCCCAGGTTGCCGAAGAGCGCCAGCGGCCCGTTGAAGAAGATGCCCCCCCGCTGCCCCGTGAGCGCATCAGCGAGTGCAGCCGAGGGGGTCGTGTAAAAGTCCGGGTCGATGAGGCTGCGGGCGTTGCCATCTTCGGCAAAGCGATCGTAGGCCAGCACCTGGCCGCTGATTTCGCGGCTGCCCAGGCTACCGTCGACGTCCATCGACCCGATGATGCCGATGCCATGGCCCACCTCATGCAGGACGACGGTCAGGAAGTCGATTTCATCGTCATCCGGATCCTCGTCCACCGGAAAGTGCCAGGCGGGCTGGTTGCAGCTGATGTTGATGTTGATGTCGAAGTCCTCATCCGGGATGTCTTCCAGCGCATCCTGCCCGCTCAGGGCGTTGCCCAGGGCAACGGCGTACCAGGTGTCGGCCACGATGCCCCGGGTGGGGTCGTCTTCTTCAAACGCCACAATGCGGGTAGGCCCGGCGCTGCCCAGCACGCGCGGCCCGAGCGCCCGCCAGCGCGCCCGAATGCGAATGGGGATGTCTGATTCGAGATGCGTCTCCCAGATGTCCATGGCAGCCTCAAAGGCCTCGATGGCCTCGGCGGGCCAGGTGCGCTGGTCGCCACACGTGCCCATCGGCGCGTCAACGTACGTCACATCGAAGGCGGCCGTGGCCTCTTGGCCGGCCTGCAGACGCGGCTGATGTCCGTGCGACCGGTGCCCTCTCCTGACGATGTCGCCATGGTGAAGCGAACGGTGGGTGCTGTGGTCCATGGGCGCGAGCTCACAGATCTGCTCTGGTGGCGGTGCGGGGCGGATGCTCACCTGCTGGCCATCCGATAGCCGGGCCTTTTGCCCCTCCTGGGCAGTGGAGGCGGGGGGCAACGCCAGGGCGAGGACCAGAGCGCTGAAGAGGAGCCAACGGGCGCGCCGGATAGGCATCCAGTTGCACGAAGAGAAAAAGTCACGCAGAGCCATGAGGATACAGAGCATGGAGGAAAGCAGTGAGAAGGGGGAGACTACCGTACCCGAACGGCCGTCTCGGTGATGTCGAACTCTTCGCCGTAAAAGCGGAAGTAGTAGACACCGCTGGAGAGCCGCGGGTCGTCGAGCGCGCGCTCGATAGGCTGGCCGGCGGTCGCCTGGCCGTCAAACAGCGTCGCCACGCGTTGACCAGCGGCGTTATAAACGTAGACAGACACCGGTTGGGTCTGCTGCACCGTAAAAGAGACGCGGACGACGTCCTGGAACGGGCTGGGCGCGGGCCCGCGCACCACGAGGGCGTCCTCCAGCCCCACCGTGAAGCTGGTAGAGCGCCGCCGTTCCGGGGCGTCTTGCGGGACGACGCGCACCACGTAGGTGCCGCCGGGTTGGTCGGGGAGGGTGACTTCAAACGGGGGGGCCTCTACGGTAGCCCGTGGCGAAAAGGTGGGACGCCCAAGGCCCTCCAGGGCGGCCACGTCCACTCGGTAATTGGTCAGGCCGTCTTCAGCCTCCCAGGATACCGTCACGTCGCCAGTGCCTACCGACGCGCTGAGGTTGGCAAGCCCTGCCGGAAAGAACGGCGTGCAGCCCTCGCCCACGGGCCAGCCCATATCCGACAGGATGCCGCAGAACACCGGGCCGGGCGAATGCACGGATTCGCCCGTGCTGACGGACGGGCGCATGAGCGCGTTGGTCGTCCCGGTGTAGGTGGCCTGGTCGACGTGGGCGTAGCTGGAGCCGGCACGCCACGGGTCCGGGCTAAAGAGTGGCGGGGCCGCGCCAACCACGTCGGGATTATTGGCGTCCTGGTTCGTTACGGTAGCGTTGGGGCCATCGAAGAAAACCCCGGCCGCCCGGCCCGTAAGAGCCGCATAGAGGGCCTCAGAGGGGTTTTCGTAAATGATGGTGTCGATCAGGTTGTTGGCGTTGCCATCGGTGGTGAACCGGTCGTACACGAGGGGCAGGGGATCGGTCGCGCCTTGCGGCGTAAGCCCCCAGCTGCCTGTTTCCTCTTCAACCTCGCGGTTCTCATCGATGGGCACCGACATGCTGCCCGTAAAGCCGAGGCCATGGCCGATCTCGTGGAGCACGACGGTGGCAAAGTCGATGCGCCGCGCAGGCGGCACGCGGCTCGTGTCGAAGTGCCACCGGGGCTGCTCACAGCTCAGGTTGGCCACGATGTCGAACGATTCCCCTTCGATGTCATCTACGATGTTCTGCCCGGTGATGGCGCTGGCCATGGCTACGGGGTACCAGGTGTCGGCGAGGACGCCGTCGCCTTCATTGAAGCGCACGATGCGGGTCGGGCCGGCCGAGCCGAGGAGGTTCTCCGCATCGGGCCGGTCGCCAAAGTTGCTCCACACGGCCCGCACCCGGATGGGCACCTCGGACTCTACGTGCTGCTCCCAGATCTCGGCCGCAAACGCGAAGGCGTCCATGGCTTCGTCGGGCCAGGGTTGGCCGCTGCAGTCACTTACGTAGGTGACGTCCAGGGAGGCCGTGGGGATAGGCGTGTCGAGCGCCGACTGCTCGTCCTCCCGTGGGCCGGCGGTGCCAGAGTGCAGCCGGGCATCGTTGGGCTGAAGGAAAAAGCCCGTATCGTTGAAGGTGGGCTCCAACTCACAGATGTGTTCAGGGGCGGCTGACGGGCGCACCTCCACCGTACCATCAAGGACCATCTGCACCTCGTCGGCGGCCGCTGCAGCCCACGGGTGCTGCTGATGGGGGTGCTGTGCGTTGGCGATGGGGACGCCGGCCCCCAACAGAACAAACGCCCCGACAAGCCATGCGAGGAAAGACCGGATACTCATGCGAAGAGACAGAAAACCGAGGGGTAATCAACAACTGCACCGCACCCATGCCGCGGCAGCGCATCCGGTGCGCGAGGCAACCACGATGAGGTAAATGTTTGATACAAACTACATACGTGCCATGTCCATGCGTACAGTATACACGTTTTTCTACACATTCCCCACATTCTGAGCGTTGAATGCCGAGAGGTGATGATAGAGGGCGTCGGCACGGGCCTTCAGGCTGGGCCCCTCTTCGAGCCCGTGGTGCCACTCGTCGGGGAAGGCCGCCGCCCCATTCAGCGCCCCGAGCAGCGCGCCCAGCATGGCACCTATGGTGTCGGCGTCGCCGCCCACGTTAATTGCGGAGAGGAGCGTAGCTTCGGCAAGGCGCGGGTTGCGGGCAAACATAGCGGCCGCGAAGGGCCACGACTCGTCGATGAGCACGCCCGTGCCATCGCAGATTTCTTGGAGGTCCAGCGGGAAGTCATCGAGGTGGCCGTCGAGTGCTGCCAGGCGCCGCGAGTTGCGCCGGGAGGTATCGCCCACCGCATCCTCCAGCCAGGTGGTCATGGCGCGGAGATCGTCCCAGAAGGGTTCGGGAGCGAACGCGTCGGCGTCGGCCTGCAGGGCACAGCGGACGGCATAGGCCTGGCCGAGGGCGCCGGCCACCGCGGCGGGGGCGCGGTGGGTGCACGTGCAGAGCGGGGTAAGGGCGGCCACCGCATCGGTACGGGGCGGGTCGGTCATTGCCCACCACACGCCGAGGGGAGCCGCGCGCATGGCAGCTCCGTTGGTGGGGCGGTCTGGCACGCCGGCCTCCGGCCAGGGCGTTCCGGCCGCGAGGGCCTCCACCGCGCCCGACGTCGTCTGGCCCCAGCGACGAGCCACCGGCTGCAGCGCGATGAAGGCTGCGGCCGCGCGCTCAGGGGCATCGCTCAGCGTTTCGGGCGCCCGGGTGTGGGCCAGCACGTCGGTCAGGGCAAACGCAAGCTGGGTGTCGTCCGTCCACTGCCCGGCGTCAAGGTCGCCCCGCTTCTCGTCCCCCCGAAACTCCTTGATGCCCTTGTAATAGGTGCGTACGTTCTGATGGCTCAGCCCTTCAATGGGCATGCCAAGGGCATCCCCCATAGCCGTACCGAGGAGAGCGCCGCGTACATCGTCTTGTGCAATCATGCCAGAAACGGCCAAGGTGGCGGACAATCGTGTTGAAAATGGCAAGGATAGAGGATAGAACATCGACAGGCCATCGTCAATCCCGTATCTTCCCTTGGCCTACCGGGCAAGCACCTGAATTACGCGGTTAGCACCTCAGAAGGTGCCTGGATGCGGCCGCCCCGTGCGTCCCTTTTCACCCATCTTTTTCCCGCATGCTACGCTGGCTGCATGGCGCCTGGGCGGTGTTCGAAAAGGATATTAAGCTGGAACTACGCAGCCGGTATGCGATCAACACCATGCTCTTGTTCGTGCTATCAGCGTTGTTTCTGACGGCGTTTGCGGTCGGACAAGAGACGCTCACGCCACGTATTGAGTCGGCGCTGCTGTGGATTGTGATTGTGTTTGCGGCCGCGTTGGGCTTGGGCCGCTCGTTCGTGAGCGAGCAGGAGCGCGGGACCGTTCTGCTGCTCCTGTTGCACACGCAGGGCGGGATGGTCTACGCGGGTAAGTTGTTGTTTAACTTCTTGTTCGTGCTGGGCTTGAACCTGCTGGCGATGGCCACGTTCGTGCTGTTGGTGGGCGTACAGGTGGTGGCACCCGGCCTGTTGCTCACCACGCTGGTGCTGGGGGCGCTGGGCCTGGCCGGGGCCACCACGCTCTTGGCGGCCATTATCGCGCGCACCGCCACGCGCGGCCCGCTGCTGCCAGTGCTGGTCTTTCCCATGCTGATCCCCCTTCTGCTTGCCGTTGTCACGGCTACACGCCACGCCTTGCCCGACGGCCAGGGCTGGTCGGCCGTCGGCGACGAGCTGCTGACGCTCGTCGGCTTTGCCGGCGTCGTCATCAGCGCTTCCATCATCTTGTTTGATTACGTGTGGTACGACTGACCGCCTGCGGTCGGCGCACGAGTTGCTTATGCCTACACTTACCGAACGCCTTACGAAAGGAGGCTCTCCCAAGGTCAATGTGGAGCGCTACCGCACGATACGCACCATCGTACTGGTGGCGGTCACGGCCGTGGCCGCTGGGGGCTTCCTGCTGGAGATCCCGCGCATTCAGATCCTGGAGCACACGGCGCGCAACCTGTATTTCCACGTGCCCATGTGGTTTACGCTGATGGCTGCGGTGCTCGTCTCCGCGTATCACTCCCTCCGCTTTTTACAGACGGGCGACCTCCGACGCGACGTCCGGGCCCGGGAGGCGGCCCTGGTAGGCGTGGTGTTTGGCATCCTCGGGCTGCTGACCGGGATGGTGTGGGCGCGCTTCACCTGGTATCAGGGCACCAACATCTGGTGGAACTTCGACCCGAAGCAATCCATGGCAGCCGTGCAACTGCTCATCTACGGCGCCTACCTTGTGCTGCGCACCGCCTTCGATGAGCCACAGAAACGCGGGCGCATCGCAGCGGTCTACAACCTGTTTGCACTCGTGACCGTGCCCTTTCTGCTGTACATCCTGCCCCGGCAGGCCCCCAGCCTCCACCCCGGGGCGGATGGGAACCCCGCCTTCAGTGATTTTACTGCACCCTCTATGCGTTGGGTGTTGTATCCGGCGTTTGCCTCCTTCATCGGGTTGTTCTGGGTGATTTACACGCAGCGCGTCCGGGCCGCCTTGCTTAAACTCCGGCTGTACGGCGACACCGACTAACGCTGCCTTCAACTGCCCCCTCTACAGCGCGGCCCTGGGCCGCCGATACCCTATGCGTGAGCCGCCCCTGCCCTCACTGCGCGATGGCCGCCAAGAGATGCCCGCGGATACCGCCGAGGCGATTTATGATACCTTGTGGTCTACATCAGAAATTCCTACGCGGGCGCCGGAAGGCATCGAACGCGTAATGCTGGCCGAAGATAAGCTGTATGTAGTCCTGGCGGTGGTACTCATCATATGGTTTGGTCTGATCTTCTTCTTGCTGCGCACAGACCGACGCCTCGATACACTGGAACGCGAAGTCGAAGATCGCATTCCAGATAACCAACCGCCAGCCTGATGCTGGCCAGACGTAAACGCTGCTTGCCCGGTACGCCTTATGAAGCCGAAAACGATCATTGGTCTTGTCCTGATGCTGGGGTTTGGGTCCCTGCTGTTTCTGAATTTTGGGCAGCAAGTGGGGGGGTATATGGACTTTGCTGAAGCCGAGCGCACAGGCTCCAGCGCGCACGTTATTGGCGACTGGGTGGCGGATCAGCCGATGCGGTACGACCGGGATGCCAACCGCTTTACCTTCCACATGAAGGACGAAGCCGGGAATGTGCGGCAAGTTGATTACTTCAACCCCAAGCCGGAAAACTTCGAGGAAGCGGAGCAGCTCGTCATTGAGGGCCGCCCGGGCGAAAACGGCGCGTTCATCGCGGACCATATCCTGGTCAAATGCCCGTCCAAGTACAACGACGACCGCAGCATTCGCGAGGCGCAGGCCACGTCGCTGTAAGTTCACCTTAGCTCTCACGGTATGGCGCGTGTTGCCTTTTTGCTCCTCATGATGACCGGGCTCCTATCGTTGCTGGGTTGCAGCGAGCCCGAACTGCCGTCGGATACAGCCGCCGAGGCCGAGAACCCCCTCGACGCTTGCCCCGACTCCCCCAATTGCGTCCGTATTAGCCTGTTTTATGATGCAGCGCCCGACGCCCTGTTTGAGGCGGCGCAGCAAGCGGTAGACGAGGTCGGTGCTGCGTCGATGACGGTGGACGCCGAGGCGCGTCGGCTGGAGGCTACGTTTCGCGCGTTTGTCTTCACGGACGACGTGGCCATGGCGGTGACCACCGCTGATGCCCGCTCGCTGCTGCACGTCCGCAGCGCAAGCCGAGTGGGCCGCGATGACTTAGGCGTGAACAGCCGTCGGGTCGCGCGCTTACTGGAGGCGCTGGAGCTGTAAGAGCACAGCCGTAGGAGCACAGCAGCCGTAGATTACCCCGCTTTTTTGTCTGGATCGAGGGCTTCCATGGCCGATGCCCCGGCGCTCCCTTCTTGGAAACGAGCCGTCCTGAAGGTAGGCAGCAGTCTTGTTGCGCCGGGCGCCTCAGGGTGCAGTGCCCGGTACACGGCCGCCATCGCGCGGTTCGTCGCTACGAGCCGAGCGGCTGGGCGGGAGGTCATCCTGGTGTCCTCGGGGGCGGTGGCGGCCGGCCGCTCCACGCAAGCGGGCGCTCCGGCCCCGCGCACCATCCCCGAGCGGCAGGCCCTGGCAGCGCTCGGCCAGCCCCTCCTGATGCAGCACTGGCAGGCGCTGCTGGACGCGCCCTGTGCGCAGCTGCTGCTGACCTACGACGACCTGTACCATCGCCGCCGGTTCGTGAATGCGAAAAACACGCTGGCCGAACTGCTGGCGCAGGGCACCGTGCCCATCATCAACGAGAACGACACCGTAGCGGTGGAGGAGCTACAGGTGGGCGACAACGACAACCTGTCGGCCCATGCGGCGGTGCTGGCGGAGGCGGAGGTGCTCATCATCTGCAGCGATGTGGACGGCCTCTACACCGCCGACCCGCGCACGGTGCCGGAGGCCGAGCGGCTGGCCGTGGTGGAACAGGTAGAGGCGCGGCACTACGCGCTCGCAGGCGGGTCGCGCTCAGCGGTGGGTACGGGCGGGATGGTGACCAAGCTGGAGGCCGCGGAGAAAGCCACGGCTCGGGGGATTCCCACGGCGATCGTGAATGGTACCCGGGCCGACCACCTGCAGGCCCTGGCCGACGGCGCCTCGCCCGGCACGCTGTTTCGCGCTGCTCCATCGCCCATCTCCGCACGGCGCTACTGGATGCTGCACGCGGTTCCGGCGCGCGGGCGCGTGTGGGTGGACGCGGGCGCCGCGCGAGCCCTCCAAGAGGACGGCGCCTCGCTGCTGCCCGCCGGGGTGACGGGCGCCGAGGGCACCTTCCGCGCGGGAGATGCGGTGGAGGTGGTGGTGCCGGTCGACGGAGAGGCCACCGTCGTGGCCAAAGGGTTGGCGCAATACGGCCTTCGCGACGTCCAAGCCATCCAGGGCTGCCAGAGCTACGAAGTGCGCAACCGGCTCCCCGAGGCCCACAGCGCGCTGGTGGTCCACCGCGACGAACTCGTGCTGCTGGAGCGGTAATCGTCCCCGCGGGAAACCGCCCCCGCCGGTTGCGCATGTGACGGAGTCCGCAACCTGCTCTCTTCACCGGCTTCTTCCCATGCCCGACGCTCCCCGCACCACCGCTCTTGCTGCAGAGGTCTCCACCGAAGCGCTCGCCGTGCGCTGCAAAGAGGCCGCGCGCGTAGTGGCCCAGTGCTCCACCGCTGCCAAAAACCGCGCGCTACAGGCCATGGCCGAGGCGCTCCGCGCACACGAGGACGCGATCCTGGCGGCCAACGCCGAGGATCTGCAGCAGGCCCGGACGGCGGATACGCCCCCGGCGCTGCTGGACCGCCTCGAGCTCACCCCCGAGCGCATCGCGCAGATGGCGGCAGCCCTACAGGAGGTCGCGTCGTTTGCCGACCCAGTGGGCGCGATCGACGCCACGCGCCGCCGCCCAAGCGGCATTGCCGTCGGCCGCATGCGCGTACCCCTGGGCGTCATCGCGATGATTTACGAGGCCCGCCCCAACGTCACCTCCGATGCCGCGGGGCTCTGCTTTAAGGCGGGCAATGGGGTTATCCTGCGGGGCGGCTCGAATGCGTTTCGGTCGAACCACGCGGTGGCCGATGCCCTGCACGAAGCCCTCAAGAGCGAAGGCCTTCCGCCGGCCGCTGTGACCCTCATGCCCACGACCGACCGGGAGGCCATCACCGAACTCATTCACCTGAACACCCACGTCGACCTGGTCATCCCGAGAGGCGGGGAGGGGCTGATCCGGTTCGTCGATGAAAACAGCCGCATCCCGGTCATCAAGCACTACAAGGGCGTGTGCCACCTGTACGTGGATCGGAGCGCCGATCTGGACGTAGCGCGCGATCTGCTGGTCGATGGAAAGCTCTCCCGCCCGGCGGTGTGCAATGCGCTTGAAACCCTGCTGGTGCACGAGGACGTGGCAGCGGATTTTCTGCCGAGGGCCCGGGGGGCGCTGGCCGGGGTGGAGCTGCGCGGCTGTGCCCGGACGCGCGACGTCCTGCCTGACGCCACAGAAGTGACGGACGAGGACTACCACGCGGAATTTCTGGGCCCGATCCTCGCCGTTAAGGTCGTTGCCGATTACGATGAGGCGACGGACCACATCGTGACGTACGGTTCGAATCACACCGAGGTGATCGTCACCGACCACCTCCCCACCGCGCAGCGCTTCACGCGGGAGGTGGATGCGTCGGTGGTGCTCGTGAATGCGTCGTCGCGGTTTTCCGATGGCGGGGAGCTGGGGCTGGGCGCCGAGATTGGTATTTCGACGACGAAGCTGCACGCCTACGGTCCGATGGGGCTGGAGGCCCTTACCACGCAGAAGTTTGTGGTGCAGGGCGCCGGCGAAACGCGCCACGACGTGGACTCCCTGACCTGAAGATGGGCTATCTGTACGTAGCGGTGGCTGCGCTCTGCTGGGCTACGCTCGGGCCGGTTGCGCGGGTCGCGTTTGAGGCGGGGGTGACGCCCCTGGAGGTGGCTTTCTGGCGAGCGTTGCTGGGTGGGGGGCTGTTTGGGGTGCACCGGGGGCTCTTCCGCAGCGCGCGCCTGGAGCGCCGACATGTGGGGCCCGTGCTGGGCTTTGCTGTTGTGGGGGTGGGGGTCTTCTTCGGCGCCTACCAACTGGCCGTCGATGCCGGCGGTGCGGCACTCGCGGCGGTGCTGCTCTACACGGCGCCAGCCTGGGTGGCGGTGATGAGCGTGCTACTCCTGAATGAGCGGATGACCTTGCTGAAACTGCTGGCCCTACTCCTTACGCTGCTGGGCGTCGTCGGTGTAGCGTGGGGCGGTGACGGGGCGGCACGCTTCTCCGTTGCTGCCATCGGGTGGGGCTTGGTGTCAGGGGTTAGCTATGCCTGCTACTACCCCTTCGGCACGTGGTACTTTCACGAGCGCACGCCGGCAACGTGGTATGCCTATGCGTTTCCGGTAGGCGCGCTGCTGTTGCTGCCGTTCGTGACGTTTGCGGCCAAGCCGCTCGCAGCCTGGGGGGCGCTGGCGTGGCTTGCCGTGGTATCGACCTACGTGGCCTACCTCGCGTACGGGGCCGCCCTGCAGCGGCTGGAAGCAACGCGGGCCAGCATTGGGGCCACGCTGGAGCCGGTGTTTGCCGGCGCGCTGGCCTTCTGGTGGTGGAGCGAGCAGTTCGGGTGGATGGGGTATGCGGGAGCAGCCCTCATCCTGACGGCGGTGGTGCTCGCCACCGTGGACCCGGAGCGCACAGCCGGAGCCTCACCCTCAGATCAGCCCGATGGGCGCATCGAGTGGTAGGAGGACGTACAGACCGAGCCCCCTACCGACGCGGGAACGCGCAAGCACGGTTCGTCGTGCAGAGTTTACCTTTTACACAACCAGCCACCGGTCCCTCCTCCAGCCTTATGCGATCGTTTATCCATACGCCTATCGCGGCCCTCGCCGCGCTTGTATTTCTGACCGGAATGGCCTGCTCCGGTGACGTGCTCACCGATGTCACGGATGAAGTCGTGATCGACCGCGTCGCATCCGAAGAAGCCACCTTCCGTGTGGTGCAGCTGGCTGAGGGGCTGGAGCACCCGTGGGCGGTCGCCTGGCTGCCGGATGGCGCCATGCTCATCACCGAGCGTCTGGGCCGGCTGAACCTCATGCGCAATGGCGAGATCACGCAGGTTAGCGGGCTGCCAGAGATCGAGGCGCGCGGGCAGGGCGGCCTGCTCGACATCGCGCCGCACCCTGCGTACGCGGACAACGGCTGGATCTACTTCACCTATTCTGCGCTGGGCGATGGGGGCACGGCCACTATGCTGGCACGGGCGCAGCTCGACGGCTCGGCGCTGACCGACCTGGAGGTGCTGTACGAACAGACACCGGCGGTGCGCCCCGGCCGCCACTACGGCTCGCGCATCGGGTTTTTGCCGGATGGTACCATCGTCTTCTCCATCGGGGATCGGGGCCAGCGGGAGCGCGCCCAACAACCGAACGACCCGTCCGGCAGCGTCCTCCGCCTGCACATGGATGGCTCTATCCCCGACGATAACCCGTGGGTGGGTGATGACGACTACCGGCCTGAGCTCTACACCATGGGCAATCGCAACCAGCAAGGGCTGATCGTTCACCCCGCAACGGGCCAGATCTGGGCGCACGAGCACGGGCCGCGCGGCGGCGATGAGCTGAACCTGATTGAGGCCGGGCAAAACTACGGCTGGCCCGAGGCCAGCTATGGCAACGAGTACCGCTCGAATGCCCCCATTGGCGTGGATCCCGACGAGACGGACATGTTTGTGCGCCCCGTCACGCAATGGACGCCGTCCATCGCGCCCTCCGGCCTGGCCTATTACGAGGGCGACGCGTTCCCCGGCTGGCAGGGCAACCTGTTCGTTGGCGCACTGGCGTATCAGCAGATCAACCGGGTGGTGCTGGATGGCGAGGAGGTCGTCCATAAGGAAGTGCTGCTCGATAACCAACTCGGCCGCATCCGGGACGTGCGCACAGGCCCGGACGGCCTGCTTTACGTGCTGACCGACGCCTCCGATGGGGGGCTCTTTCGGATGGAACCTGTCGAATAATCACGCGCTCGGCGCTACGGTGCTCGCTCTTGGCCTTCCTATGCAGATCGACCTTTCCGAGCAGACCATCCTTGTGACGGGCGCCAGCCGGGGCATTGGGCGCGCCATCGCCCGGCATCTGGCGGCCGCGGGCGCCACCGTGGCGGTGCACTACGCCCGCAGCGCCGAGGCGGCGGCCGAGGTGGCCACGGCATGCGGCAATGGCGCGCGTGTCTTTCAGGCCGACCTCGCAGCCCTCGATGCCACGGAACGGCTCTTCGCGGATGTCACCAAAGCGTATGGCCGCATCCATGCCCTGATGAACAATGCGGGCGTAGCGCTGGCGGCCCCGCTGGAGGCCTCAACGGAAGACTGGAATGAGGCCTGGACCCGCACCCTGCAGGTGAACCTCCGCGCGCCGTCGCTGCTCTGCCGGTTGGCCGTGGCGCACTTTCAACAGCATGGCGGCGGGCGCATCATCAACGTGGCCTCCCGCGCTGCCTTCCGTGGCGACACGCCGGACTATATGGCCTACGCGGCCTCTAAGGGCGGCCTTGTGGCGCTCACCCGGTCGCTGGCCCGTGGCTTTGGAAAGGACGGCATCTGCGCCTTCACGCTGGCGCCTGGGTTTACGCGCACCGACATGGCGCAGGACTTCATCGACGCGTATGGGGAGGCCTACGCTACCAGCGACCTGGCGCTTGATACGCTGACGGCGCCAGAGGACATCGCCCCGACGGCCGTCTTCCTGGCCAGCGGCTACGCGGACCATGCCACGGGCGCCACCATCGACCTGAACGCTGGGAGCTACGTGCACTGAGGGGGCGTCCCTCTTTTCTTGATCGCAGCTGGCGGTCAGCACCGTGGCCGCCCTGCAGATGGGAGATCCTTCGCTCGCAGGCTCCCTCAGGATGACAAGGTGGGGGCAATGGCAGCATTCCTCCGCAACATGTCATCCTGAGCCGCCAGGCGAGGGATCTCACCTCCGACAAAATGCTTCGGAGGCTGCATTCGGGATGACAGGATGATCTAACCCCAAACCAGCAGAGGCCCACGGCACGTACCGTGAGCCTCTCGTCCTGTACCGTGATGTTCGTGCTTACGGAGCGCTCGGTCCGGCCAGCACGGCGTTCAGGAAGAGGCGGTTGCCGCTGCGGTAGTAGGCGCGGTAGTTGATGTCTTCCGCAAACGCGATGACCCGGCCGCTTCCCACGCGCTCCTCGTAGGCAAAGACGGCCCCGGGCAGCCGCGCCTCCGACTCGGCCCACATGTGGCCGCTGTAGGTGAAGGCGTCGCCGGTGGCATACGTTACGCCCGCCCGCTGCCGGGTAGACGGCGGACCCTCAGGGGCCAGGTACAGCCGGTTCGAATCCACAAGCCCCCGGAAGCCGTCCGGCACGCCTGCCGTCAGCCAGTGGTTGCGGTCGAGGGTGGTAGCCACCATCGCGCCGGGCACCGTCACGCGGAGGCTGTCCGCGTGCTCCTCATCGTCGTACCAGGAGCGAAGCGCGATGAGTTCGAGGTGGCGGGCGATATCCGTGCCCGAGCCCAGCGTGACGAGCGTGCCCCCGTCCCGCACCCAGCGCGCGAGGCGCTCCAGGCCGTCCTCCCCGGCCAGGCGTTCCATCGCGCCGGCTCCCCCATAGACCTCCGGCACGATGATCGTGTCGTACGCATCCAAATCGGCGGAGCGCAGCGACGGCACGCGCAGCATGCTCAGGGGCAGCTCGTACTGCCGGTCGAGCGTAAACCACGCCCAGCCAAATGAATAGGGTTGGATGGGCTCTTCGGCCAGCATGGCCACCGACGGCTCCTTCAGGTAGATGACATCGCCTGAGCCCAGCGAGGGGCGGTCGCCCTCTGCCAGGCCGGTGTCTACGGCGCGCACGTTCAGCGCGTAGCGGTCGGCCACGGCGCGCACGTCGTCGTGCACGCTGTCTTCGGCTTGCCCGGCGTATACGATGCCGGTGCCCGCGGCATACTCCTGCCCTTGGAGGCGGGTGCCGTTTTGAAGCATCGCCACGCGGTAGCCCTGCTTCTTTAGATGCAGGAGTGCCGGAAGACCGGCCGCCTGCGTGCCATCGATCAGGTAGGCGTAGGCAGCATTTGACGGGCGCTCGCGCTCGGGCGCCACGGGGCCCTGCAGGCGCTCGGTGGCGAGCCCTCGTCCGTCGGTGCTGCTGAAGCCCTCAAGGCCAAACAAGAGCGGTAGCGACCACGAGGTGATGTCGTAGAAGCGCGGGTTCTCCCCCCGGTCGACGCGGGCGCGGGCCTCCTCCAAGAAGGCCTGCGGTACAGGCACCTCCGGCTCCAGGAGCACGCGGATGAACCGGTTGCGCGGCTGGGCGGCGTCAATCACGTAGGCGCCCGCAGCGAAGGTACGGTTGCCGAGGCGCTGGCCGTTACGGTCGGTAACGCCTCGAAGCGAAGCCTCCTCCGTAAGCACATCGACTTCGATGCCGCTGCGCTGCAGCAGGTTGACGGCCTCGGCGATCATCAACGGATCGCCTCCGTCGGCCGGGAGCACATAGCGGCGGGTGCCCTGCCCGCCGTCAGCGATAGCGTCTCGGTGGGCGGCCACATAGTCTTGCAGGAGCGCCTCCCGCTCGTTGGCGGTGAGCAGCAGCGCTGACGTAAAGGCGGTGTACTGGTTCATGAGGGCATCTTCGAGCGTGCGCACCGTGCCGTCTGGCCGGGTGAGGGCCAAGCCGCGACTGCTGCCCTGCTCGTAGAGCATGCCCACCGCGCCTTGGTAGCTCAGGTACGATGTGGTGTAGGCCGGGTAGAAATAGTTGAAGCGCTCGCGCGTCATGTAATCAACGCCACGCGCATCGAAACCCTGAGCGTGCGCTTCCCCATACCGCTCAAACCATTTCGTTGTATAGTCCGGGAAGAACGGCCCCACCGGATCGGTGGGCGGGTCGATGTAGAACTCTACATCGGAGCCCATTTCGTGCGCGTCGATGCCGGCCTGGGGGCGCCATTCCTGGAGCACCGCGGCGCGGGTCCGGGTCTCACGGTGCGTATGCGCAAACCAGTCGCGGTTGATATCAAAATAGTAATGGCTGGTGCGATATTTCAGCGCTTCCCACGAGGTGAAGTCGTTGGACCAGTCCTGGTTGTCCGGGTTGGCCTCGCGCCCTACGTTGTCGTGGTTGTGGTAGGCGAAGGCGTCGCGGCCGTCCGGGTTGAGCACGGGGTCGATAATCACAACGGTCTGGTCCAGGATGCGCTGCGTCTCGGGGTCGTCTTGCGTGCTGAGGCGCTCGAGCATCTTGAGCCCCCCTTCGCTCCCCGAGAGCTCGAAGCCATGGATCGAGCCGCCATACCAAAAGATGGCTGGTTGCGTGCTGATGATGCGTTCCGCCTCCGCGTCGGAGAGGCCGCGCGGGTCGCCCAGGCGCTGTGCGTTAGCCTTGATGGTGTCCAGCCGGGCGTGGTTCTCGGGAGACGTCACGATGGCGTGCATCAGGGGCCGGCCCTGCCAGGAGGTGCCGATCTGCTCGACGACGACGCGGTCGGAGGCATCGGCCACGGCCTGCAGGTACTGCTGCATCTGGTACGTCTGGGTGATGCGTTCGCCGAACGCGTGGCCGGCGACGTCTTCGAATGTGGGTACCTGGGCCTCCACCGTCAGCGGAGCCACCAGAAAAAGAAAGGCGAAGAGAAGGGTGCGGGAGTGCTTCATCATACGGGGCGAGGTAGCGGTGAGGTGGGCTGGGTGGCGGCATAGCACAGCATAGAATAGCGACTGTAGACGGCGCGCGCAAGCCAGCCCCGCGCACGAGCGGTCGTCCGAACGGATCGTGCGCGGCTGGTGCTGCCGTGCTGCCGTCGTCGTCACCGCCCCACAGGCGCGCTTACGCCGGAGCCGGGGTGCTGTGCTCCGTCAGCATGTGCTCGGTGGCGGGCGGGCGCAGGTTGTAGTGCGAGCTCATGACGCGCCCATAAGCGCCCGCCGTGGCGACCAGCAGCACGTCGCCCTCGCCGGTCGGGGGGAGGCGGCGGCCGTGGCCCAGCACATCGCCGGTCTCGCAGATCGGCCCAACTACCTCGGCCGTCAGGGTAGGCGCCTCGTCCAGTTTCGTGAGGTTGAGGATCTGATGGTACGCGCCGTAAAGGGCGGGCCGGATCAGCGAGTTCATGCCGGTATCGACGCCCACGTAGCGCACGTCTCCCTTGCGCTTGGTCTGTGTTACGCGGGTTAGCAGTACGCCGGCTTCGGATACCAGAAAGCGCCCCGGCTCGATCCACAATGCGTAATCGGGGTAGGCCCGGCAGAAGCTGTCGAGTTGCGCGCTGAACGCATCGAGATCCAGCGGGAGCGCCCCGGGCCGTTCGGGCACGCTGAGCCCGCCGCCCAGGTTGAGGATCTGCGCCGAGGGGATCTCCTCTGCAATGGACGCCAAAAAGAGGGCGGTATCCGACCAGGCCTCGGGGGTGCGAATGCCACTGCCCAGATGGGCATGCAGGCCCACCACGCGAACGTTCAACGCCTCCGCACGCGCCAGCATCCGGTCCAGGTCGGGCGGGGATACACCAAACTTCGACTGCGCGCCAGCGGTGCGCACGTGCCGGTGGTGGCCATGGCCGCGGCCGGGATCCACGCGGATGAAGATGTCCTGCCCTTCAAACACCGCGCCCCACGATTCGAGCGCGTGCACGTTGTCGAGCGTGACGTGGATGCCCTGCGCAAACGCTGCGGCGTATTCTTCGCGGGCGGCAAAGTTGGGCGTGAAGAGTACGCGCCCGGGATCGAGGTCTGGAAACAGGTCAAAGACGTGGTCCACTTCCCCGGGCGAGACGCACTCAAAGCCGAGCCCACGTTGCTCGAACAGGCGCAGCACGTCCGGGTGCGCATTCGCCTTGATGGCATAGAAGCGGCGGTCGATCAGCGTCAGGTCTTCAAGCGTATCGACGGCCGCGTGCAGCGTATCGGTGTCGTAGACGTAGCATGGGCTTTCGTGGGTGGCCAGCGTGAGGAGCGCCTCGCGGCGCTTGCGCCACCAGCGGGCCGGGCCGGTGGCGGCCTCGGGCAGCTCGCCAAACAGCTCCCGCCAGGAGGGCCCGAGGAGGTCGTCAGGCCCGCGGGTGTCGAACAGCTGCGCGTGCAGCTTGCGCAGGAGACGAGGCGCCTGATCCTCGTTCACGGTGAAGGTCAGGTTGAGGTCGCTGGCCGCCTGCGAGACAAGGTAGACTTGCTGCTCATCGAAGGCCTCGAATACGGGCGCCAGCTCGTTCAGCAGCGAGCGAATGTTGCGGCCCACCAGGCTGAGCACGGCGCAGGGCCCAATCTCACGCGCGGTGCAGAAGGCGTTGAGGTCGTCCAGCAGGGCCTGAATGGTGCCCGGGTCGAGCGCGTTAGCCGACGGGTCGAGCGACACCGTCACGTTGGTTTCGGAGGTGGCCACCAGGTCCA
>JAAAOI010000237.1 GCA_009908945.1 Bacteroidota bacterium
TCGCTCAGGATGACATGGGGGGAGGGTGGAGGCAGGATGACATGAGAGAAGGGCAGAGGCAGAATGACAGCAGAGCGCATGCCGCGAAACGCATCACATCCAACGGCACGCTGTCCGGCCTCTTGGTGGTCCTGGCCCTGCTGCTGACCGTTGGCCTCACCGCCTGCGCCACCGAAGAGCCCCCGCCTGAACCGCCGCTGTTTGAACGCCTCGCCCCCGCGGCCACGGGCGTCGACTTCGTGAACCACCTGCCCGAGGATCCCTCCGTCAACATCCTCAACTACCTCTACTACTACAACGGCGGCGGCGTGGCGGTCGGGGACGTGACGGGCAACGGCTACCCCGACCTGTACTTCACCTCCAACCTTGACGCCAACCGCCTCTACGAAAACCAGGGCGACTACCGGTTCGAGGATATCACCGAGCAGGCCGGCGTGGAAGGGCCTCCGGGGTGGTCCAGCGGCGCTACCATGGCCGATGTAGATGGGGATGGCCACCTCGACCTCTACGTCTCGGCGGTCAACCATCTGGATCTCGACGGCCGCAACATCCTCTACATCAACAACGGCGACGGCACCTTTACCGATCGGACCGCGGCGTTCGGGCTGGCGCACGAAGGGTACTCCACGCAGGCCGCCTTCTTCGACTTCACGGGGAACGGCTACCTCGACATGTACCTGCTCAACCACGCTGTCCATACGGAAGATCGCTTCCGCGGTATCGGGCAGCGGCAGGATCGCCACCCCCGGTCCGGCGACCGCCTCTTTCGCAACGACGGTGGCACGTTTACCGACGTGAGCGAGGAGGCCGGCATCTACGGCGGGCCGTCGGGCTACGGCTTGGGCCTGGCCGTAAGCGACGTCAATCGCGATGGCTGCCTCGACATCTACGTGGGCAACGACTTTCACGAAAACGACTTTCTCTACCGCAACAACTGCGATGGCACGTTCGCGGAAGTTATTGGCGAGGCCATGGGCCATACCTCCTACTTTACCATGGGCGTGGATGCGGCCGACATCAACAACGACGGCCGGGTGGACCTGGCAGCGCTGGACATGCAGCCCGAGCGCGAGGACATCCTCAAGACGTCCGTGATGGCCGAAGGGCACGACACGTACCGCTTCAAGCGGAGCCTCGGGTACCATCCGCAGTACGCGCGCAACACCCTTCAACTGAACCGGGGCCTGGGGCGGTTTAGCGACATCGGGTATCTGGCCGGTATCCACGCCACAGACTGGAGCTGGAGTGCGCTGTTTGCCGACCTCGACAACAGCGGCCACAAGGACCTCTTCATCAGCAACGGGATCTACCGCCGGCCCAACGACCTCGACTACATCAGCTACATCTCCAATCAGGCCATTCAGGCGTCGCTGGAGCGGGGGATCACGGAGGAAAACCTCGCCCTGCTGGAGCAGATGCCGCAGATCCGGATCCCGAACTATGCCTACCAGAACAACGGCGATCTCACCTTCACCAACCGCGCGGAGGAGTGGGGCCTGGCCGATCCCGGGTTTTCCAACGGCACCGCGTACGTGGACCTGAACAACAACGGCGCGCTGGACCTGGTTACCAACAACATCAACGAACCCGCGGGCATTTATCGCAACCACGCCCGCGAGCGGAATGGGCACCACTTCCTGAAGGTGGCCCTGGAAGGCGCGGCGCCCAACACCGGCGGCATCGGGGCTAAGGTAGAAGTGTACCACGACGGGCGGCGCCAGCTGCTGGAGCAGATGCCCACGCGCGGCTTTCAGTCGTCGGTGGACCACCGGCTGCACTTCGGGTTGGGCGCCTCGGATGCCATCGACTCGCTGCGGGTGATCTGGCCCGATGCGCGCATGCAGACGCGCTATGACGTGGCGGTCGATCAGCAGGTGACGCTGCGGCAGCAGGACGCCACGCTGCGGTATCGGTACGACCCCGCAGCGCCCGCCGAACCGCTGTTCGAGACGCTGCCCGACCGGCGCGGGCTGGACGCGGCCCATACGGAAGGCTCCTTCATCGACTACAACCGCGAGCCGTTCCTTACGCAGAAGCTCTCGCGGGAAGGGCCAGGGCTGGCCGTAGGCGACGTTACGGGCAACGGGCTGGATGACGTGTACGTGGGCGGCGCCAAGGGCCAGGCCGGCGTGCTGTACCATCAGCAGGCCGATGGCACGTTTGCCCCGGCCTCCGCCGAGGTTTTTGCCGACGACCGGGCCCACGAAGACGTGCACGCCGTGTTCTTTGATGCCAAGGGCCAGGCCGGCGTGCTGTACCATCAGCAGGCCGATGGCACGTTTGCCCCGGCCTCCGCCGAGGTTTTTGCCGACGACCGGGCCCACGAAGACGTGCACGCCGTGTTCTTTGATGCCACGGGCAACGGCGCGCTGGACCTTTACGTGGTCAGCGCCGGCAACGAGCACTGGGGCACGCAGGAGCCCCTGCGCGACCGCCTCTACGTGAACGATGGCGCAGGCGTCTTCACCCACGATGAAGACGCCCTGCCGGATATGTTTGTGAATGGCTCCGTGGCGGTCCCGGGCGACTTCACCGGCAATGGCGCCCTTGACCTCTTCGTCGGCGGCCGCGTGGTGGCGCGCGAATACGGCGCCGCGCCGGAGAGCTTCTTGCTGGCCAATGATGGCTCCGGCCGCTTTACAGACGTAACCGCGGAGGTGGCCCCGCACCTGCAGGACGTAGGGCTGGTGACCGATGCCGTATGGACGGACTACACGCAGAACGGCCGCCTGGACCTCGTGGTGGTGGGCGAGTGGATGCCGGTGACGCTGTTGGCCCAGACCGCCGACGGCCGGTTTGAGGACCGCACGGCGACGGCCGGCTTCGAGGGCACGGAGGGCTGGTGGTACAGCGTGGCGGCGGCCGACCTCAGCGGTAACGGGTACGACGACCTCGTGCTGGGCAACCTGGGCCGCAACTCCTACCTGCGCGCCACCCCCGAGGAGCCCGCGCGCCTCTACCGCCACGATTTTGGCAACACCGGCCGCACCGAGGCACTCCTGACCTTCTACAAGGCCGACGGCACGAGCTATCCCCTCTACGGGCGCGACCGCTTCGTGCAAAACATGCCGGGCCTGCGGAGCCAG
>JAAAOI010000087.1 GCA_009908945.1 Bacteroidota bacterium
CATTCCAGATTCCTCGTACTACAACCGGGTGTACCCCCGCGGATGGACCCCGGGGTACTCCATCATCTTGGGCATTGGCCAGGGCGACATGCTGGTGACGCCCATCGAGCTGGCCCGCTTTACCGCTGCGCTGGCGAATGGGGGTACGCTCTACGAGCCGCGCCTGGTGCAGCGCATGGTGAACAACGACACCGGCCTCGAACGCCGGCCCGACCGTCCGCCGCCCCAGCAGTTGCCGTTCGACGCCGAACACTTCGAGACCGTCCGCCAGGGCATGCGCATGGCCATGGAGAACGGCACCGGGCGCAACCTGCAGATTCCCGGCATTCCCTCGGCCGGCAAGACGGGCACGGCGCAGAACCCCCACGGCGAGGATCACTCCGTCTTTATCATGTTTGCGCCATATGAGGACCCCCAGATTGCCATTGCCGTGATGATCGAGAACGCAGGCTATGGCGCCACCGTGGCCGCGCCCATTGCCAGCATGATGGCCGAGCAGTACCTGACGGGGGGCATCGAAGACTCCTGGATTCGATCGTTCCACCGGGACCGCCTCCTGAACGAGCTGGAGAGCGCCCCTCTCCGCCGTGCGCGCGATCAGGCCTCTGCTGAACGGCGCCAGCCCTAACTGCCCCCTCGCCGCCCTCCTCCCGTGCGTTTCCGCCCTGCTGCATGAATACCTGGTACCGACAACTCGACTGGACGACCCTGGTGCTGTGGCTCGCGCTGGTAGGGACCGGGCTTGTGGCCATCTACAGCAGCACCAACGGCCCAGCGTCCGAGTTCTTGCTCGCCAGCGTCCGCCAGAGCTTCTCCCGGCAAACGATGTGGGCGCTGATTAGCCTCGTGGGCATAGGCATAGCCCTGCTGCTCCCCGTGCGGTTCTATCAGAAAAGCGCCTACTGGGTCTACGGTGTGCTGCTCCTGCTGCTGGTGGCAACGCTCCTCTTTGGGCGTGAAATCAACGGCACCACCGCCTGGCTCGTGGTCGGCCCCGTGCGCCTACAGGTCTCGGAGCTGGCCAAGGTGGGCACGCTGCTGGCTGTAGCGCGGATGCTCTCGTCGCAGCGCCCGCAGACCTCTCAGCTGCGCTCGGCGCTGTATGCCGTGGGGCTGATCCTGCTGCCGACGGTGCTTATCTCCATGCAAAACGATACCGGCACCACGCTGGTCTTCCTGGCCATGATTCCGGTGATGCTCTTCTGGAGCGGGCTGCCCATTGCCATCATCACGCTGCTTATCTCCCCCGCGCTGGCCGGCTACCTTGCGATTGTGTACCTCCCGGCGGCCCTCGTGTACGTGGCGCTGGTGATTGGGGCCTTTCTGTGGTGGACCCGCGACCGCTTGTTGACGACGCTCGCCGGCATTTTCAACGGGGGGGTCGTGCTGGCCCTCACGGTTGCGCTTACGTATATCTTCAAACCGTATCAGGTCGCCCGCGTGCTCTCCTTTACCGACCCCGGCGCCGAGGAGTACCGGATGGGGGTCGGGTTTCACCTGGTGCAGTCGAAAGCGGCCATCGGTTCGGGAGGGCTCACGGGCAAAGGCTATATGGAAGGCACGCAGACACAGGGCGCGTACGTGCCCGAGCAGTCGACGGACTTTATCTTTAGCGTCATTGGGGAGGAGTTTGGGTTTATCGGGGGCATCCTGTTGCTGGGCCTTTTTGCGCTACTGCTGACGCGGCTGGTGCTGCTGGGCGCCCGCGTGAAGCATCCCTTTGGCACCCTCTTCGCGGCCGGCGCGACGGGTGTGTTTCTGGTGCACGTGTTCATCAATATTGGCATGGCCACCGCTATTTTGCCTGTCATCGGGCTGCCGCTGCCCTTCGTCTCGTATGGCGGGTCGGCGCTGCTGGCGCACACCGGTATGCTGGCCATTGTGCTGGCGCTTCATATGCGGCGGGATGACTTTTCGATCTACGGCTACTGAGGCCGGCCTCCGCTGCAACCACTTACGCCGTCGTCCCTTTTTATCCGCTCACGAGCGCCTGCCGACGCGCCGCTGCCGTTCCTGCTGTACGTCCCCTTTGAGCTTGCCTGCCATGCTGTTGATATCCTCACGCCGGACGCACTGGAGCGCGCTGACGCTCGTGCTGGGCCTGTTGGCAGCGGGGCTTGCGAGCTGTGCGGTGCCGCAGCCCCCCTCCGGCGGCCCGCCCGACGACACGCCGCCGATCATAGAGCAGGCCACGCCAGAAGCCGGGACGACCAACTTCACGGGCGATGCGGTGGAGCTGCAGTTTACGCGCTACCTGAACCAGAACTCCCTGGCGCAGGCCCTCACCATCAGTCCACCCATGGACGGGCGGCCCGAGATCAGCTGGAGTGGGCGCCGCGTGCGGATTGCGTTTCCGGAGGATCTCCAGCCCAACACCACCTACATCCTGACGCTGGATACCAACCTCAGCACGTACCGCAACGTGAACCTGCCGGAGCCCCTGGTGCTGGCCTTCGCCACCGGTAACCGTATCAACCGCGGCGCGCTGTCTGGGCGCGTGGTGGACACCCGCGCGAACGCCCCGGCGGAGGCCGTCGATGTGTTTGCGTACCCGGCGCCGGATGGCGTCCCGCCCGACACCCTCCCGGAGCGTCCCGTCTACCGCACGCAGACATCCGCCGAAGGCACCTTCAGCTTCTCGTTCATGCAGGAGCAGCCCTACTACGTGGTGGCGGTAGAGGACCGGAACCGGAACCGCCGCCCTGATCCCGACGAGGCGTTTGCGGTGCCCCCCGTACCTGTCCTCTACGCCGCACCCGAGGATGAAGACCTCCCCATGCCGGACACCACCCTGATTGAGGAGACGGCCATCACCGATGCGGTTGCCGAAGCGGTGGCTGACGCAGAACCGGCCTCGGACGAACCTGAGCTCTCCTCTACTGATGCCGACACCACGCAGGGCGCCGCTCCCCCGGCAGACGAAGCGCGGCCCTCCGAACCGCGTCCGGCCGTACATGACACGCTCCGCCTCACGCCCCCTATTCCTGTCGATACGCTTGGTACCGATGCGCTGGCTGCTGATGCGCTGGCTGCTGATACGCTGGCAACCGATACGCCGGGG
>JAAAOI010000036.1 GCA_009908945.1 Bacteroidota bacterium
GTGCACCAGCGCCCGGTCGAAGCCCGTCTCCTCCACGATCCGCTCCAGCTCCTGCTGCTCCTCAATGTAGCGCTGCAGGATGGCGTCGAGCGTCTCGTACGGCGGCAGCGAGTCGGTATCTTCCTGCCCCTCGCGCAGCTCAGCCGACGGTGGCTTCTCGATCGTGTTCTGCGGGATAACGGAGCGTCCGGCCCGCGCGTTGATGTGGCGGGCAAGCGCGTAAACGCGGGTCTTGAGGACATCCGAGAGCACGGCCACGCCCCCGTTGGTGTCGCCGTACAGGGTCACGTAGCCCACCGCCACCTCGCTCTTGTTACCGGTGGAAAGCAGCAGGTAGTCGAACTTGTTGGAGAGGGCCATCAGCGTCAGGCCCCGAGCGCGCGACTGGATGTTTTCCTCGGCCACCCCGGGCGTGGTATTCGCAAACGCATCGGCCAGCATCTGGTCGTACGCCTGGACGGCCGGCTTGATGGGGATTTCCTGAAAGGTGATGCCCAGGTTACGGGCCAGCGCCTCGGCGTCGGTTACCGAGCCTTCGGAGGAGATCTCCGAGGGCATGGTGACGCCCACCACCCGCTCCGGCCCCAGCGCCTCGGCGGCCAGCGCGCAGGTCACGGCCGAGTCGATGCCTCCGGAGAGGCCCATCACGGCCTTGCTGAAGACGCCCGTCTTTTCAAAATAGTCGCGGATACCCAGTACGAGCGCATCGTGCAGGTCGGCGATGTCGCTCGGCGCGTAGGTGCAGGGCGTGGGCGCGGCCTCCGTATCCCACAGCAGCAGGTCTTCCTGAAACGGCTGCGCGCAGTGAAGCAGCGTGCCATCGGCGGCGTGCACGCGGCTGTCGCCATCGAAGATGATCTCGGTGTTGGCGCCCACCTGATTCGACAGGAGGAACGGCACGCCGTGGCGCTTGCAGATGGTCTCCACCAGCGTGCTCCGCACGCGGTGCCGGCCCAGCGAGAAGGGCGAGGCGCTGATGTTGATGAGCATGTCGGGCTGCTGCCGCATAAGCTCCGCGACCGGGTCGCGGTCGTACCGATGGCCTGCCGGCTCTTCCACGCTCCACATGTCTTCGCAGATGTGCAGGCCCAGCTTCAGCCCGCGCCAGGTGATGGGCGCACATGGCCCCGAGGGCTCGAAGTGGCGCAGCTCATCGAACACGTCGTAGGTGGGCAGCAGCGCCTTCGTAGCCCGGCCGACGAGCGTACCGCCTTCATATAGCAACGCCGCATTGTAGAGCGGGTTGCCCGCCCCGTTGCCGTTGCGCACCGGGGCGCCCACGATCACGCCCATGTCCTGCGGCACCCCCGCTGCGATGTGCTCCAGCGTGCGCTCCACGGCGTCCAGGAAGAGCGCGTTTTCGAGCAGGTCTTGCGGCGGATAGCCGACCACCGACAGCTCGGGGAAGACGACCAGGTCCGCACCGTGCTCCCGGGCCGCGTGTGCCTCGGCCATGATGCGCTGGCTGTTTCCCTGCAGATCGCCAACGGTAGGATTCAGCTGCGCAACGGCTATCTTCATAAGTCCGCTACAAAGTGGGTGAGAGGAGTCCGCGGCCAGCCCGCCGCCTGCGGCAATGCACACGCCCCATATGGCGGCAGCGTTCCATGCCGGCCGCCTGCGTTGTATCGCCGCTCACTATATCGTTGCAGCCTTCCCCTAACATCTTCTCGTGCGGGCTGTAATTTACAAATAACTGCCTTTACGCCATATTCATTCCCTTTTATGCGCCAGCTTTTCCCGCTCGTGATCGCCGCCCTGCTGTTCGTCTCCGGCTGCGACGCCCCGGACACGGAACTCGTCGACGATACGCACATCGCCATCACCAACGTGAACGTCCTGCCCATGACGCAGGACACGGTACTGACCGACCACATGGTCATCTTCCGTGATGGCTTCATCACGGAGCTGGCGCCGACCGAGGACCTGGAGGTGCGTGAGGCTACACGCGTAATTGATGGAGCCGGCGGTTATGTGATGCCCGGGTTGGCAGAGATGCACACGCATCTGCCGACGGCAGATGATCCGGAGGGCATCGTCGATGACGTCCTTACGTTATTCGCGGCCAAGGGCGTAACATTTGCTCGCGGCATGCTGGGCGACCCGTCGCACCTGGCGTTGCGGAACGACGTGCAGGCGCGGGAGCGCTTCGGCCCGTCGCTGCGCGTGGCCAGCCCGTTCCTCTCCGGCAACACCCTCGAGACCCCTGATGCCGCCCGGGAAGCCGTCCGAACCTACGCCGAGGACGGGTACGACCTTCTAAAGATTGGCGAGGGCCTCGCCCCTGACGTGTACGATGCGCTGGTGGATGAAGCACAGCAGCGCGGCCTGCCCTATGCCGGGCATGTGCCGGACGCCGTAGGGCTGCGAGCAGCGATGGGCACCGGGCAACAGACGGTGGACCACCTCGACAACTTTATCGAGGCGATGCGCGGGCCGGAGGCACCGGAAGACTACGACGCCATCCTGGGCGTTACCGATCTGATCGGCGAACTCAACCGCGACCAGCTGTCAGAGCTCGTGGAGTTGACGGTGCAAACCAACACTGGCATCGTACCCACGATGCTGGTATGGGAGCGGTTCTTTGGTGAAACAGCCCCGGAGGCGTATGCTGACACCCTCCCCGAACTGCGGTATCTGCCCCAGGAGATGGTCAGCAATTGGGAGGAACAGCTCGCCGAGATCCGGGCGCAGCACACCCCGGAGGACGCCGCAGCCGTTCGCGCCCTGCGCCACGAGATCCTCCGCGCCCTCTACGAAGCAGACGCCCCCATTCTCCTCGGCAGCGACGCGCCGCAGATGTTCAACGTGCCAGGCTTTTCCATCCATCGCGAGATGCAGTTCATGCAGGATACCATCGGGATGGACCCGTACGATGTGCTGCGCAGCGGTACCGGGGCCATCCGTGACTTCTACGACGAAGACGACGGGTTCGGCACCGTGACCGTGGGCGAACGGGCTGACCTCCTGCTCCTGGAAAATAACCCCCTCGAGGATGTGGCACATGTGGAGGACATCCGCGGCATGGCGCTGCGTGGCGCCTGGCGCACCGGGGAATCCCTGGAGGGCCTGCTGCGCGAGGTGGAGGCCCGGTGGGCACGGAACTGACCGCCGGCTCCATTGCTGCTTCTGGCCCCCTCACGCCGCTGATGCACAATCGGCTTGCAAACGGGGAGGGCGCGCTGATTGGCGTCGGGGTCGTGCTGCTGGTGGGGCTCTGATGCTGGCGCGCGTGCTCAACCAGCGCGGCAGGCCTGCAGGGGGTGGCCATCCCGCCAGAAGCTCACTGCACCGGCAAGGCCGCGTGCGTCTGTGGAATGCTCCGCTCGCCCGCGAGGGCACCCCGCGAGTTATTGCCTTCTGCCCCAGACAAGTTAGGATACAGTACGGTAGGGCCCGCCACAGGCATATGGCGGCCACACACCACAGCCTCGTGCCAACAGGCTCCCGTCACAGAAGCGCTTCCGCCAATGCCCCTGCCGCTTCCTCTGGGGGGTTGAGTTGGAACTGCTTCGGTGTCGTGCCTACGTGTGACTTAAACACCTTGATAAAGTGGCTCACACTGGAGAACCCAACCCGGGCTGCCGCATCCCCCACCGATCGGCGGCTATCGCGCAGCAGGTTCTTTGCATGGGTTATGCGCTCCTGCGTCACGTATTGCAGGGGCGTCATTCCAAACTCGTTCCGAAAGTAGCGATGAAACGAAGAGCGGCTCATACAGGCTTGGTCAGCCAAGTCGCCGACGGTCAGGGTCTCATCGTCGAGGTTGTTCTTGGCGTACTGTACGGCCGCGGCCAGGCCATTGCTGGGCGCGTGCTTGGTGTAGTTGCCCATAAGCCACATTCGCGACTCTGTCTGGAGCATCCGGATGATCATTTCCGAAGCGTTCAGATCAATCAGCATATCGCGGTGTGGCACCGGCTCGGTGAACAGCTGCACGATAGAATCCACTACCCGGTTTAACCCGTCCGAGTTTTGGAAGTGGCAGTACGTGAGCCGGTCGTACGTCCACGGACCCGACGCCTCCGAGCGCGGCATCTGCTCGTTAAGGCGTGCGACGATCTTGCTCACTTTGGAGGTGTCAATTTCCAGTGTGATGCACTTCGTCGGCTCATCGTCGGCATTGGGGAAGTCAATCAGGATGGTTTCCAGCGGCGGCAGGACAAGCGACTCGCCCGGCAAGAACGCGAAGGGCTCGGCCTCGGAGTCGGGCAAATGAATGTCCTTCCGCCCGGTAATCATGCCGCAATAGGTAGGATAACTGGAGCGAAGAGCCACGCGGCTGGCCTGCGCAACGGTGTCATATACGGAAAGGCGCAGGTCTTCCCCCCCAAACGCGGTACGATTTTCAACAAGGCGCTGGGGGGGATACTCGCGCTCCAGGCGTCGGTAGGTCTGGGTAAGATCCATGAGCTCAACAGCTTAGCGACAGCAGAATCGGAGGCCCGGACACAAGACCTCATAAACGCCTTAAAGGCTGGTTTTCCAGGCAGATGGTTATAGTAAGGTGATTTATCTCAAGTATCAACACAAATGCTCTAAGAACGTCATGAGGACGTGTCCAACCGCGCGGTTCTCTAAGCGCAATACCCGCCCCTCTTCCCCTGCAACGGTGGCCGCTTGCCTTCGCGGCGGCGGTAGTGCATGTTATAGTCGTCCCCTGCGCTCCCTGGCAGTACTCGCTGACCCTTTTTTCTTGCCTACACTTCACCCATGCCCTACGCGCGCTTGCTTACCCCTCACGGCCCCGTAGCGGGCCGATACCATGAGGGCCTGCTGCACACCGATGACGGGCCCTATCGCGTCGGGGTCGACGGTCCACTCTTGCCGCCCTGCACGCCATCAGCGCTGTACTGCGTAGGGCGCAACTACGCGGCCACCCTGAAGCAAATGGACTACGACCGCCCGGAGGCCCCCGACTTTTTCATCAAGCCTGCGGCCAGCGTCATCCCCCACAACGCTCCCATTCCATATCCGCGGTGGACGCGCGAGCTCACCTATGCGGGCGAGCTCGCAGCGGTCATCGGCAGGCGCTGCTTCGAGGTGGCGCCCGAGGACGTGCCCGCGGTGGTACACGGCTACACCATCATGAACGATGTGGATGCGCTTGACCAGCCGGGGCGCACCGCCCGCAAGGCCTTTACCGGAGCGGCACCGCTCGGCCCGTGGCTCGCCACCGATGTAGACCCCACGGCGCTGCCCATGCACACTTACGTCAACGACGAGAAGCGACAGGAGGCAACCACCGCGCAGATGCTCTTCAGCCCCTACGAAGTTATCGCCTTCCTTTCAGAGCGGTTCGTGCTGCAGCCGGGCGACGTGGTGGCCTTTGGCAGCCCTGCCAACCCCGGACTCATTGCGCCGGGCGACACCGTGCGTATTACCTACGAGGGCATCGGGACGCTCAGCAATCCGGTGGAGGCCGCTCGGTAAAGGGGCGCAGCACGCATTACACGGCCTCTGCTGTCGCGTCTGCGCGGTAATACGCGTGATAGCCGTAGTAGGAGGTGAGCAGAATTGTTAGGGCAACCAGGGGCGGAACGGTGTCGCCTACCGGATCCCCGGCCGCCATGTGCGCGATGAATGCCGACACAAACGTGATGGCAAACCCGGCATAGGTCCATTCCTTGATGCTACGCGGCAGTGGGACCAGCAGCGCGGCAGCGCCGATGAGCTTCGCAATGCCCAGCGTGATGCGGAAGTGGTCCGGGTAGCCCAGCCGGGCAATGTTTTGCATGATGTCCTCCGAAATGAAGTACATGGCGCCCGAAGCCACCATCATGAGTGCGATCAGGCCGGTGGCAATCCAGTAGAGGTATTTCATAGCGAGAGGACGGGAGTAAAACGGAGGGCAGGAGCAGGCATCGTGCTATTGTGTCTGTTTGAACAACGGGTACCGTGTTACGTTGCGCCCGCCTCAGGCGCGTCCATTCGTAGCTACGGCGCGTTCCTGTACGGCCGGGTCGCGCTCGATCCACCGCCGCAGGCCCCACACGCCCAGGTACACAAGCGGCGTATCAAGCGCCGCGATGGCCAGCTTAAAGATGTACTGGCCAAACACAATGCCCTGCCATACCTCCCACGAAAGCGGCTGCGTGTTGGGGTTCCCGTCGATCTCCGGCCAGATGACCAGCGCAATGGTCACCACTGCCACGGTATCCACCAGCTGGCTGAAAAAGGTGGACCCGTTGTTCCGCAGCCAGAGGTAGTTACCCTTCGTGAGCCGGCGCCAGAACTCGAACAGCTGCACATCTACAAACTGGGCCGTCAGATAGGCGACCATCGATCCAAACACGATACCGGGCATCAGCCCAAACACCGTGGAGAAGGCCTCCTGACCGACGGGGGACTGCGCGTAGGTAGGTGCCTGGAGCGCAATCCACACGATGAGCGTCACGAAGACACTCACGATGAACCCGCTGCCTACCACCCACGAAGCGCGCTTGCGGCCGTAGATCTCCGAGATAAGATCCGTTACCAGAAAGGTGACGGGATACGCAATGATTCCCGCTGACAGCTCTTGCCCAAACAGGACGAAGAACTTACCGGCGATCGCGTTGGTCATCACCAGTGCACCCACAAAAAGCCCCAGCAGCACGAGGAAGGCAATCTCGGCGCGCGTCGGGCTTGTTTCGCGCATAGCCGCGACGTTGCCCGATGTGAACGGTTCCTGGGGGGGGTTGCCAGAGGCGCGATGGACAGGCGGGGCGGATGCAGGCGCAGAGGCGTCAGCCACGAGACGGTAGCGGATGATGGAGCAATGCGTAGTGAGGCGTTCGAAAGTCCAGACCCTGTATTCGTTTCCGTGAGGCCGCGGTTGTAACAGCAACGGCGCGACTTCGCGCCAGCGGCGGCCGGACTCACAGGGGTAGGCAGCTTCATCAGCAAGCGTCGGATGCCGATGAGGGACCGGCAGGCGTTGAGGGCAGCCGTTGCATTGCCCCGATGCGACGCGATTACGCCAGACGGAGCAACGCAACGGCCACCCCTGCTCTCGACTGCAAGCCAAGCTTGTCGAGCACCTGTGCGGTATGGCGACGCACGGTGTACACGCTGATAAATAATTCGTCAGCGATCTCCTGATCGCTTCGGCCGCGTGCCATCAGGTGCGCTACTTCAGCCTCACGTGGCGTGAGGGCACTACGTTCTTTGAGGCGCTCTATCGAAGGCAGCACCGACGAGCGCTCCACGGCAACGAGCACGCTGGAGTCGCCAAGTAACGCCGTGTCGTAGCTGGCGCTCAGGTGGTAGCGCCCGGAGGTGAGGCGCAGCTCCTTTTGCGCCCCCGCAAGCGGCGATGAGGCAGTGGAGGCTGTCAGCTCCTGTGCAAGCGTGCGTGCGAGAGAAGCCAATGCGTCCGCTTCTTCTGTGGCAGCCATCAGGCGACGGCAGGCCCGGTTGCGGTAGCGCTCGCGCCCGTCGCCGTCAAAGAGCAGAAGCGCCACATCGAGCCGGTCGAGGACGTCGGCCAAGCGCTGTTGATTCTCCACAAGGCGCTGGCGAAACCGAAGGCTTGCCTCAAAGGCTGGCACCAGCAACTTCATGAGTTGGTGGCGGCGGCCTTCGTACGCGGGTGCCCGGTCGTGCGCGAAGCCAGCAATGAGCATGGCCTCACCCTGCGGCAATGGGGCGGCAAGGCACGCCTGCCGATGGATACGCGGCGCACGAAATACCTCCTGGTAGATGTCCAACTGCTCGCGGAGCGTCCAGTCATGGAGCGGCGCGTCGTGAAAGGCGCCTGCGCCGGCCCCGCGTATGATCTCGTGCTGGAGCGTCGGGTAGGCCTCGCGGAATTGCGAAAAGCCATTTTTGAAGCCCAAGAAGTGACGGTTGATACCCTCAGCAAACGTCGCTCCAGCCGAGGGGCTATGCACGAAGAGGCGCTGCCCCGTGTCCAGCACAGGCCGAGCGCTTGGAAGGCCATCGCCGGTGTCCCTACGGCCCTGTGTAGCGGCGTCGTTGTGGCCCCCACTGGCCTGCGCGCGGTCCGCGCCACGCGGCCGGGGCAGGCTCAGGTCCTCCGGCTCCAGGTAGTAAACATGGTCGGTGTTGAGCAAGCGCCGAAGGGCTGCGCAGACGGACTCGATCCATCCGCTGAGGTCATCACCAGAGACCGCTGGAGGCGAAAGCAACGCGCGCTGCGCCGCTTGTAGCGCGCGTTGGTCGTCAGAAGAAAGCATGATCAGCTATAAGCAAAAACGAGACCGCACAATGTTGCGGGACGCAAAGCGGCACCAGGGACGGTTCCAGACCCTCTGATCGCTGGCAATACATTTACGATGAGCGACTCCGGCTGAAGGGCAGCACCGGACCCGTTGGCTTCAGCCGGTACGCCTACACCCCTGTTCTGGCAGTTTCCCTGAAAGGCCAGTTCCTCTGTTCTCTGATTGAGCAACGTTGACACCCGTGCGCGCCAATATAGTCAATATTAACCATTGCAGCAAGTCTTTGTGTTTAATAGCCTAATCAACAGTTGGCGGCGAGCGGATATCTTTCGTAGCCGCTGATGCAAACGTAGCCTGTATTTGCATGCCGTTTACAGCAGAAAGGTGCCCTACGCAATGTTAGCTGTCTCGTTTATTTCCATCCTACCGCTTTTGGCTTCGCCGTTCGGTTTTTGGGGCTCGTATGGTGCATATGCATCAGCAGAGCTGGCGGACACCACGCGCGTGGACTTCGCGATGCGCTTGCCCCCCAGCCTGGCAGTTGATGGGGAGAGGCTTACGCCCGATAGGCTGGCTACGGCACTGCTCAAAGGTGGTCAGGTGGTATACCGGGGCGACAGGGCACGCTCGGTGTGGGGCCTGGTCTGGGTCATTCGTGGCAATGAGATCATTGACGGACGACCTATCGGTCCGGCTCGCGACTTGACGCCGGGAACGCATACCCTCTCAGCGCTGACCGGTCCTGAGCAACTTGCCGCCATCCTTCAAGTGGCTGGTCAGGGGCTTTCCGATACCTTTATGATGGAGGACGAGGCCTTCGGAAGCGCAGCCGTAGTAACCCCGGACCCGGATTACCTGCTTACCGGCGCCCAAGTGGAGCAGGGCTTGGCGCAAGTCAGCCCGCCCGTAAGCTTCATCGAGCGCCTCGGGCTGGCGCCAACGCAGGTGGCACTCGTGCTCGTAGCAACCCCTACCCGCGTGGAGCAAATCGCCGGGTTTGAATACGCGCCCGCCATCCTTGTCCTCGAGCTCCCGTAGCCCTGCCTCAGGCCGCTCTCCCGCAGGCGCGAAGCTCTTCCTCACTCATCCGCCATCTCACTTTTTCCTTTTTTCGCATGAAACGCTTCAAGGGTATGATGAACGCACGCTTTGTACGGTTTCCACACCTGGCACTTGCGGGGGGGCTCATGCTGGTGCTTGCCAGTGGCCTCTTGTCGGCGCAGGCACAGCCTACATTTGGCGTACACCTCTCCGAGGAGACCCAAGCGGCGCTGGCTGAGGCTGACGGCATGGGCGTCGTCGAACTGGCCGAGCTGCTGGCTTCGGAAGCGCGCCTCTCCTACGAGGGCGGAACGCCTGCCGAAGCCCAGCTGCTTGTCTTCTTCCTCAGTGATGGGCCGGGGCAGCAGTCGCGCATCCAGGGCAACCCGTTCCCAATGGAGCCAGGAGAAGTACCGATAGAGCAGTGGTTTCCAGGAGAGATGTTCATTGGGGAAGCCGAACGCTTGTTTCCTGGCGAAATGTTTGATCGCGCGCGCACGTTCTCTTTTCCTGGTGAGGTGTTCGCCGCACCGGCCGAAGGGGAGTTCCCCCAGGAGGTAATCAGCGAAATGCCACCCAACGGCGCCGACGTTGGCCTTGTCTTCTTCCTTGTCCCAGTGGATGAGGACCTACGCGTGGAATCGCAGCACCAACCGCTCGGATTGATTTTCTTTCTCTGAGCCGAAGCGGCCGGCATTGCATCATGTATGCTTTGTGGGGTCCATCAACCTCAAGACCGACAGCAAACGATAGAATGGATACACCCGTGCCTCATTTCTTGGGAAGCCGTCTGCAACTCGTTTTAGTTACCGCTCTTTTCATCGCCGCACTGACATCACCTATCTCCGCCCCGGCACAGGATCAGGGCGAGGCCAACTACGACTTCCAGCCGGGCGAGCGTACACTCTTTGCCACCGACTTTGCCTCGGTGAATACGGGCGACTTTCCACGCCGCCTTTCCTTCGTGAACGGCGCCATGGAGGTTATCGAATGGGAAGGAGCACACGTGCTGCGGGTGAACAGCTCCGGAAGCGCGTTCGACATCCAGCTTGGAGAGGAGTTGCCGGAGCGCTTCACGCTGGAGTTTGATTTCCACACACCGCACTACTATAACGACCTTGGCGTGCATCCCGTCGGCGAGGACGGAGAGCCAATGGGCGACAACTACCTGTATGTCAACCCATACGCCGCCGAAGGCTCGGGCGGTGTGGGGATCGGAGCGTTCTATCGCACAGGCGCTGCCACCTCGCTCAGCTACGCCCACGAACCGATTATCTCGCGGATGACGCCTATTCGGCTGATGGCCGATGGCCGCTACGTTAAAGTCTTTGTCGAGCAACGGCGCGTAGCCAACATCCCCAATGCCGATCTTGGGCGCTCCGGCACACTGCGGTTCGATTTTTACAACGTGAACGTGCACCATGGCCCTATTTACGTTAGCGGCATCCGGGTGGCTGCTGGCGGGCGCGACCTCTACGAGGCGCTGGAAAACGAGGGGCGCGTTGCCGTGCAGGACGTTCTGTTCGATACGGGTCAAGCCACCATCAAGCAGGCCTCCGCTGAGACGCTTGCGGAGATTGCGGCGTTCTTGGAGGACCACGCCGAGATACGCCTGCTCGTGGAAGGGCACACCGACAACCAGGGGGACTTTCAGGCCAACATTACGCTCTCAAAAGCGCGTGCTGAGGCGGTCGAGACGTATCTCGTCGAGCGGCACGGAATTGACGCTGAACGCATCGAAACGATCGGACTGGGGCAGACAACGCCTGCTGCGCCTGAAGATACGCCAGAGGGCCGGGCTGAGAACCGCCGCGTCGAGCTGGTCCGGATGCCGTGACACCACCCTCACCTCAGGAGGCTGTGTGCCGTCATCGTCTGCACCCTCCGCCTCTTCCTTAACTATGCGTATATTTCACACGCCGCTTTTCCGCCATGCGCTTACGCCGTTATTTCCTTATTGTCGCGCTGCTGCTCACTGCTGTCACTCCCTTCGCTGTGCTGGCTCAAGACAGCTCCAGGAGCGGGCCCGCGCCGCCTGACGTTGCATACCGCACGTACTTCGAGGCCGCTCCTGTGGCGACGGACGGTGAAGCGGCGCTTCGTCCCTATTACACCCGCGAGGCGCTCGGCACATTACTCGCGCATGCCGAGCGCGAGTCTCGGTCTACTCAGCGCCGGATCCGTCAGAAGCGCCAGTTCTTCGAGGAAGCGCAGATTGACCAGATCGAGATGACTGAGCTTGTCGCAGAGGGCTCAGAAGCGACCGCCCGGCTGCGCGTGGACTTCTCCGCGAAGGATCCGGCGAGCCAGGAGTCGGCAACGGTTGACGTGATCATGAAATGGGAAGAGGGGCAGTGGAAGATCGCGCACGAGGAGGGTTCCCTCGTGCCGCTCCCGGAGGACGCACGCACCATGCGCTACGCCGAACCTCCGTCAGCGGTCGAAGCGCCCTCCACAGCCGAAGCGGCTGCAACGGCAGCCACCGAGGACTGCCCTGCTGAGCGCACGTATGGCGACGCAGAGGCCGCCACCCAACTGGTGCTGGCGCACGAGGGGATGACGCGGCGCATTGGCTTCGAGGGGGCTGTTGTGGTATTGCGGGGGCGACTCGGCGAGCAGCCCTGGCTTTTGGTTCGCTTTCCTGCCTTTGGCCCCGAAGACCTGTTGGCGCAAAATGCGAGCTACCGCTATGGGCTCTCGGTGGACGACTTCGACGCGCAGACGGAGCGGCAGATCGCCGACTTGGAGCGCAGCGGCCCCGTCGCGCCACGTGGCTTCGACTGCTTCCCCACCGCTGACTTCTCTAATCGCCTGATGGGCCAGCTCGTCATCCAGCGCTACGAGGCACCAGCAGATGGAAGCAGCGGACGCCTGGCCGCCCGCTTCGACACCGGTGAGGACCGCGGCGGTGATGACGCGCGCGTCAGGGCACAGGTCGATACCCGGCGGTTTGTAGACCTGCGCCTGCGACCGGTCAGCGAGGGTAACGTCGTGGTCAGGGACGGTGTAGAACACGCCGCCGCCCGTGGCTACGCCTCTTACAACCCCAACGAGGAGCGCCTGCGCATCGAGTTGGAATATACACTCGATAGCGGCGCTCCGAACGGGGCGCTCTTCACCGTCCCGGATTTCCCTGGCTGGCCGGGGGTTTACATGCGAGACATGGGCTTTGGCGAAGTACAGCTCGCCATCATCGATGCCTTCGATGGCGAGACAGGCCTGCGGGGCGAGGTCCGCACGGTTGCAGAGGACGATCTCCCGCAGGGCACCCTTACGCCGGACGAGGCCCGCCAGATCGCTCCGGTGGGCGACGACGCAGGCGGCCGCTTCGCGTTCGATGCGACGGCCATAGCGCTATGGCCGCGCCTGGCGCCGGTTCACACGGGCGCGGTCTATCGACCGGAGTAACACGGGGCTTTCTGCGTTGCGCACGCGGGCTTGCCCGCGTCACATGCTGTCTTCCACAGAGGAAAACAGCGCAATCAGCTACGCCCAACCTGTTGCCCTCTCCCCCCGGGTGGGAGCGTGCGGGGAGTCAAGCCGAGGCCCAGAGAAGCCCGGGGCTTACTGATCCTCACGGAGCTTTTCCAGCAGGTCGCTGAGCTGGCGCTGTTCGTGCGTCGAGAGGTGGCAGGTGAGGCGTTGCTGCACCGCCTCCACCTCCGGTGCCATGCGCTTGAGTAAGGCACGCCCTTGCTTCGTGATCCCGACCTCCACCACCCGGCGGTCGTGCGAGGCACGCTGCCGTTCTACGAGGGCACGGCCTTCCAGCCGGTTCAGCAGGCGCGTCACATCGGGCGTGCGGTCCAGCAGGCGCTCGCCTACGGCGCTACAGGTGAGCGGCTCGGGGTGGCTCCCCCTGAGGATGCGCAGCACGTTGTACTGCGCCGGCGTGATGTCGTAGGTCGCCATCATAGACGAGAGTTCATTCATCACCCAGGAGCTGCTGACCATCACATTGAGCAGGGCCTTTTGTGCCGGTGAGGCAAACGATTCCTGCTTGATCAGCTCCGATAACTTCATGACGAGGCGCTGGTACGTCTGGTTACAAGGCAGAAAACGCCAACCAGAGGTCACAACTATCGTTCCTATGACGTCGCCGGAGCAGTCCGCCTGTTTGGCGTCTGGGTAAGGAGTGGTGTATCGCGGGTGTGCTGGGGCAGAGAAAACGCAAACGTGGACCCCCTGCCGGGGGTGCTATCGACCTGCAGGTGTTGGCCGTGCGCGCTCAGGATATGCTTCACGATGGCCAGGCCGAGTCCACTGCCGCCCCGATTGCGGGCGCGGCTTTCGTCCACCCGGTAAAAGCGCTCCGTAAGCCGCGGGATGTGCTGCGGCGGGATGCCTACGCCATCATCCGCTACCGCCACGCGCAGGGCACCGTCCTCACGCCGGGCCTGCACCGTAACCTGGCCCCCCTCGGTATTGTATCGGATGGCATTCTCAATGAGGTTGATGAGCACCTGCCGGATGCGCTCGGCATCACCCCGCGCCGGGGGGAGTCCCGGCGGCACGTCGTACGTGAGGGTCAGCTCCTTGGCATCCCCCAGCGGCTCCATCGACTCGATGACCTCCCGCACCAGCTGCTGCAGCGTAAACGGCCCTTCCGTCATCTGCAACTCCCCCGTCTCGATCCGAGAGATCTCGGCCAGGTCGCGCGCCATGTTGCGCAGACGGATGCTGTTGCGATGTATTTTCTTGACAAACGTTTGGTTTACCCGCTCATCCTTCAGCGCCCCATCCAACAGCGTTTCGGCAAACCCCTGGATGGCAAAGATGGGCGTTTTGAGCTCGTGGGAGACGTTGCCCAGGAAGTCGCGCCGGTGCGATTCCACCCGCTGGAGCTCCTGGATTTCCTTTTCCAGGGTGAGCCCCGTGCGGTACACCTGCCAGATGAGCGCGTTGAGCTCGTCCCCTTTAGGAATGCGCGCAGCCTCGAGGTCTTCGAACTGGTGCTTGCGAACCTGCCGGAGCGTAGCATGGGCCAGCGCCAGGCGCGGCACCAGCAGAAAGAACGCCGCTGTGTACGTGGCCAGCCCGGCCACAAGTGGCAGCACCAAAGCCAGCGTCCAGGACAGGCCCACATCTGCACTGGCTGCGGCTACGGTGGCTACCGCCATGCCGGCGGCTACCCAGGCTGCGATTTTGAGTGGTAGCGAGCTGTGACGCAGGCGGTACCGGGGCGGGACGGTGGACCCGGAGGTAGAAGCGGGCATGATCAGCAAGCGTTTGTGCAAAGGTCGCCTTTCCAAACGCGCGACGGCGCCAAACTATTCCGCTCTGGCTACTCCGCTCTGGCTACTCCTTGAACTTGTAGCCGACGCCTTTCACCGTTTCGATGAAGTGGCTGCCAATCTTCTCACGGATCTTGCGGACGTGTACGTCGACGGTGCGATCGACCACGTACACGTTTTGCCCCCACACGTGGTCCAGGAGTTCTTGCCGTGTGAACACCGTGCCGGGATGCGAAGCCAGGAAGTAGAGCAGCTGAAACTCCTTTCGCGGAAAGCGCATCTCCACGCGCTTGCCGTCCTGCTCCTGAAAGACAAGGTAGCGGTCGCGGTCCACTTCCAGGCCATGGATGCGCAGCAGGTCGGGCGGGGTTTCGTTGCGGCGGGTGCCCCGGAGCAGCGCTTGCGTCTGGCTCATCAGCACCGGCATGGAGACATCCTTCCCGACGTACACGTCCGCGCCGACGTCCAGCCCTTTAATCTGGTCGGGGTCGCTACTCTTGGCCGTCAGCATCAGGATGGGAATGTGGCGCAGGTGCGCATCTTGGCGGAGCCGGCGACATACCTCCAGGCCATTCAGGTGGGGCATCATGATGTCGAGCACGATGAGGTCAGGCTGCACCTCACGCGTTACCTTGAGCGCCTCGGGGCCGTCGCGTGCGACCACGGTGGCGTACCCCTCCCGCTCCAGGTTGTACTGCAGCAAGTCAAGGATATCATCTTCGTCGTCCACCACCAGGATGGTCGCTTCGGCGGAGGTATCGCTGGAGGCAGGGCGGTCGTCGGCATCCATCACAGCGGGAGTCGATTTCAAAGCAAACCTGCGGTTTGGGAGAAGAAGACAGAAGCAACGTACGGATCCGCAAACCCTTTCTTGTTATCGCAGCATTAACGTTTACGCCAGAGAACAGCACTCGTGCCGCCTATATGTCCGCCACAGGGGGATGTTTGCGCTCTTACTTAATGTAGCATTTCCTTACGATCTCGTGATAGCGCTATAGCAGCAGGCCCTTGGGCCGCCGCAGCGAGATTTGCGTTCACTGGCACACACGGAGGTTACCTCGATGGAGATGAATGGACAGCAGATGACGAACGGACACGTTCACCACGGGCACACAGGGTTTCATCGCGGCATGCACGCTCCGCAGTCCCGCTATCACGATAGCGGCAAGTTCGGGCGGCTGTTTCCCCTGCTGCAGTCCGTGGCGTTTGATCGCCAGCGGTTGAGTACGCTGGGCCAAGACGGCGGGTTGATGGACCCGGGCAGTGCCCACAATACGCCCCACCCGAGTTTACCGGCGGGGTTTGTGTTCATGGGGCAGTTCATCGACCACGACATTACGTTCGACACCACCTCCAGCCTGGAGCGCCAAAACGATCCCGAGGGCATCCGAAACTTTCGCACGCCCGTGCTGGAGCTCGACAGCGTCTACGGTGCCGGCCCGGACGTCACGCCGCACCTCTACAGCGACGGGGTGCGCCTGCTTATTGATGCGGCAGCCCCTCGCGACCTGCCGCGCAACAGCACCGGCACGGCCCTTATCGGCGACCCGCGCAACGACGAGAACCTGTTGATTGCCCAACTGCACCATGCGTTCTTGCGCTTCCATAATGCCATTGTAGATGACCTGGAAGGCACGGTGGATAGCGGCGAGCTCTTTGAGGCAGCCCAGCAGGAGGCCCGCTGGCACTTTCAGTGGATCGTGCTGCACGACTTCCTCCCCCGCATGGTCGGGCAGGCATTGGTGGATGACATCTACACCGCGGATTGCACGGGCACCGGCCGCCGGTACTACAAATGGCGCAACGAGCCCTTCATTCCCATCGAGTTTGCCGTTGCCGCTTTCCGGTTTGGGCACACCCTCATCCCGGGCCAGATGAAAGTGAACGATGACTTCATGACGGACGGCACGCACGAGATCCCGCTGTTCGATCCGCACGAGATCGGCGACAGCGACCCCGACGACCTCTCGGGCGGTGTTCGGGCGCCACGGCGGTACGTCGACTGGCGCTACTTCTTCGATACCGGCGATGGCATGCACCAACCGGCCCGGCAGTTCAACCACATCCTGTCTGGCCCCCTCTTCACCCTGCCGTTCTCACCTGACATCCCCTCGCTGGCCGAACGCAATCTTCTCCGTGGGCTGTCCTTCAACCTGCCCTCCGGGCAGCAGGTGGCCTGCGCCATGTGCATTGACCCCCTCACGCAAACGGAGTTGGAAGACAGCATGGGCACAGAGCCCTACATGCGCCTGAAGGACCTGGGCCTGCACGAGCATACGCCGCTCTGGTTCTACATTCTGGCAGAGGGCGCCGCCCGCGCCGACGGGTTGCATCTGGGACCGGTCGGCGGCCGCATTGTGGCCGAGGTGCTGATCGGGCTGCTGGAGGGCGACCGCCGCTCGTTTGTGCGCGCCAACCCGAAGTGGACGCCTACCTATGCCAACGGCGATGGCGCCTTCACTACGGTGGACATGCTCCGGGTAGCGGGGGTCTTGCCTTCAGCCATGCCCGCATAACACTGCACCGCCGGTATGCCGCTGCCCTCACGTCCGCGCCGCAACGGTGTGGGCGGGCAGGGCGGCGGTGAGGTCGGCCAGTGGTTCGTTGAAGGCTTCGCCGAAGAGCTCAAAGCAGACCCCGGCGTTACGCACCGTGTTGAGGGGCTGGTGCGCCTCGACCACCTCGCGGTACGTCTCGTAACATGCCAGCGCGTCCGCTCCTCGCGCCAGGTCCTCAGCCGTGGCCTCCACAACCACCTGGATGGCCTCGGCTGCAGAGTGCGTCAAGTGCGCCGGACGGCCGGCGTCGGGCCCCGGCGGCGGGAGCGTGAAGAAGGCGAGGCGCTGCGGCGCATCGGCGGGGGCAAGCTCTTGCAGGTCGCAGAAGACGCGCTTGAGGACGGCGTGGCTCACCAGATGGTCAGGATGCC
>JAAAOI010000109.1 GCA_009908945.1 Bacteroidota bacterium
GGCTAAATCCCCGACGCAATCAGCAGCTCAATGTCGCGATGCGGGAGGCCGTACGGCGTCGCGAGGCTCTTCTTGGTGAGGTAGCGCCGGTACACGTACGTGCCGTTCCGAAGCCCCACGTTGTGCCACAGGGCATCGTTGATGGAGCCCGTCCGCCCAATCTGCAGCAGGTAGGGGACGAGCACGTTGGTGAGGGCGTAGGTGGCCGTGCGGGCCGCATTGGAGGGCATGTTGGGCACGCAGTAATGCACCACGTCGTACATCCGAAAGACGGGATCGGAGTGGGTGGTGGGGCGGCTCGTCTCTACGCAGCCCCCCTGGTCGATGACGGCGTCCACGATGACCGAGCCGGGCTGCATGGCCGCCACCATGTCTTCGGTGACGAGGAGCGGTGAGCGCTCGCCGTTGCTCATCATGGCCCCGATCACCACATCGGCCGACAGCACGGCCTGCCGAATGTACTGCGCCGAGGCCATGGCGGTGGTCACGTTGCGGTTGAGGTAGTGCTCCACCGAGCGCAGCGCGCCGAGGTCGCGGTCCAGCACAATCACGTGGGCGCCAAACCCGAGGGCGGTGCGCGCCGCCCACTCGCCCACCACACCGGCGCCCAGGATCACCACCGTGGACGGGGGCACGCCGGAGATGCCGCCCAGCATCACGCCCTTGCCGCCCTCGTCGCTCTCCAGGTACCGCGCAGCGATTTGCACCGCCAGCGACCCCATGATCTCATGCATCATGCGGACGATGGGCAGCGAGCCGTCGGAGTCGCGGATGAACTCAAACCCGATGCCGGTGATGCGCAGCTCCATCAGGCGCTGCAGGAACTGCGGGGTGGTGGCCCCCAGATGCAGCGCCGAGATGAGCACCTGCTTGGCCTGTAGCAGGTCCAGCTCATCGCCGACCGGCGGGCCCACCTTCACAATCAGCTCGCTCTTGCTGTACACGTCGGCGGCCGCGCCCACCACCTGCCCGCCCACCTCGGCGTACTCGTTGTCGGTGAAGTGCGCATTCGCACCCGCGCCTGATTCCACGTAGACCTCATGGCCGCTGGCCACGAGCGTCTCCACCCCACCGGGCGCCAGCGCGACCCGCTGCTCTTCGTTGGACGCCTCTGCCGGTACGCCGATACGCAGCGAGGACTGCTGCTCGCTCGTTTGCAGGGGCTGCTCCATGGTCATCAGGCGGCGCTCCGACGCGAGCCCTTGCAAGGCGGGAATCTCCATAGGGTAAACAGACGGTGGTGTGTGGAAAAGGCAACGGGAGCTACAACAGTAGCATAGTAAAATAGTGAGAGTGCTGCACTATTGTGGTACGGGTGCATGGTTTTTCAGCGAAAGGAGACGGGCCTTCCAACCGGCACCGGCCCACCGGGGGCGCGCGTCTGCTCTCCTGCGGCCCTACCTCTGCCCGTGCCAGGCGTGGATCAGGATGCCCGCCGCCACAGCCACATTCAGCGACTCGGCGCCGGCCCGGGAGGCGCTGCCCGGAATGGCAACCGGTTCATCCAGCGCATCCCGCACCGCAGGCGACAGGCCGTGCGCTTCACTGCCCATCACCAGCACGGCCGGGCGGGCGGGCGCCCAGTGGGCCGCGGGCGTCCCGTAGAGGTCGGCGCCATAGCAGCGAAAGTCGTGGCGGCGCATCTGCTCCAGGAAGGCGGCCGCGTCGGCGGTAGGGCTCAGGCGCACGTCCCACAGGCTGCCGGCCGCCGCGCGCACCACCTTGGGCCCAAAGAAGCCCGCCGTACCGGGGGCGCTGGCTACGGCGTCTACCCCAAACCATGCGGCGGTGCGGATCATGGTGCCCACATTGCCGGGATCCTGCACGCCATCGAGCAGCAGCACCGACGCCGCGTCCGTTAGCGTCTCAGGCGGCGTGCGGTGCGTTTCCACCACCGCCAGCACCCCCTGGGACGTCGCTGTGGCGCTGAGGGTGCGCATCTCCTCGGCGGGGATCGTGTGCACGGGCGCGGCGGCGGCTTCCAGCAACGCGGCCACCCGGGGCGCCGCGGCCGCTTCGGGCGTCACCACAAGCTCTACCAGCGGGGCTTCCGCTGCCACGGCCGACTCCACGCCGCGGATGCCCTCCACCAGCATCTCGCCGGCCGCATCGCGGCTGCGCTTCCGGGTGAGCTGCGCGATCGCGTGCTTGCGGCGGCGGGAAAGGGGCATGGAGGGGGTACCCGGACAGATCCTTGAAGAAGATTCATGTTGCAGGTTGCCTGCAAACCCATACCTTATAGAGTCCACGTGGCACCTACGCTGGCGGCGCACCTGCCGCCCTTCTTTTCCAACCCCCATGCTGTTATGCCGTTCAAACGCAACCTCCACGAGCGCTCCGTTTACCAGGAGCCCGCGCCCATCCGCGACCACGACAACCCCTTTCAGTCGATGGTGGAGCGGTTCGATATCGCCGCGGAAATCCTGGAGCTTGATCCGGGGTTCTACGAGTACCTTATCACGCCGTCCCGCGTGCACATCACCGCCGTGCCGGTGGTGCAGGACGATGGCCGGGTGAAGATGTATGAGGGCATCCGGGTGATCCACAACGAAGTCCTCGGGCCGAGCAAAGGCGGGATCCGCTTCGCGCCGGACGTGGACATCGACGAGGTAAAGGCCCTGGCCGCCTGGATGACCTGGAAGTGTGCGGTGGTGGGCGTGCCCTTCGGCGGCGCCAAGGGCGGGCTGCGCTGTAACCCCCGGGAGATGAGCGCGGGCGAAGTGGAGCGCCTCACCCGGCGCTACACCGCCAACCTGATCGATGTGTTTGGCCCCGACCGCGACATCCCCGCGCCGGACATGAACACGAACGCCCAGATCATGGCGTGGATACTGGATACCTACTCCATGCACTCCCGCCGCACTGAAAACGCAGTGGTGACCGGCAAGCCCATCCTGCTGGGGGGCTCGGCCGGACGGAAGGAGGCCACCGGACGCGGCGTGATGACCGTCACGCTGGCCGCGATGGAGCGCGAAGGCATGCGCCCCGATCAGTCGACCGTGGCTGTGCAGGGCTTTGGCAACGTGGGCTCCATTGCGGCGCTGCTGCTCACC
>JAAAOI010000126.1 GCA_009908945.1 Bacteroidota bacterium
ACCGGGCCCAGACCCACGTGGGATCGCAGGTCGGGTCGCTGCCCGATCCTGAGCTCTCACTCAGCTTCTTCACCAACCCCCCCGATCAGGCGGGCAGCCTCCCGGGCCGGCTCTCGGGCAGCGTCATGCAGCGCGTGCCCTGGTTTGGCACCCTCCGCACCCGCCGAAGCGAGCAGGACCACCGGGCGGACGCCCTGCGGCTGGAGGTGGAGCAGGACTGGCTCGACCTGATGGCGGAAGTGCACCAGCGGTATTTCGCCTACTTCCGGGTGCGGCAGAGCATCCGGTTTATGGAGCGCCATGTCGCACTCCTTGACGACCTGGCGCCGATCATTCGCACACGGTACGAGACTGCACGAGCGGGCAGCGGCCAGGTCGACCTGCTGCGCATCGAGATGGAGCAGGAAGAGATCCGCACAGACGTGGCCGACCTCCGCCACATGGCTCAACATCTGCAGGCCGAGTTCAACGCGCTGCTGAATCGGGACGCCCGCGCTGCCATCGCGCTCCCCGACCGCCTTCCCGCGGCCCCCCTCGCCCTCGCGGGGATGCACGACCATAAGCCAGAGGAAGAGCTGATGGCTATCGTTCGGCAGGCCAACCCGGGACTCGCCGCCTACGAGAAGCGTCAGGCGGCCGAGCGGGCTGCCGTTCGTCTCTCTCAGTTGGAAGGCCGTCCCAGCTTCGGCTTTGGCCTACAGGTGATGGGGCGCGACCATACGTTCATGCGCAGGACGGACGACATGAACGAGAGCGTCACGGTACTCGCCAGCCTTCAGCTGCCCCTTTTCCGAGGAAAGTACCGCGCCCAGCGCCAGGAAGCGGAAGCCCGCCTTGAGGCTGCGCGTCTCCGCCAGCAGCAACAGACCAATGAACTGACGGCCACGCTCGAAAGCCTGCTCCACACCTACCACGACGCCACGCGGCGCATCGACCTCAACCGCAACCGCCTGCTGCCCCGTGCCGACCAGGCCGTGCAGGTGCTGCGCGCGGCCTATAGTGCCGGCCGTACCCTGTTCGGCGAGGTGATCCGCATGCAACGGCAGATCCTCGACTACGGCGTGGCCCTCATCGAGGCGCAGACGCGCCAGCACCAGGCGCGGGCCCAGATTGACGCGCTGCTCGCCCAGCCCCCGGCCGGCCATGATTTTCGACTCACGAACTGATCGTCTACGTCCAGCCCCATGATTCAACGTGCACACCCCGCTGGCCGGCGTGGCAGCCCCGCGGGAAGCAGAAAAAGCCCTCGCCACAACCGGGACGGCTACCGTCTCACGTCGCGCCCGAGACGGACGCGACGAGGAACGCCGAGCACCGCACCCATCGCCTTTCCCTCCCGGGAAACGAGCGGAGCGACTAACGGAACGGAGTGGAGTAAAGGTGGTCCGCCGGGACCGGAAGGGGAATTGTCCCCGCACACTCGCAACCGCCCTCTCAGTCACTGGCGCGACAGGGAGAAATATCCCTCGTCGCAGCCGTCTCGGCTGCGATGCGCCTCCGGGGACCGTCTCGGTCCCTCTCCCCTCTGCACAGCGGCCTGGGCTATACAGCGCCAGATGACACCATGGCTACAGACCGGAGGGACCACAACCTGTAGCCGGGACGGCTACCGTCTCACGTCGCGCCCGAGACGGACGCGGCGAGGAAACGTGGGTTGCGCCCCACGTCCTCATACACGCTTCTCGATGCTCCCCCCCTTGAACCCATGACGTCACGCCCCCACATCCTCAGCGCCGGACTTCTGCTCGGCCTCGTCCTCGGCCTCTGGCTGGGGTCGGGCGGCGGGTCGGGCACGCCGGACAACCCGCAAAATCAGAACACCCACGTCCACAACGGCGACAACGAAAACGCCGGGACCGGCGAGAACGTCACCACGTGGACCTGCTCCATGCACCCGGCCGTCCGCTCCGATGAGCCCGGCTCCTGCCCCATCTGCGGGATGGACCTGATTCCAGCGGGTGAGACGGACGAGGGCACTGATGAGGTTACGATGGTGATGACCGAAGCAGCGATGGCTCTGGCCGACGTGCAGACCAGCCCGGTACGCGTGGAGGTGCCCACCCGCCAGGTGCAGCTGCCCGGACGCATAGCCGTGGACGAGCGGCGCATCACAACGGTCACCGCTCATTTCGATGGCCGCATCCGCGATCTGTACGTTGATTTTACCGGGGCGCCCCTTCGTGCGGGCGAAGCGATGGCGACGATCTACTCCCCTGACCTGATCAGCGCGCAGCGGGAGCTGCTGCAGGCGCTGAAGCACGAAGAGCGCAGCCCGTCTGCGGTGGAATCGGCCCGGCGCAAACTGCAGCTCTGGGAGCTGAGCGAAGAGGAAATCCAGCGGATCGAGGAATCGGGCGAGGTACAGGAACGCGTGAATCTGACCTCCCCTGTTTCCGGCATTGTACTGGATCGGAAGGTCTCCCGAGAGCAGTACGTAGAGGAGGGATCGGTTCTGTTTGAGGTCGCCGACCTGAGCACTGTGTGGGTGATCTTCGAAGCGTACGAAGAAGACCTCGACTGGCTGCGCACCGGGCAGTCCATCGCGTTCTCGATGCGCGCGAATCCGGGCCACCGGCAGGAAGCCACCATCACCTACATCGACCCGGTGATCAACCCCGACACCCGCACCGCCCGTGTGCGCGCTGAGGTGCGCAACCCCGGCGGCCGCCTCAAGCCCGGCATGCTGGTACACGGTACGGTATCAGGCGCGGGAGACGACGCCAAGCATCTCGTGCCGGCCAGCGCGGTGCTGTGGACCGGTCCGCGCTCCATCCTCTACGTCCGCGTGCCCGAGGCCGACACCCCGCGCTTTGAGGCGCGCGAAGTGACCCTCGGCCACCGCGCCGGCGATCAGTACGTGATCGAGGACGGCGTGGAGGAAGGCGAGGCGGTGGTAACCCACGGCGCGTTCCGCATCGACGCCGAGATGCAGCTCGCCGATCGCCTTGCAATGATGAACAGAGAGCCCGGCACCGGCGCCGTGCCTCCCCACAACCAGGCGGACGATGTTGATCACGAACACGACGTTCCCCGACCGCCCGATCTGCA
>JAAAOI010000226.1 GCA_009908945.1 Bacteroidota bacterium
ATGTTCGAGCGAAAGCCGCCGGGGCTGTAGTGCGAAAAGCTGAGGTGGAGGATGGCCTCGTCCACGTCTACCTCAAGATCCAACTGGTAGGTTACCATCTCCTGTGGAAAGAAAGGCACCCGTTCCTCAAACATAGCGGGCGTTCCTGCAAAGGTCACCGTCGAGTCCGCCGCAACAAACGTTGCGTCAAGAAAAGGCTCGGGGGGTGTCTCTTCCACGGTATCGCACCCGGTGGCGATAAGCAGGCAGGCAAGCAGGGACAGATACGCGTATCGCATAACTGAAAGTGGCAGACGCTGGGAAGGGCGACGAGGACAGGTACATCCATCCGTTAACGGCAAGATACGACGAATTTCATACGTACGCAAGTAAGTAAACCTGTACATTTGATGCGTAGTGAATCGGGTCATTCACCATTCAGCATCAACATCATTCCCGAGGAGACAGACGCATTATGTGCACGGCGCCGTCGGCGGCCTTAGCAAACGAGGGCTGTAGCGTGTAGAAGGCGCCCTCCAGCCAGGCAGGCAGTTGGTCGGCGCTGTGGGGATGGCGCGGATGGCCTGACTGCCCCCCGGCAATGACAGCCCGCGCCTCGATGGGCTGGCCCATCCGCATCATAAAGCGGGTCCCGGCGATGGCGCGGACGTTGAAGGGGTCGGTGAGCGCATAGGCTGCGCGGCCCACCGTCATGTGGTCCCCGCCGTAGGGGTAGGGGCCGCGGTTGACGAGCGGTCGCAGCAGGCGGGAGGCGCCCAGCACGTGGTCGAACGTGATGCGCTGCAGGCGGTCCCACCGCCAGTCGGCCGGTGTGCGGCCCTGCTGGTCGGTGAGTTGCGCTACGGTAGCCTGGAAGCTGGCGCGGGCCGGTGGCGCGAGGCCGTCCGGCAGCCACGCCGAGGCTTCGCCGGCGCGGTGCGTCTCCAGCAGGTGCTCCAGCGCATTGTAGGCCAGGTAGCCCCGCCCTTCCAGAAACGAGGCATACACGTCGGGCCCCATCTCTGCCTCAAACACCGCCCGCATCAGTTCCAGATACCAGACCTGAAAGATGGCAGCGCCAGCGGCCTCCGGGGTGTTGACCGGGTTCTCCGCCCATTCCCCGACCAGCGCAAGAGCGGCGCGCTCCCGGTCGGTCAGGTCGGTGGCAGCCGTTAGCGCCGCCACCAGCTGCGGCGCCCGCTCCGCCGCGTGGCGGTTGTACCAGTCGGTCTGCATGGCTTCGAAGTCGTCCAGCGTGAAGTCAGACCGCGCCGCCAGCTGCTCGATGATGCGCAGCATGCGATAGTGCGGTGCGTTGTCGAGCTCAATCGTGTGCGGATAGGCATCATCCGTAACCCGATGGTTGGCCGTGGCAATGTACCCTTGGGGCGGATTGAAGAGGGCAGGCAGCTCCTCATACGGAATGCGGCCGTTCCAGCGGTAGGCGTTGTCCCAGCCGGGCACGGGGACCAGGCCGTCGCCTTGCGGACGGATGGGCACATCGCCCGCGGTAAAGAAGCCGATGGTGCCGGAGGTATCGGCGTACACCAGGTTTTGCACCGGCACGGTGAAGTGCCGGAAGGCCGCACGGAAGCTTGCCCAGTCCTGCGCTGCGTTGGCCTGCAGGAGGGCATCCAGCGGGCTGCGCTCCACCTCGTAGGCCGTCCACCGGATGCTGAGCGGGGGCTCTTCATCGGGCTGGAAGACGGGCCCGTTGCGCGTGAGGCGGATGCGCAGCGTGTCGGGCGCCGCACGCCCGTCCACCGCGATCAACTCCTCCTGCACGTCCACAGTGTAGTAGCCGTCCGGCCCCCGCACGCGCAGAGAGTCCTCCGGGTCAAACTCTTCAAGGTAGAGGTCCTGCGTGTTGCCGGTATTGGTCATCCCCCAGGCGATGGCGTCGTTGTGGCCCAGGATGACGGCCGGGGCGCCGGGGATCGACCAGCCGTTGACGTGCAGTGTGTCGGGCACGTAGAGGCGGTTTTCGTACCAGAGGACGGGCGCGCCCACCTGCAGGTGAGGGTCGTTGGCCAGGAGCGCCTCGCCGGAGGCTGACCGCTCCGGCGCTACCACCCAGCTGTTGCTGCCGAGCTGTGGGAGGTGATCGGCCAGGCCGCCGAGGTGCGCGGCGTTGGCGAGCTGCTGCAGGGCCGCGGCGGAGGGCAGCTCCAGCGCAGGCAGCGTGGCGGTTTCACGCGGCACCGGCACGGCCTCCGCCTGATCGGACCGCCATACAGGGGGCGTGTCGCGGTTGTAAGGGGGCAGGAGCTCCTGAAAGAGCGTATCGGACACGACCTCGCGCAGGGCGGTGCGGCCCATCTGTTCCTGCCAGTTGGAGCCGAGGTTGTACGCCATCAGCGCCACCATGCCCACCGAGTGCTCCGGCGCCCACGGCTCCGGCGTGATACCCAGCACGCGAAACGCGAACGGCAGCCGGTCGGTCTGCGCGAGGTAGGCGTTCACGCCGTCGGCATAGCGTTCCAGCACGCGCCGGCCTTCGGGGGAGGTCACCTCCAGGATCCGTGCGGCAATGCGCGACAGGCCCAGGGTCCGCAGAAAGCGGTCCGCCGCCAGTTGCTCTTCCCCAAACACCTCGGCCAGCCGCCCCTGCACCACGCGCCGCTGGAAGTCCATCTGCCAGAGTCGCTCCTGCGCATGCACGAAACCCTGCGCAAAGTAGAGGTCGTCCGTGGAAGTCGCTTGCAGATGCGCCACCGCCCGGTCGTCGCGGAGCACCTGCACGGTGTCCGATAGCGAGGCGTCGGTTACGGTGCGCTCGTAGTCGGGATACGCCGCCGTCACGTACCAGTAGCCGGCGGCGCCGGCCGCAAGCAGCAAGATCAGCAGGGTGCCGGCGATAGCAACGATCCAGCGAGAGAACGACATGGGCAGAACCGGGGGGATGTGGAGAAGCGATGGCTTCCTCAACATAGCACGCACAGGCGCCCGGTGCAACGCGGGCCCATGGCCCGGTCGGCCTTTTCTCCGGTGCTTGCTTATTAGTCG